>NZ_JBLRWA010000033.1:0-86970 GCF_048159585.1 Kitasatospora sp. SC0581 | reverse complement strand
GTTTCAAACTCTAGCCGATCCCCGCTCCGAAAAGCGAATCCGACCGCAACCCGATAAAACGAGCACGCCGAATAAGCGCCAGGTCACAGCGCCGAAAAGCGCAAACGACCGGCACGAACCGGAAGTGGTGTTTCAGAGGATTGGCCGCTCCGGGACCGTCCGCGCAGACGCGTGTCCGGTGCTCCCTGCCGAGCGACTAGGAAACACTACCCCTGTCCGGCGTCGGAGGCAAACCCGTCCCGGAGACGGTGCGGGTGCAGAGCGCCCGGCCGGGCTTCACATACTCGCCGTTGGGGTGGTCGTTGCCGGTGACCCAGTGGCGGGCGGTGGCCTCGTCACGGCCGCCGTCGCGGTGCCGCCGGAGCAGGCGCTCCTCGCGGACCTCGTCCTCGGCGTGGACGTACCAGAGCTCGTGCAGCAGGCGGCGGGCGTCGGGCCAGGGGGTTTCGGCGGAGGCGAGGTAGTTGCCCTCGGTGATGACGAGCCGGGTCCGCGGGCGGACCACGTGGCGGGCGGCGACCGGCTCGTCCAGGGTGCGGTCGAAGTCCGGGACGTAGATGTCCTGGAACCGGTCGCCGGCGATCCGGCGCAGCAGGGCGACGTAGCCGTGGGCGTCGAAGGTCGCCGGGGCGCCCTTGCGGTGGGCCAGGCCGAGGCGGTCGAGCTGGGCGCCGGAGAGGTGGAAGCCGTCGAGCGGGACGTAGGCGGCGGTGCCGGGGCCTTCGGCCCGCTCGACCTCGGCGACCAGGTGGCGGGCCAGGGTGGACTTGCCGGCGCCGGGCGGGCCGGCAAGTCCGAGGATCGTACGGGCGTTGCTGCCCGGGCCTCGGAGGAAGCCGAGGGCAAGGGCGGTGAGGCGGTCCTCGTTCATGGCCGCACCCTACTCAGCGCGCGCCTCCTGTTCAGTGCACCTCTTTGCTCAGTGCACCTCTTTGCTCAGCGGTCGGCTTTGCTCAGCTGTCGGCGAGGGCGGGCAGGTCCAGGGTGAGGGTGCCTGCGTCGGCGTCGAGCAGGGCGGGCACGCCGAGCGGGACGGTGAGGGTGGAGGGGCAGTGGCCGAAGCCCAGTTCCCAGAGCACGGGGACGCCGAGCCCGCCGAGCCGGTCGAGCATCACGTCCCGGACCCGCTGGGGCCGTCCGCAGCCCTCCCAGGAGCCGAGGGCCAGGCCGGCCACGCCGTCGAGGGCTCCGGAGCGCAGGAGCTGGGTCAGCAGCCGGTCGAGCTGGTAGGGGTGCTCGTTCACGTCTTCGAGCAGCAGGACAGCGCCCTCGTACGAGGGACGGGCGGCGGGCGTGCCGCGCTCGGCGGTGAGGACGTGGAGGCAGCCGCCGGCCGTGACGCCGCGGGCGCGGCCGGGGACGAGCGGGGCGGCGGTGGGCGAGGTGAGGACGGTGACGGCGGCGGGGTCGAAGAGGGTGCGGCGCAGGTGCTCGGCGGTCGGGCCGTCGGAGACGAAGGAGGCGCCGGCGGCCAGCGGTCCGTACAGGGTGGCGAGGCCGAGCCGCCGGGCGAAGGCCTCGTGCAGGGAGCTGACGTCGCTGAAGCCGATGAAGGGCTTGGGGGCGGCGGCGCGCATCGCGGTCCAGTCGAGCAGGTCGACGATGCGGTGCACGCCGTACCCGCCGCGGGCGCAGATGACGGCGTCGACGGCGGGGTCGAGCCAGGCGGTCTGGAGGTCGGCGGCGCGGTCGGCGTCGGTGCCGGCCAGGTAGCCGAGGGTGGGGTGGGTGTCGAGGACGTGCGGGGCGACGGTCACGCGGAGCCCCCAGGAGCGGAGGATCGCGCACCCGGTGGTGAGACGTTCGGCGTCGACGGGACCGCTGGGGGCGACGACGGCGACGTGGTCGCCGGGACGCAGGTGCGGCGGGCGGGTCAGCCCCTGGCCGGGTGTGGTCGGGTGCTGGTCCATGGGCCGGACCACCTTTCGGACGCGGAAGCGGGGTTCGGGCGGTCGCGCCGTGGCCGCGACCGCCCGGTGACGATATGCCCCGTGCCGACCGGCCGATGTCCGCCGGCCGGCGTGAGGGCTCTTCAGATCGCCGCCCCCATCACCTCCCGCACCTCGGCGAGGGTGGCGTCGGCGACGGCGTTGGCCCGCTCGGCGCCGTCGCGCAGGACCTGCCGCAGGTGGCCCCGGTCGGCGGCGAGTTCGGCGCGGCGGGCGCGCAGCGGGCGGAGGAACTCGTTGACGGACTCCGTGACGGTGCGCTTGAGCGCGGCGGCGCCGCCGTCGCCGATCTCCTCGGCGACGGCCTCGGGGGCCCGGTCCTGGCAGAGGGCGGCGAGCAGGACGAGGCTGGAGACCTCGGGCCGGTCGACCGGGTCGTAGCCGATCCGGCGGTCGGCGTCGGTCCTGGCGCCACGGATGATCCGGGCGGTCTCGTCCTCGGTGGCGCCGAGGGCGACGGCGTTGCCCCGGCTCTTGCTCATCTTTCCGCCGTCGGTGCCGAGCAGCATCGGGGCTTCGGAGAGCAGGGCCTGCGGGCGGGGGAAGACGGCGCTGCCGTCGGCGTGCGGGTAGCGCTCGTTGAAGCGGCGGGCGACGGTGCGGGCGACTTCGAGGTGGGGCAGCTGGTCCTGGCCGACTGGGACCAGGTCGGCCTTGCAGAAGAGGATGTCGGCGGCCTGGTGGACGGGGTAGGTGAACATCAGCCCGCTGACGGCGGACTGCCGGGAGTGGGTGATCTCGTCCTTGACGGTGGGGTTGCGGCCCAGCTCGGCGACGCTGACCAGGCTGAGGAAGGGGAGCAGCAGCTGGTTGAGGGCGGGGACGGCGCTGTGCGGGAAGATCGTCGCCCGCTCGGGGTCGAGGCCGGCGGCGAGGTAGTCGAGGACGAGGTTCTCGGTGTGCTCGGCGAGCCGGTCGGCGAGGTCGCGGTCGGTGATGACCTGGTAGTCGGCGACCACGACGAACATCTCGACGCCCTGGTCCTGGAGCCGGACCCGGTTGCGCAGGGTGCCGAAGTAGTGGCCGAGGTGGAGCGGTCCGGTGGGGCGGTCCCCGGTGAGGACGCGGTGGGCTGCCGGGTCGTCGGACAGGACGGACGCGGCGGCGACGGCGGTGGCCGCAGCAGCGGCGGGACCGGCAGTGGTGGGGACGGTGGCGGTAGGGACGGTGGCGGTGGCGGTGGTCAAGGTGTCTCTCCTCGGTACGGCGGTGGTGGTGGCCGTCCGGGGCGAGGGGCCCGTCCTACGGAAAACGCAGCAGGGCCGTCCATCCCGGACGGCCCTGCTCAGGCGAGTGGTGTGGCCGTCCTAGGACGGCCACCAGCACAGGCCGATGAAGCGCTTCATGCGCCCCACGGTAGCGGCAGTCAGTCCTCCACGACCAGTGCCGGGGTGTCCTTGTGCAGCGTCTCGCCGCGGAAGAACTCCGGCCGGATGAAGCCGTACCAGGTCATCAGGCCCGCGCCGAGCAGCAGGATGCCGACGCCGATCACGAAGACCGAGCCGATGCCGAAGACCGAACCGCTGCCGTAGTCGGGGGCCCAGGCGTCGGTGAGGGTCTGGAGGAAGACCGCGGTGAGCAGCACGCCGCCGACGAACGGGGCGACGCCCTTGAGCAGCAGCGCGCGGACACCGGTGCGCAGCGAACCGCGGAAGTACCAGACGCAGGCGAAAGCGGTCAGTGCGTAGTAGAAGCAGATCATCAGACCGAGCGCCAGGATGGTGTCCTGGACGACGTTCTCGCTGATCAGGCTCATCCCGACGTAGAAGACCGCGGTGGCGATGCCCGCCGCGACGGTGGCGTAGCCGGGGGTGCGGAAGCGCGGGTGGACGGCGCCGAAGCGCGGCGGCACGGCGCGGTAGGCGCTCATCGCGAGCAGGGTGCGGGCCACCGGGATGAAGGTGGTCTGCAGGCTGGCGGCGGCGCTGGCGACGACGGCCAGGAAGAGCAGGATGCTCCACGGCGAGCCGAGCACCGGACGGGCCAGCGCGGAGAAGACGTTGTCGGCGGTGGCCGGGTTGCCGAGGCCGTTGCCGGTGCTGCCGACGCCCGCGAACATCTGGGAGGCGATCGCGACCAGCAGGTACGAGCCGACCAGGGTGACCATGGAGATCATCGCGGCGCGACCGGGGGTCTTGGCGCTGCCCTGGGTCTCCTCGTTCATGGTCAGGCAGGTGTCCCAGCCCCAGTACATGAAGATCGACAGCGACAGCCCGGCGGTGAACGCGCTGAACGAGCTGACCTCGAGCGGGTTGAGCCAGGAGAAGGAGAAGCCGATCGAGTCGGGCAGGTCGCCCGAGGCGGCCTTCCCGATGGCGATGACGGAGAAGAGCAGCAGCACGGCCAGCTGGAGGCCGACCAGGCTGTACTGGAACCACTTGGTCGCGGTCATCCCCCGGTAGCTCATCGCGGTGGCGCCGGCGATCAGCAGGACCACGGTGAG
Source organism: Kitasatospora sp. SC0581 (assembly GCF_048159585.1). NCBI lineage: Bacteria > Bacillati > Actinomycetota > Actinomycetes > Kitasatosporales > Streptomycetaceae > Kitasatospora > Kitasatospora sp. SC0581. The sequence goes on along the minus strand of NZ_JBLRWA010000033.1, from coordinate 82,578 downwards.
CAGGTGGACGGCCTTGTTCTGGTCGAGTTCGGTGACCCAGCCGCTGCCGGTCATCTCCCCGAGCATCAGGTACAGGAAGTCGGTCGCGACCCCGGCCAGGTTGGAGAGCACGATGATGGTCGCCACCGTCAGGCCCCACCCGGCCATCCAGCCGACCCGGGGACCGAAGGCCCGGACACCCCAGGTGAAGGACGTGCCGCAGTCCGGGAAGTCCTTGTTCAGCTCCTTGTACGCGAACGCGACGAGCAGCATCGGCAGGAAGCCGGCCAGGAACACCGCCGGCATCTGCACCCCGACCGCGGTGACGGTCGGGCCGAGTGTGGCGGTCAGGCAGTAGACCGGGGCGACCGTCGAGACGCCCAGCACCACACTGCTCAGCAGGCCGACGGAACCGCCCCGTAGACCCTTGTCCCCCGCTCCCCCAGCGGTCCCCTGATCGACGGGGACCCCACCACTGATGCCACTGACCGGGGCACCCTGCGGAGCGCCGGGCGCCATTGCCCGGCCGCTGCTCGTGTGCTCTGAGAGCTGCTGATCAAACACCAGCGCACCCTAGAGGCGGGCGTGGAAGGTTGAGTAGACCAACCCTTGGTGATCTAAACCACTTGCTTCGATTCGTTCTCGCGACGGCTGTTCGGGTGGATGTATTTACGGCTTGTTAACCCATGTACCTTTGTTTCAAAGGAGTTGGGCCAAGAAAATTTCTCCCTTTTGCCAAGGTTCGACCAGGTTTGCCCCCCGGCCCGGACGGGCCGCTCCCCCCACCGCTCCCCGAGTCGGATAGGTTTGCCTAACCTAATTTCGATCGTGAAAGGAGCGTCGCGTGCCCCCCACCTCCGACGACCCGGTCCTCTCCCCCCGCACCTCCGGCCGTCGCCGGTTCCTCACCGCCGGGATCGCCGGCGGGGCGGTGCTCGGCCTCGGCGGACTCCTCACCGCCTGCGGCAGCTCCGGCGGATCCGGTGGATCGGGCGGCAGTAGCGGTTCGACCCCGGCCGGCGGCGGCTCCTCCCCGAACCAGAAGTCGGTCAAGCAGGGCGGGGACGACTACGCCGCCGTGATCGAGAGGATGAAGGGCTTCGGCACCGACGCCGCCGCCGGCGTCTACCCGCGCACCCTCAGGCACGCGATGGGCGAGACGGTGCTCCCGGCCAGGCCCACCCGGGTCGTGGTGCTGGACACCGGCGAGCTCGACAACGTCGTCGCCCTCGGCATCCAGCCGGTCGGCATCGTGTACACCGACGGCTCCAAGTCCCTGCCGTCCTACCTCAAGGACAAGGCCGGCAGCCCCGCCGCCGTCGGCACCATCAACAGCCTCAACCTGGAGGCCATCGCCGCGCTCAAGCCGGACCTGATCCTCGGCAGCCAGCTGCGCGCCCAGGACCAGTACGCGCAGCTCTCCAAGATCGCGCCGACCGTCTTCTCGCTGCGCCCCGGCTACCCCTGGAAGCAGAACTTCCTGCTCAACGCGAGCACGTTCGGCCTGGAGGCCGAGGCCAAGACCCAGCTCGACGCGTACCAGGCGGCCGCCGCGGCGATCGGCGCGAAGCTCGGCGACAAGCGGCCCACCATCACGCCACTGCGCTTCATGCCGGGCCGCACCCGGCTCTACGCGGAGCTCTCCTTCATCGGCACCATCCTCACCGACGTGCCGCTGCCGCAGCCCGCGATCGAGCAGGTCAAGGAACTCGCGGTGGAGGTCAGCCCGGAGCAGATCGACAAGGCCGACGCCGACTGGATCTTCTACGGCGTGTACGGCAGCCCCAGCTCGACCAACCAGGACGCGGTGCTCGGCGGCGCGCTCTGGAAGACGCTCGGTGCGGTCAAGTCCGGTCAGGCCCGGCCGGTTTCGGACGAGACCTGGTTCCTCGGGCTCGGCGTCATGGCGGCGAACGTGGTGCTCAACGACCTCAAGGGCTTTGTCGCGCCCGGCAGTTGAACCAGGCAGTTGAGCCAGGCAGGTGAATCCGCCGGGTGAGTCCGTCGGGTGAGCCCGGAGTGAACCCGGCCGGCCGGGCCTGGTCGGCGTCGGCGGGCGGAACGGGGCGGTGTTCCGGTCGTACGGCAACAGTGCCCGCCCGGCGCCGTCTTGGGCGATCCCCGGGTGGGCCCCGGGTGGGCCCGCGACGGTCCCTGGGTGATTCCGTGGTGGTATCGCGGCGGTGTCGCGGTGGTATCGCGCACACCACCGGGTTGGACGCTTGGAGCTGATCGCGTGGTGCGGGAGGATCGTCGGGACCGTTTCCCGAAGGGCCCGCAGATGACCTCGCTCCACCCCTCCGCAACCGACCCGTCCCTGCCCGGCCCGCCCCGGGACAGCGCCGGATCCTCGCCCCCGCCCGCCCCGACCGGCTCGCCCGGCTCGCCCGGCTCGCCCGGCTCGGCCGTGCCGATGTGCTCGATCGCGACCGCCACCGAGCCCGGTGCGGCCGCGCCCGGCAGCCCGGAGGCGACGGCCCGCCCCGACTCGGTGCCGCAGCCGCGCAGCCGGTACGACGCGGAGGCGCCGCCCGTCCTGCCCGCGGCCGCTCCGGAGGCCGGTGGCGGACTGGCGGACGGCGACCCGCATGACGATGATCCGACCACGGCACGGCTGCGGGCGGCGTTCGCCGAGCGGCTGCGGGCCGCGCACTTCCAGGGCCGCTCCGTCGCCGAGCTGGCGGCCGCGTGCCGCCGACCGGTCGCGGAGGTGCGGGCCCTGCTCGGCCTCGACGCGGAGGCCGAGGACGGGTTCGTCCGGTTCGGGCCCGTCACCGCAACGACGGAGGGCGGCCCGTCCGTCCCGGCGCAGCGCCCGGCGCACGAGGAGCCGCGGATCCTGGGATCCCGGCGGCCGTCACCCTCCCGGCGCCTGCGCCGGATGCACCCGCAGGCCTCCCGGACAGGGCAGGAGGCGACCGCACGGGAGACGGCCGCGTCCGGCCCGACCGGGCCGGCCCTGCCGGGGGCCACCGGACGGGTGGGCGAACCCGCCGATGCGGCGGAAGTGGCGGCGCGGACGCCGTCGTTCGGGGCCGGCGCTGTCGCCCCCTCTGCTGTCGACACCGGTGCTGTCGACACCGGTGCCGTCGGGTCCGCCGCAGCGGTCTCGTGGGCCGAACCGCCGCTCGGCATCCTGATCGGCGGCAGCCCCGGGCCCGCCGAGGCCCTCGGCCGACCGGAGGAGCGCGCACCGGTCCGCGTGGCGGCCCAGCCGATCCGGGTCGGCCGCGGCACCTGCCTGGTGGTACTGCCCTCCTGGCGGCCCGCCATCGCCGTCTCGGTGCCGACCGAGCAGCTGCTGTCCGCCACCGGGCTCGACCTCGAGCAGCTGGCCGGCGCCCAGCTGACGGTGCTGATGAACCCCGCCGCACTGCACGACCGGGAGCTGGAGCTGCACGGCTGGGAACCCGGTCCGGCCGGGCGGCCCCGGCGCGGCGGGCGCACCTGACCGCTCCGCCGGGCCCGTTCGGCGACTGGCCGAGCGGGCCTGGCGGGGCTTGGCCGGCCTGGTGGATCTGGTGGGCCGAGCAGGTCTGGCGGACTCGGCGGGCCTAGCGGGTGGCCGGGGCGTTCGGGATGTACCCGAGGTCGACGGGCACCGGCGGCCGCCCGTCCACGGCCCAGCCCGTACGGACCGCGTCCAGCAGTTCCGGCAGCGCGGGCGGCCAGAGCGCGTCGGCGTTCTCGTCGGCGAGGTCGGCCGGGGTCCACCAGCGCCAGTCCAGGATCCGGTCGACGGCGTGCACCGCGCTGACGTCGCCGACCGGACCGCGGTGCGGGCCGCCGGTGAGGTAGATGTGCTCGTGCTGGCGGACCGGGGTGCCGTGCCAGGTGAAGTCGTGCTCCCAGGTGCAGAGCAGCGGGCCGGGTTCGAGGTCGCTCCAGCCCGTCTCCTCCCACAGCTCGCGCCGGGCGCCGTCCCACGGGGTCTCGCCCGGTTCCAGGCCGCCTCCCGGCATGGTCCAGTGCACGCCGACCTCGTCGTTGTCCGAACGGAGCAGGAAGACCGAGCCGTTCCCGTCCAGGACCACCGTGCGGGCGGCCTGCCTCGGCCTGCGTTTGCGGGGGCGCAGCAGATTTCGCATCGGGTCACTCTCCCAGCGACCGTCCGGGGCCGTCGAGCGGTTTCGGCACTCCGGTCGGGTGCACGAGCCGGCCGGTCCGTCGTGGCGGGCGCCGGGCCCACCGGTCCGCCGTACCCTGACGGCCATGCCCGCACCCGCGATCATCTTCCCCGCCGATCCGCTCAACCCGCGCCGGCCCGACCCGCACTTCGCCTGGGAGGCCAGGACCCTGCGGGAGTTGGGCGGCGAGCTGCACCTGGTCGACCACGACGGGCTGCTCGCCGGGCGGGCCGAGGAGGCCGTGCTGCGGGTGCCGCGGGACAGCGGCCCGCTCTGGTACCGGGGTTGGATGCTGCCCTCCGCCCGGTACGCCGACTTCGCCGCCGCGCTCACCGCCCGCGGCGGCACCCTGCTGACCAGCGCGCCCGGGTACGCGGCCGCCCATGAACTGCCCGGCTGGTACGGCGTGTTCGAGGGCGCGACCCCGGCCAGCGCGTGGATCCCGTCCGAGGGACCGGTGGCGCCCGGGCCGGCGGAGCTGGCGGAGGCCGCGGCCCGGCTCGGCGGGCGCGGGCCGGCGATCGTCAAGGACTACGTGAAGTCCCGCAAGCACGAGTGGTACGAGGCCTGCTACGTACCCGAGTTGGCCGACCTGGCGGCCGTCGGCCGGGTGGTCGGACGGTTCGTCGAACTGCAGGGCGAGTTCCTGGCGGGCGGCGTGGTGCTGCGGCGGTACGAGGAGTTCGAGGGCGCGGACGTCCCGGCGGCGGGACCGGTCGGCGTGAACGGTGCGAGCCGTACGGGCGGTGCGGCCTGTACGGCTGGTGCGGCCGGGCCGGAGCGGGCGGACGGCGGCGCGCCGGGGAGCGGCGGGCGGGCCGTGGAGGCCCGGGTGTGGTGGCTGGACGGCCGGCCCGTCCTGGTCGGGCCGCACCCGGACGCCCCGCGCCGGGCCGTCGAGCCCGACCTCACCGACGTCCCGGCGCTGGTCCGCCGGCTCGGCTGCCGCTTCGTGACCACCGACCTCGCCAGCCGGGCGGACGGCTCCGGCTGGCGGGTGGTCGAGGTCGGGGACGGGCAGGTGAGCGACCTGCCGCGCGGGATCGACGCCTCGGAGCTGCTGGCCTCGCTGATCACCGCCTGACTGCCTGACGGTCCGCGCGGGGGGACCGTCAGGCGGCTCGGAGTGTTCGGGCTCCGGGTTCGGGGCCACGCGTGCGGGCCTCCGGGTGCGGGGCCGCCCTATCCGGCGGCGACGGCCTCGGCCGCCGGGTGGCCGTCGGCGATGAACGCCTGCCAGAGCCGGCTGTAGGTGCCGCCCCGGGCGAGCAGTTCGGTGTGCGTGCCGTCCTCGACCACCCGGCCGTGGTCCAGCACGACCACCCGGTCGGCGCGCTCGGCGGTGGTCAGGCGGTGGGCGATGACCAGGGTGGTCCGGCCGCCGCTGAGCCGGTCCGCGGCCTGGTTGACGGCCGCCTCGGTGGCCAGGTCGAGCGCCGCCGTGGCCTCGTCGAGCAGCAGGATGTCCGGGTCGACCAGCTCGGCCCGGGCCAGCGCGATCAGCTGGCGCTGGCCCGCCGAGAGGTTGCGCCCGCGGCCGGCCACCTCGTGGTCGTAGCCGTCCGAGAGCCGGACGATCATGTCGTGCGCGCCGACCGCCCGGGCCGCCGCCTCCACCTCGGCCGCCGAGGCGCCCGGCCGGCCGTAGGCGATCGCCTCGCGGACCGTGCCCGCGAAGAGGTACGCCTCCTGCGGCACCACGCCCAGGCGGTGGCGGTACTGCGCCAGGTCGTAGCGGGTGAGGTCGACCCCGTCCACCCGGACGGTGCCCTCCGTCGCGTCGTAGAACCGGGCGACCAGCTTCACCAGCGTCGACTTGCCGGCGCCGGTCTCGCCGACCAGCGCCACCGTCTGTCCGGCCGGGATGTGCAGGTCCACGCCGCTCAGCACGGTCGGGGCGCCGTCCGCGCCGCCGTTGTAGGCGAAGCCGACCCCCTCGAAGGAGATCTCGCCGCGCAGGCCCCCGGCCACCGGGACCGGGTCTGCCGCCTCCGCGGTGGCGGTCGGGGTGCGCAGCAGCTCGCGGATGCGGCCGAGGCCCACCGAGGCCTGCTGGTACCCGTCGAACACCTGGGACAGCTGGTTGACCGGCGCGAAGAACAGGTCGATGTAGAGCAGGTACGCGACCAGCGCACCGACCGTCAGCGTCCCGGCGTCGACCCGGGCAGCGCCGACGATCAGCACCAGCGCGGCGGCCACGCTGGAGAGGAACTGGACGAACGGGAAGTACAGCGAGATGTAGAGCTGGGCCCGGACCCGGGCCTCGCGGTAGGCGATGCCGCGGGCCACGAAGCGGTCGGTGTTGGTGTCCAGGCGGCGGAAGGCCTGGACGATCCGCATGCCGGCCACGTTCTCCTGGAGGTCGGCGTTGACGGTGCTGATCAGGTCGCGGGAGCGCTCGTACTGGTCCTTGGACTTCTTGCGGAACACCAGGGTGGCGATCACCAGCAGCGGCAGGACCGCGAAGACCACCAGGGCCAGGCCGGCGTCGATGATCAGCAGGGCGGCGAAGATCCCGGCGAAGGTCAGCAGGCTGACCACGGCGGTGACCATGCCGGTCTGGAGGAAGGAGGTCAGCGAGTCCAGGTCGGTGGTCATCCGGGTCATGATCCGGCCGGTCAGCTCGCGCTCGTAGTAGTCCAGGCCGAGCCGGTTGAGGTGGGCGAAGATCTTGAGTCGGAGCGTGTAGAGGACCCGCTCGCCGGTACGGCCGCTGACCCGGTTCTCGGCGCTCTGCACCACCCAGTCCAACAGGACCACGACGAGAGCGGCGAGCGAGGCCACCGCGACGCCGGACATCAGGCCCTTGCGGACGCCTTCGTCGATGCCGTGCCGGATCAGCACCGGCAGCACCAGCCCGGCCGCCGCGTCCAGGGCGACCAGCAGGAGGGCGATGAGCAGCGGGGTGCGGAAGGGGCGCAGCAGGCGGCTCAGGCTGAAGTCGGGGTCACCGGCCTCGGCCTCGGCGCGGGGGACGGCCGGGACGTCGGAGGCGGGCGGGAGGGCCGCGACCTTGTCCAGCAGGTCGGGGTCGGCGGTGCGGGCGGCCTTGGCCAGGGCGGGGGTGGGGAGGGCGGGGGTGGCCGGGGTCGCCGGGGTTCCGGGGGTTGCGCCGGCTCCAGGGGTTGCGCTGGCTCCGGGGGTTGCGCCGGTTGCGGGGGTTCCGGGTGCCTCTGCGGACGCCGGCTCGTCGGACGCTGCTTCGAGGGCGGACTGCCGGTCGGCGTGACCGGCCTCGGGATCGGTGATCAGGGCCCGGTACTGGGGACATCGGGCTTCGAGTTCCTCGTGCGTTCCGAGGTCCAGCAGCCGGCCGCGCTCCAGCACGGCGATCCGGTCGGCGAGTTGGAGGGTCGAGCGGCGGTGGGCGATCAGCAGCGTGGTGCGGCCGGTCATCACCGAGCGCAGCGCGTCGTGGATCTCCGCCTCGATCTGCGGGTCGACCGCCGAGGTGGCGTCGTCCAGCAGCAGGATCCGGGGGTCGGTGAGGATCGCCCGGGCCAGCGCGATGCGCTGGCGCTGGCCGCCGGAGAGCGTCAAGCCCTGCTCGCCGACCTTGGTGTCGTAGCCGTCCGGCAGCGCGCGGACGAACTCGTCGGCCTGGGCGGCGCGGGCGGCGGCGACCACCTGCTCGTCCGTCGCGTCCGGGCGGCCGTAGGCGATGTTGGTGCGGACCGTCTCGGAGAAGAGGAAGCTTTCCTCGGGGACGATGCCGACCGTGGCGCGGACCGAGTCCAGGGTGAGGTCGCGCAGGTCGTGGCCGTACAGGCGGACGGTGCCGGCGGCCGGGTCGTAGAAGCGGGGCACCAGCTGGGCCACCGTCGACTTGCCGGAGCCGGAGGCGCCGACCAGGGCGAGGGTCTCGCCGGGGGCCAGCTTCAGGCTGAGGCCGTGCAGGACGGGGGCGGGGTGCTCGGGGTCGTAGCGGAACTCGACCCGGTCGAACTCCAGGGCGATGTCGGGGGTCCGCGGGCCGACGAGCGCTCCTCCCGGAGTGCTCTGCGGCGCGCTCTGCGGGCTCTCGCCGTGCGCGAGGTCCAGAGTGCGGGCGTCCGGGCGCTCCTGGACCAGCGGGCGCTCGTCGATCAGCTGCAGGACGCGCTCCACCCCGGCCCGGGCCTGCTGGCCGACGGTGATGACCATGGTCAGCATCCGCACCGGGCCGGTCATCTGGGCGACGTACGTGGAGAAGGCGACGAAGGTCCCGAGGGTGACCCTGCCGTCGACGGCCAGCCAGCCGCCGAAGGCCAGGACGCCGACCTGGGCGAGCGCCGGGATCGCCTGCATCGCCGGGTTGTAGCGGGCGTTGAGCCGGATCGACCGGAGCCGGGCCGCGAAGAGGTTGCGGGAGGCCGTCTCCAGCTTGTCGAGCTCCTGGGCCTCCTGGCCGAAGCCCTTGACGACGCGGACGCCGCCGATCGCGCCGTCCACCACGCCCGCGACGGCCGCCGCCTCCTGCTGGGCGGCCCAGGTGGCGGGGAAGAGGCGCTTGCGGCTGAACGCCGAGACCCACCACAGCGCGGGGGCCATGACCACGGTGATCAGAGTGAGCGGCGGGGACAGCCAGACCATCACGACCAGCGACATGACGAACATCAGCAGGTAGCCGGTCATCATCGGCAGCATCGAGAGCAGGCCGTTGACCAGTTGGAGGTCGGAGGTCGCGCGCCCCACCACCTGCCCGGTGTCCAGCCGGTCCTGGCGGTGGCCGTCCAGCCGTCCGAGCGAGCGGAACAGGTCGCTGCGCATCTCGTGCTGGACGTCCACCGCGAGCTGGCCGCCGTAGTAGCGGCGGACCTGGGTGCAGCCGAAGACCACGAGGGCCGCGAGCAGCAGCACCACCGCCCAGGGGGCCAGCGAACGGGTGCGGGCGACGATGACGTCGTCGATGATCAGCTTGGTGACCAGCGGCACCAGTGCGGTGACGGCCATGCCGAGGAGCGAGGCTCCGAAGGCGAAGAGCAGGCTGCGGCGGGACCGCCAGCTGTAGCCGACCAGGCGGCTGAGCCAGCCGGTCGACTCGGCGGCGCTCTCGGGGGCGGGCTCAGAAGCCTCGGCGCTCTTGGCGGCGGGCCGGACGTTGTCGGGGGCGGGCTCGGCGTCTTCGGCGGCCGGCCCGGTGTTCCCGACGGCGGCCTGCGGGCTGTCGACGGGGGCCTCCGGGGTCGTGCCGGGGGCCGGGGGGCCGCTCGGGGATTGCTCCACCGTGGATCCGTGAGTCTCAGGCATATTTAGGGATGCTAACCATTTCGTCGGGTGGTCGCCACGGCGTTTTCCGCCCCGGGCGGGTTCGGAACGGGCCCTGACAGCCCGGATCATCCGGTCCGGCGGACTCGCCAACAGTCGATGGCCTGCGGTGATTCCCGGCCGAACACTCGCATGGCCCACTCCGCCCGGGCCATTTCCAGAGTCGCCGACGACCCTCGCGACACCCAGCGGCCACGGGCGGACGGGCGCCGTCCTTTGGGACTAGGCCTCCGGACGGGCCAACGGCCGGCTGCGGGCGGGCTCCGGGCGGGCTACCGATAGGGACGTTCACCGGCAGACCTTCGCTCCCGACCATTCTCCGCCGGGCCGCTCTTCGTCGAAAACGAAGCCGGGAACGGAGCCGAGGGCGGAACCTGGGCCGGAGCCGAAGCCGGGAGCAGAGCCGGGGCCGAGGCCGGGGATGCGGGCTCAGGCCTCCGCGGCCGCCGGACCGCCGACGGGAGCGACAGCGGCGCCGGGGACGACAGGGCCGCCGGGGCCGCCGGCCGAGCCCGCGGCCGCTGCGAACGCGCCGTGGGCGAGGGCGTGGAGCAGGGCGGCCATGCCGTCGCGCTGGAGGGCGGCGCGCTCGCCCTGGTCGGGGTTCGGGCCGAGGCTGTGCGGGGTCGAGTTGATCAGGCCGAAGACGGCGTGCACGGCGGCCCGGGCCACCGGCTCGGCGGCGGGTTCGGCCAACGGCGGGTAGGCCTGCCGGACCACGTCCACCCACAGTTCGACGTAGCCGCGCTGGAGCCGGCGGACGGTGCGCCGGTCCTCCTCCTTGAGGTTCAGCAGCTCGCGGTCGTGCAGGGTGATCAGGTCCCGGTCGCCCAGCGCGAAGTCGACGTGGCCGCTGATCAGCGCGTCCAGCGTGGCGGCCGGGCCCGCGCCGCCGCCCGCGCGGCGGCGCCCCTCGTCCAGCAGGCGCTCGCTGATGCCGATCAGCAGGTCCGCGAGCATCGCGTCCTTGCCGGCGAAGTGGCGGTAGAGCGCGGGGCCGCTGATGCCGACGGCCTTGCCGATCTCGTCCACGCCCACGCCGAGGAAGCCCCGGGCGGCGAACAGCCTCGCGGCCTCCCTGCGGATCTGGTCACGGCGGGGGAGCGCGGAGGCGGCGGGGACGTTGGGCATGCCGTCCATCGTAGACAGTCGGGTTATCGGCCGTTAACCTGGGCGCGTAAGTTAACGTTAATTAACGTGGCGATCACGGGCGGACCGCACCCGGCTGCCCACCTGGTCCGAGGGCAAGGGAGCTCTTGGGAATGGTCAACTCAACCGCCGGCACACCCACCGGCGTCCGGCTCGTCGCAGCGACCGGCACGGCGGCGGCGCCCGGCGCCGCCCCGGCCGCGGCAGCCGCACCGGCACCCCGGCTCGGCAGCTCCGCCGACCCGGGCTCCGAGGCGTACCGCGCCAACACCGAGGCGCACCGCGCCCTGGTCGCCGAGCTGCGCGCGAAGCTCGACGCGGCCGCCCTGGGCGGCGGCGCCAAGGCCCGCGCCCGGCACACCTCACGCGGCAAGCTGCTGCCCCGCGACCGCGTGGACACCCTGCTCGACCCGGCCTCCCCCTTCCTGGAGCTGGCCCCGCTGGCCGCCGACGGGATGTACGACGGCGCGGCCCCCGCGGCCGGAGTGATCGCCGGCATCGGCCGGGTCGCCGGGCGCGAGGTGGTGGTGGTCGCCAACGACGCCACCGTCAAGGGCGGCACCTACTACCCGATGACGGTGAAGAAGCACCTGCGCGCCCAGGAGGTCGCGCTGGAGAACCGGCTGCCCTGCGTCTACCTGGTGGACTCCGGCGGCGCCTTCCTCCCGATGCAGGACGAGGTCTTCCCGGACCGCGACCACTTCGGCCGGATCTTCTACAACCAGGCCAAACTCTCCGCCGCGGGCATCCCGCAGATCGCCGCCGTGCTCGGCTCGTGCACGGCCGGCGGCGCGTACGTCCCGGCGATGAGCGACCAGGCCGTGATCGTCCGCAACCAGGGCACGATCTTCCTGGGCGGTCCGCCGCTGGTGAAGGCCGCCACCGGCGAGGTGGTCACCGCCGAGGAGCTGGGCGGCGGCGAGCTGCACTCCCGCACCTCGGGCGTGACGGACCACCTGGCCGAGGACGACACCCACGCCCTCTCCATCGTCCGCACGATCGTGGCCGGGCTCGGCCCGCGCGAGGCCAGGCCGTGGCCGCTCACCCCGGTCGAGCCGCCGGCCGTCGACCCGGCCGGCCTGTACGGCGCCGTGCCGGTCGACCCGCGCACGCCCTACGACGTGCGCGAGGTGATCGCCCGCCTGGTGGACGGCAGCCGGTTCGCCGAGTTCAAGGCCGAGTACGGCGCCACCCTGGTCACCGGCTTCGCCCGGATCCACGGCCACCCGGTCGGTATCGTCGCCAACAACGGCGTGCTGTTCGCCGAGTCCGCCCTCAAGGGCGCCCACTTCATCGAGTTGTGCGACCAGCGCGGCATCCCCCTCCTCTTCCTCCAGAACATCACCGGGTTCATGGTCGGCCGGCAGTACGAGGCGGGCGGCATCGCCAAGCACGGCGCCAAGATGGTCAACGCCGTCGCCTGCACCCGCGTCCCGAAGCTGACCGTGGTGATCGGCGGATCGTACGGAGCCGGCAACTACTCGATGTGCGGCCGGGCCTACTCACCCCGCTTCCTGTGGATGTGGCCGGGCGCCAAGATCTCCGTGATGGGCGGCGAGCAGGCGGCCTCCGTCCTCGCCACCGTCCGCCGCGACCAGTTGGAGGCGCACGGCGAGCAGTGGCCGACCGAGGCGGAGGAGGAGTTCAAGCGCCCCGTCCGCGAGCAGTACGAGCGCCAGGGCAACGCCTACTACGCCACCGCCCGGCTCTGGGACGACGGCGTGATCGACCCGATGGACACCCGCACCGTCGTCGGTCTCGCCCTCACCGCCTGCGCCAACGCCCCGCTGGCGCCGCCCGCTCCGTACGGCGTCTTCCGCATGTGACGCCTCCTCGTGTCACCCCCGCGTCCGTGAATCCTCCCTTCCGGGTGTGACTCCCTGCGGCGCCGGCCCACCCGGGCCGGCGCCCGACCGCCACCTCCTTCGTACGGCTCCCCTCGACCCGGAGGAACGCCTCCCATGTTCGACACAGTTCTGGTCGCCAACCGCGGCGAGATCGCCCTGCGGGTGATCCGCACCCTGCGACGGCTCGGCGTCCGTTCGGTCGCCGTGTTCAGCGACGCGGACGCCGACGCGCCGCACGTCCGCGAGGCCGACGTCGCGGTCCGGCTCGGCCCGGCCGACCGCAGCGACAGCTCGGCGACCGAGACGTACCTGCGGACCGACCAGATCCTGGCCGCCGCCCGCCGCACCGGCGCCCAGGCCGTCCACCCCGGCTACGGCTTCCTCGCCGAGAACGCCGGCTTCGCCCGCGCCTGCGCCGACGCGGGCCTCGTCTTCATCGGACCACCTCCCGGTGCGGTCGAGCTGATGGGCGACAAGATCAACGCCAAGGAGGCCGTCCGGGCCGCCGGCGTCCCGGTGGTCCCCGGCAGCCAGGCCACCGCGCCCACCGACGAGGACCTCGTCGCCGCCGCCGACGAGATCGGCTACCCGGTGCTGCTCAAGCCGTCCGCCGGCGGTGGCGGCAAGGGCATGCGCCTCGTGCGGGACCGCGCCGACCTGCCCACCGAGATCGCCGCCGCCCGCCGCGTCGCCCGCACCGCCTTCGGCGACGACACCCTGCTGCTGGAGCGCTGGGTCGACCGGCCACGCCACATCGAGGTGCAGGTGCTCGCCGACGCCCACGGCACCACCGTCCACCTCGGCGAGCGCGAGTGCAGCCTGCAGCGCCGCCACCAGAAGCTGATCGAAGAGGCTCCCTCCGTTCTCCTCAATGCCGAGACCCGTGCCGCGATGGGCGCCGCGGCCGTCCGCGCCGCGGAGTCCTGCGGCTACACCGGTGCCGGCACCGTGGAGTTCATCGTTCCCGGCATCGACCCGGACGCCCCCGCCTCCGCCGCCGAGGGGGTGCGGGACTTCTTCTTCATGGAGATGAACACCCGCCTCCAGGTGGAACACCCCGTCACCGAGCTCGCCGTGGCCGTCGGCGCGGACGCGGCCCGGCTCGACCTGGTCGAGTGGCAGGTGCGCGTCGCCGCCGGCGAAGCGCTCTCCTTCGCCCAGTCCGACATCTCCTTCCTGGGCCACGCCATCGAGGCCCGCATCTGCGCCGAGGACCCGGAACGGGACTTCCTGCCCACCGGCGGCCGCATCCTCACCCTGGACGAGCCCCGGGGCGAGGGCATCCGCGTCGACTCCGGGGTCGCCCCCGGAACCGTCGTCACCAGCGCCTACGACCCCATGCTCGCCAAGGTCATCGCGTACGGGCCCGACCGCCCGACCGCGCTGCGCCGGCTCCGCGCGGCGCTGGCCGACACCCGCATCCTGGGTGTCACCACCAACACCGGCTTCCTGCGCCGACTGCTCGCCCACCCCGAGGTCGCCGCCGGCCGGCTGGACACCGGCCTCGTGGAGCGGACGGCCCAGGAGCAGCCGGCCCTGCTCACCTCGCCGTACTCCCCCACGAACGCGACCGACCCGGACGCGGCCGACCCCGACGCGGCCTCGGCGGCCGAACCGCCGTCGCCCGCTCACCTCCTCTACTACGCGGCCGCGCTGGCACGGCACCTGGAACTCACTCCGCCCGCCGATCCCGGTGGCTGGACCGACCCGTTCTCCCTTCCCTCCGGCTGGCGCCTGGGCGGCACCCCTGCCTGGACCACCCACCGACTCCGCACCCCCGGCCAGGACCCGGTGGCGGTGAGCATCCGTCCGATCACTGCGGGCAACGTAGCCGATGCCACTGACAATTCCGCCGGGCCCGTCCGCGAGCTGGAGCTCCGGATCGACGGGGGCCCCGCGCACCGCGCCCGCGCGAGCCTGGCCGGCGACCGGCTGCACCTGACCGTCGACGGCCTCCGGACCACGTTCTCGCTGGCCACCGACGCCACCCCCGGCCCCGCCGCCGGACCGGCGACCTGGCTCGGCGTCGAGGGCGACGCCTGGCCGCTGCACGCCTACGACCCGGTCGTCGAGAGCGCCACCGGGGCCGGTGCGCACCACGGCGCCCTGACCGCCCCGATGCCCGGCACCGTCACCGTCGTCAAGACCACGGCGGGCGAGACGGTCCGCAAGGGACAGCCCCTGCTCGTGCTGGAGGCCATGAAGATGGAACACGTGATCGCCGCACCGCACGACGGCGTGGTGGCCGAGCTGCGGGCCACCGCCGGCGCCACCGTCGCGATGGAGGACCTGCTGGTCGTGGTCACCCCGGTCGAGGACGCGTCGGCCGAGGGCACCCCGGCCGGGCCGGCCGCCGCCACCGTCCCCGCCGGGCCCGCGGAGGTGCGGTCGTGACCACCCCCGCCCCCGCCCGCGAGCCCGACGCCCTCGACCTGGGCCTGCCCGATCCGGTCCGCGCCCCCGGCCTGCCCGAGGAGGTCCGGATCCACGAGGTCGGGCCGCGCGACGGCCTGCAGAACGAGAAGTCCCTGGTGCCGGTCGAGGTCAAGGCCGAGTTCATCGCCCGGCTCGCGGCCGCCGGGCTGCGCACCGTCGAGGCCACCAGCTTCGTTCACCCGAAATGGGTACCGCAGCTGGCCGACGCCGAGGAGCTGGTCCCCCGGCTCGCCGGTCTGCCGGAGCTCCACCCCGGCCTGCGGCTGCCGGTGCTGGTGCCCAACGAGCGCGGCCTGGACCGCGCGCTCGCCCACCACGCCGCCGACATCGCGGTGTTCGCCAGCGCCACCGAGACCTTCGCCCGCCGCAACCTCAACCGCTCTGCGGACGAGGCCATGGCGATGTTCCGCCCGGTCGTGGGCCGGGCCACCGAGGCCGGGGTCGCGGTCCGCGGCTACCTCTCGATGTGCTTCGGCGACCCGTGGGAGGGCCCCGTCCCGGTCGACCAGGTGGTCCGGTACGGCGTGCGGTTGCTGGAGCTGGGCTGCGCGGAGCTGAGCCTCGGCGACACCATCGGGGTCGCCACCCCGGGCCAGGTCACCGCCCTGCTGGCGGGTTTCGCGCGGGCCGGCGTCCCGGTCGACCGGCTCGCCGTGCACTTCCACGACACCTACGGCCAGGCGCTCAGCAACACCCTGGCGGCCCTGCGCGAGGGCGTCACCACGGTGGACGCCTCGGCGGGCGGCCTGGGCGGCTGCCCGTACGCGAAGAGCGCCACCGGCAACCTGGCCACCGAGGACCTGGTCTGGATGCTGCACGGGCTCGGCATCCGGACCGGCGTCGACCTGCGCTCCCTCGTCGCGACCAGCGGGTGGATGGCCGGGCGCCTCGGCCGCCCGAGCCCGTCCCGCACCGTCCAGGCCCTGCTCGGCTCCGCCGGGGGCTGACCGCCCGCTCCCGTCCCCGGCGCCGGCCGCCCGCACCATCCGGCCGGCGCCCCGCACCACCCGCACCGATCGACAGTCCATCCCTCAATCGCACCGTGCGACCGTCACACCGTCCGACGGACGCCGGTCACCCCGCTCACGTCCGCGGCCGACCCGGCCGGGCGCCAGGAGGATCACCATGCTCGACCACAGGCTCAGCAGCGAGTACGAGGAACTGCGGCGCACCGTCGCCGAATTCGCCCAGGACGTGGTGGCGCCGAAGATCGGCGAGTTCTACGAGCGGGAGGAGTTCCCGTACGAGATCGTCCGGGAGATGGGGCGGATGGGCCTCTTCGGCCTGCCCTTCCCGGAGGAGTACGGCGGCATGGGCGGCGACTACTTCGCCCTCGGCCTCGCCCTGGAGGAACTCGCCCGCGTGGACTCCTCGGTGGCGATCACCCTGGAGGCCGCCGTCTCGCTCGGCGCGATGCCGATCTACCGGTTCGGCACCGAGGAGCAGAAGCGCGAGTGGCTGCCCCGGCTGACCTCGGGCGAACTCCTCGGCGCCTTCGGCCTCACCGAGCCGGAGGGCGGGTCGGACGCGGGGGCCACCCGGACCACGGCGCGGTACGACGAGGCCACCGACGAGTGGGTCATCAACGGGACCAAGTGCTTCATCACCAACTCCGGCACCGACATCACCGGCCTGGTCACCGTCACCGCGCTCACCGAACCGATCGCTCGTTCGAGTGAAGAGGGCGAATTCCGCTCGCCTGCACGGGAGATCTCCTCCATCATCGTGCCCACCGGGACCCCCGGCTTCCAGGTCTCGAAGAAGTACTCGAAGGTCGGGTGGAACGCATCCGACACCCGCGAACTGTCCTTTACCGACTGCCGCGTTCCCGCGGCCAACCTGCTGGGCGAGCGTGGCCGAGGCTACGCCCAGTTCCTGCGGATCCTCGACGAGGGCCGCATCGCGATCGCGGCCCTGGCCACCGGCCTGGCCCAGGGCTGCGTCGACGAGTCCGTGAAGTACTCCGGCGAGCGCCGGGCCTTCGGCCGGCCGATCGGCGCCAACCAGGCCATCCAGTTCAAGCTTGCCGACATGGAGCTGCGCGCCCACACCTCCCGCCTGGCCTGGCGGGACGCCGCTTCCCGGCTGCTGCACGGCGAACCGTTCAAGAAGGAGGCCGCGATCGCGAAGCTGTACTCGTCCGAGGCCGCCGTCGACAACGCCCGCGAGGCGACCCAGATCCACGGCGGGTACGGCTTCATGAACGAATTCCCGGTCGCCCGCTTCTGGCGCGACTGCAAGATCCTGGAAATCGGGGAGGGCACGTCTGAGGTCCAGCGCATGCTCATCGCCCGGGAGCTCGGCGTCGGTTCGTGACGACCGCATCCTGACGGTCGCCTCCTTAGCCACGCCCACCGGGCCGGCACACCGGTCAACACAGCGCTCCGCAAAGAGAGTTGGGGAGCGCAACGGCGAAGGAGGCGTCAGGGGAAGGCGTCAGGAGAAAACAGCAGGAGGAGGCGTAGGAGGAGGTGTCGCGGCGGCTTCGGGAGAAGCCGCCGGAACAGGGCCTCAGGGGATCACGATCACCGGGCGGTTGGCCCGCCGCGCCAGCCGTCCGGAGACCGAGCCGAAGATCTTGCCGAGAAGGCCGTGCGTCGTGCCGACGACGATCGCGTCGGCGGCGTACTCACGGCCGACCTCCTCGATCTCGTGGCAGATGTCCCCTCCGCGCTCGACCAGGATCCACGGCACCCCGGTGAGGAAGTCCGCGCAGGCGAGCTCCAGGCCGAGGACCTCGGTCCGGTGGTCGGGGAGGTCGACGAAGACGGGCGGCTCGCAGCCCGCCCAGACCGTGGCGGGCAGGCGGTTGGCGACGTGCACGATCACCAGGCCGCACTGCGAGCGGCGCGCCATGCCGACGGCGTAGGCGAGGGCGCGCTCGCTCGACAGCGAGCCGTCGAAGCCGACCACCACACCGTGCTGGAACACCGGGTCGAGGGACGGCGCCGGGGTGTCCTGCCCGGACGGCTCGGTGGGCCCGCCCAGCGGGCCGGCCGCGCCGGAAGCCGCCTCCGGGTACTCGGCCCCCGGGCCCAGGCGGCCTGTCACCGGAACCCCGGCGGGGTCGGCCGGAGGCTCGCCACGCCGCTGGCGGGGCCCCGGGCGGTCACGGCGGGCGAGGCCGCTCCGGCGGGCGAGGCCGCGCAGAGCGCGTGCGAAGCCCAGCGGGCCGTCGCGCCCGGGGCCGGGCTCCCCTGGCTCCGCGGGCTGTGGCACGTCGGCCGCCGGCCGGGCCGCGCGAGCCGCTCCGGCCGCCTCGAACCCTTCCGCGTCGTCGGCGACGCCGCCGTCGTCGACCCGCTCGTGGCCCGTCCGCACGCCCGGGATGCGGCCCGAGGCCTCGGCGCGCGCGTCGGCTCGTTCGCCGGCAGTGTCGGCAGGCCCGTCGACAGACCCGCCCGCGCTGCCGTCCCCGCGGCCTCCGTCGCGTTCGCCGCCATGGCCACGGTCGCGTTCGTCGCCGTGGCTGCCGTAACTACCGTGGCTGCCGTCCTGGTCGTTGTGATCGTCGTGGTCGTCGCCGAGGCGGTCACTGTGGTGGTCACGGCCGTCCTCGCCGCGCTGGTCGGCGCACAGCTCGGCGCGGCCGTCGGAACGATCGGCGGCAGGCCCGCGGGCCGGGTCCACGCTGCGGGACGTGTCCGGTTCAACCGGTCGGGGAGGCTCAAAACCAGCCATGGCTCACGGCTCTTCGATGGAGAGGGGCCGACAGGAGAGGAGGACAACGCTGCCCGGGCAGCAGGCCCGCCCACGGGATGACGTCGGTCTGCGCCGCGCAGCACCGTATGTGACCTGTTCCTTTCAGAGTACGACGGGCTTGGGGCCCCGCCCAGCGAGGAAGCCCCGGAGCGACGTTGTTCCCGCGAAAGGGGGATGCGCCCGCCGAGGCTGTGCGCCCCGCCCACAGGCGATCGCGCCCCCTCCGGAAAGGAGGTTCCCTGGAGCTTGACTGAGCGGACCGGGCGGCGCAACAGCCCCACGGGACACCGTGACCGGACTGTCATGGATCGGCGACGATCCGTTGCGGCGCGTCGCGAACCGTGACGTCCGACCTGCCCCGACAGTCCCGGTGAACCCGTGCCTCACCGCCCGCCACGGGGGTGCGGAGGCCGTTTCAGCCAACGCGTACGGCTTCGCGACGCCGTCTGGCATTTGCCATATGCATAGGCGCGGCCGCTGGCACCATGCTCGGCATGTCCCTGCTCCTGTTCGACCTCGACAACACCCTGCTGCCCCGGGACGCCGCCTACCGGGCCTGGGCGCAGGACTTCCTGTCCGAGCACGACCTCCCGCCGGTCGACCTCGACTGGTTCGTCACCCTCGACGGCGGCGGCTACGTACCGCGCAGCACCGTACTGTCGGCGGTCCGGCGGCGCTACGGGCTGGACGTCTCCGCCGACTTCCTGACCGCTCACTACCGACGCGGCATCAACTCCCACATCCACTGCCCGCCCCGGCACATCGAGGCGCTCCGGGTCGCCCGGGCCGCCGGGTGGACGCTGGGGATCGTCAGCAACGGCGGCACCCGGCCGCAGTTGGAGAAGATCCGGCGGACCGGGCTCGGCCCCCTGGTCGACGGCTGGGTCATCTCCGAGGAGGCCGACTGCGTCAAACCGGACCCGCTGATCTTCGAGATGGCGGCCCAGCGGTGCGGCATCGCCCCCACCGGGGACTGGGCCGAGCACACCTGGATGATCGGGGACCACGCGCCCGCCGACATCGCCGGTGCCGAACTCACCGGACTGCGGAGCGTCTGGCTGCACCACGGCCGGCCGTGGGCGGAGAGCGGCTACCGGCCGACGCTGAAGGCGGCCGGTCTGCCGGAGGCCGTCGGCCAGGTCCTCGCCGCGCGGAACGCGCCCTCGCCGCGGCCGGACGTCCGCTCCGGCGGGCCGCTCCGGAAGGCCGCGGCGGGAGCACCGGTTCACGCGACGGCGCTGGTCGGCGCACGGTCCGGCGCACATCCCGTGGTGGCCGCCGTGGACGGCCCGAGTGCATCCGTTCCCGCGACCGCCGGGACCGCCGGCCAGGCCACCGCCGCAGGTGGGCCGGGTGTCCGAAACCGATCCGGCGGGTTTGCCCTGATCGCCGAGGCCCGTCCGGAGACCGGCCCGGGCTCCGGGACCAGGGTGGGGAGCAGACCGGGTCCGGCCGCGGACGGCCTCCGCCCCGCACCGGCCGCGGCCGGCGCCGCGGCCAACGCCACGGCCGGAGCCGTCCGTCCGAAGCCCCTCGGCAGCGGGCCCGACGGCGCCGTCCCCGCCCGGACCGCCTTTGCCGCCGTGCCCCCTGCGGCCTCGTCTGCGGCGTCGTCCGCGGCCGCCCCGTAACGCCTCGGCCACACCCCGCCCGAGTCCCCTCCGCTTCCCCGCTCCCCCGCTCCCCCGCCGCCCCTGCCCGCCCCCGCGCCGCCGTCAGCCGTTCGCCCGCTCCACCGACTCCACCCGCCGCCCCGGCTACGCCGTCGCCGCCACCGCTGTACGGGTCCACCAGCAGGTGCGGGCCTGCTCGACGAACCCGAGCTTGCGGTAGAGCGGTTCGCCGAGCGCGGTGGCGACCAGGGTGGCCGGGCGGTCCGGGTGCGCGTGGGCCAGCGCGGTCCGGAGGACGGCGCTGGCCGCGCCCCGGCCGCGCTGCTCGGGCAGGGTGGCGACCCAGTACACGCCGGTTGCCTGGCCGTCGTCATAGGTGAGGCAGGTGCCCGCCACCGCGCCGTCGACACGGCCGAGCCAGCCCCGCCAGCCGGGTACGTCCAGCAGTCGCTCCGGGAGGGCCTCGCCCCGGACCCAGGGCTGTCGGGCGGGCAGCGGGAAGCCCTCCACGATCGTCCGCTCGACCAGGGCGAAGCTGTCGCCGTCCCGCGCCTCATCGACCGTCAGGACGCCGCCCCCGTGCGCCTCCGAGACCACGGGCAGGTCGGTGGTCGTGCCCTCGACCGGCCCTGGGTCGCGGACCATCACCGGCATGAGCGGCATCCGGGTGGCGCCGAGGCCGGTGAGGTCGAGCCCGTCGTACGGGTCCTCCACGGTGCAGCGTATGGTCGACCAATCGGCCATCAGCTCCGCCAACTCCTGCTCCACGGCGGCCGGTTCGTCGTAGGGGCGGGTCACCACGATGCGGTGCGCGTCGTCCGGGGTCCGGGCGCACCGGACCGCGGTCAGCCCCGGGCGGGTGCGGGACTGCCAGCCGTGGACGCGGGCTTGGGCGAGCCAGAAGGCGGCGGCGTTGTCGTTGGCCCGTTCGAGCCGGCTGTTGGTGTTCACGGCAGGACCGTAACCCGGTGCTCCGGTTCCCGGTTCCGCCGTCCCAGGCTTGGCCGGATGAAGCCTGGGAGGCGCACGACTTCTCCCCGTGCGCCCCCTCGTGCACCGCCGATTTTCGGTCAATTTCGCGCCGATCCCTCCCGCTTGGGCAAATCCGCAGCCCAGACCAGCCGGCCGGGCGCACCGGAGCCGGACGCCCCAGGAACCGTCCCGCGACAACCAGCCACCGTTGCCCCGGCCCTCTTCCCAGAAAGGTCGACGGGTGCCACGCTTCGTGATCGAATGCATCACGCCAAATTGCCATGTCGACATAGCGTCGGATGGTGAACTTGTCACAACGGCAATGGTCCACCCGATAGATTTCGATCTTGGCCAGCAGTGCCGCACCACCCACACCACACCACCGAGGGGGCTTGAGCGCCTTGAGCAGGGTGAGCAGGAGCGACGCGGGTCCTGACAGCGGCCAGGCGGCGGCCGGCAGCTCGGGTCGGTCCGCGAGAAGCACTGGCACCGCCGCGATCGCCACCACCCGCACCTCCGGCACCCCGGGCGCCGCCTCGCACTCCTCGTACTCCGCGGTGCCCTCCCCCGGGGCGGGCACCGGCATCGGCCCCGGCGCGGCGCCGGCCACGGCGGACCACGGCGCGGCGGCATCCTACGGAGGACAGCCCGCCTACGGGGGCCAGCCGGCCTTCGGCGGACAGTCCTTCGGCGGACAACCCGTCAGCCGAGGACCCGTCAGTCCCGGCCAGACCTACGGCGGCGAGCACCCGGGCCATTCCAGCCACCCGGGACATCCCGCCCACCCCGGCCATTCCGGCCACCCGGGCTACGGCGGCCAGCTCGGTCACCCCGGTCATTCCGGCCACCCCGGCTACGGCGGCGGCACCCCGGGCCCGAACGGCGGCGGCACCGTCGCCGCCGGGCCGGGCGGCGGTCCGCTCGGCGGCCTCGCGCTCGGCTCCGGCCACGGCCCGCTGGGCCACGGCGGGCCCGGAGCGAACGGCTCCCCGACCCCGGTGACGGCCTCCGCCCCGCGCAAGCTGTCCGGCCGGCGCCGCCGGGAGACCGTCGCGGTGCTGATCTTCGGCGGCGCCCCGATCTTCGAGAGCTCCATCCCGCTCTCCGTCTTCGGCGTGGACCGCCAGGACGCCGGGGTGCCCCGCTACCGCCTGCTGGTCTGCGCCGGTGAGGAGGGCCCGCTGGCCACCACCGGCGGACTGACCCTCTCCGCGCCGTACGGCCTGGAGGCGCTCGCCCGGGCCGGCACGATCGTCGTACCGGCCTGGCGCTCGATCTCCCAGCCCCCGCCGGTCGAGGCGATCACCGCCCTGCGCAAGGCCCACCACGAGGGCGCCCGGATCATCGGGCTCTGCACCGGTGCCTTCGTACTGGCCGCCGCCGGCCTGCTCGACGGCCGCCCGGCGACCACCCACTGGATGTACGCGCCGACGCTGGCCAAGCGCTACCCGCGGGTCCACGTCGACCCGCGCGAGCTGTTCGTCGACGACGGCGACGTGCTCACCTCGGCCGGCACCGCCGCCGGCATCGACCTGTGCCTGCACGTGGTGCGCAGCGACCACGGCGCCGAGGCGGCCAACGCGCTGGCCCGCCGCCTGGTGGTGCCGAGCCGCCGCGGCGGCGGAGGACAGGCCCAGTACATCGATCAGTCTTTACCTGAAGAGATCGGCAACGACCCGCTGGCCGAGGTGGTCACCTGGGCGCTGGAGAACCTCAACCAGCAGTTCGACGTCGAGGTGCTGGCGGCTCGCGCGTACATGAGCCGGCGCACCTTCGACCGGCGGTTCCGCACGCTCACCGGCAGCGCGCCGTTGCAGTGGCTGATCACCCAGCGGGTGCTCCAGGCGCAGCGGCTGCTGGAGACCTCGGAACTGTCGGTGGACGACGTCGCGCGCCGGTGCGGGTTCCGTTCGCCGGTGGCGCTGCGCGGGCACTTCCGCCGCCAGCTCGGGGTCTCCCCGGCCGCGTACCGGACCAGCTACCGGGCCCGCCGTCCCGGTCAGCAGCCGACCGCGCCGGCCGGTGCGCTCGGCGACCTGCGGCTGTCCGGAGCGATCCCGCACCCGGCGGGCGCGGTCGTCCCGGCGGGCGGTGCGCTGTTCGGCGGGGCCCACGGCATGCCGTCGGGGCAGCCGTTCCCGGCCGGTCCGGGCGCGCCGCTCCCGGTCGGCTCGCACGGGCAGCCGGTGCCGCACGGTCAGCACGGGCAGCCGGGCGGCCACGGCCAGCCCGGCGGGTTCGGTCCGGGCCAGGTCGGGACGCCGACCGGCCAGGCCTTCCACGCCCGCGGCGGTCAGCCGTACCCGCACCAGCAGGCCTCGCAGCAGTCGCACCCCGGGCAGCAGGGTGCGGCTGGGCGCGGTCCGCTGCGGCCGCCGGTGGTTCCGCCGCAGGCCGGGTCGGGGACCGGTCGTCCGCCGCGCACCGCCGAGCACGCGGCGGCGGAGGACGGCCTCCCCCAGCCGGGGGTGCGCGGTCAGGGCCAGGGGCACCGGAGCGCGGCCGAGCGGCCCGCGGACGACCCCGGTTCGGCCGGGCGCGGCCACGGCGCGGCCACCGGACGGATGCCGGCCCCGGCCGGGCAGCCGGGCTCCGGCCCGGGCGAGCTCCGCGGCCGCCAGGCCCGGGCTCCGCAGGTCCGCGGCCAGGCCGGCCGACCCGCGCCCGAGGGCGCCCGGGCGGCGCGCGAGGTCCGGACCGGACGGGACGGCCACACGGTCCTGACCGGCCGGGAGGACGAGCACCCGGACGGCCATGGCACGCACGACGGACCGGAGGAGCACCAGACCGAGGCACCCCGCTCGGCTCCACCGGTCCCCGCGGCGCGTGATCGCGCCGTAGGGTGAGTTGTGTGAATGACCGTTTGGTATGGATCGACTGTGAGATGACCGGCCTCGACCTCGACCAGGACGCCCTGGTCGAGGTCGCGGTGCTGGTGACGGACTCCGAGCTGAACATCCTCGGCGAGGGCGTGGACGTCATCATCCGGCCGCCGGCCGAGGCGCTGGCGAACATGCCCGAGGTGGTGCGCGAGATGCACACCGCCTCCGGGCTGCTGGAGGAGCTGGAGCAGGGCGTGACCCTGGCCGAGGCCGAGGAGCGGGTGCTCGCCTACGTGCGCGAGCACGTGCCGGAGGCCGGGAAGACCCCGCTGTGCGGCAACTCGGTGGCCACCGACCGCGGCTTCCTGGCCCGGGACATGCCGGCCCTGGAGAAGCACCTGCACTACCGGATCGTGGACGTCTCCTCGATCAAGGAGCTGGCCCGCCGCTGGTACCCGAAGGCGTACTACAACAGCCCGCAGAAGGGCGGCAACCACCGGGCGCTCGCCGACATCCGGGAGAGCATCGACGAACTGCGGTACTACCGCGAGGCGGTGTTCGTCCCGCAGCCCGGCCCGGACGCCGACACCGCGCGGGCGATCGCCGGGAAGTACCAGGCCCCGGCGGGCTGAGCCCGGGCCCGCCCCGGGCGGCCCACCCCGGAATCGCCCGGAGCCGCCCGGCGGGCCCCCTGTCGGAGGGACCGGGAAGGTGCCCGCGTTCGCCGGAGCGAAACCCTGGCGCGAGCACCCTCTCGGATCCTGTAGAGTTCTTCCTGTCGGAACGGGAACGCGAGAGCGGGAACGGGCCGGACAGATGGTGGGTGTAGCTCAGTTGGTAGAGCACCTGGTTGTGGTCCAGGTGGCCGCGGGTTCGAGTCCCGTCACTCACCCCAGAGCCTGAGGGGCCGATCTCTTCAAGAGATCGGCCCCTCAGGCGTTTCCGCCTCCCTCGGTCAAACACGGCCTCGGTCGAACACCACCTCAGCCGGACACGGCCTCAGCTGCGCACGCGCCCCCTCGTCCGCGTGTGCGCTCCCTCACACGCGCCCGCCGGATCGGCTTTGCGGCGACCCCTGCCCTCAGAAGCTACCGACTAGTAACATCGTCGCCATGACCACTCCCACGATCGGCCAGATGCTCGACTCCACCGTGCCGATGGCGCACACCCTCAAGCTGGAGTACCTGGAGACCACCCCGGAGCGCGCCGTGCTCCGCCTCCCGGACCAGCCCGCATACCACAACCACGTCGGCGGCCCGCACGCCGGCGCGATGTTCACGCTGGCCGAGTCCGCCAGCGGCTGCATCGTGCTCGCCGCCTTCGGCGACCAGCTGTCCCGGGCCGTGCCGCTCGCCGTGAACGCCGAGATCGCGTACAAGAAGCTGGCCATGGGCGAGGTCACCGCCACCGCGCTGCTCGGCCGCCCGGCCGCCGAGGTCGTCGCCGAGCTGGACGCCGGCGGCCGCCCCGAGTTCCCGGTCACCGTCGAGATCACCCGCGCCGACGGCGCCGTCACCGGCGTGATGACGGTCACCTGGACCCTGCGCCCCAACTCCTGACCGCCACCCGGTCGGTGGCCCCGGGAGAACAGGCCCGGGGCCACCCGTACGATGACTGTCCGTGACGGCGGGCGTGACCTCACCGCCCGGCCGCTCGTTCTCGATTCACGTGCGAGCCAATCACGCGACCAAGCCCCAGGAACCCGTCCCCCGCGGCGCCCCGCGCGGCGTCGCCGGCGCCCGCCGCGGGATCGCCCGGCGGCTGCCCCGCCCCCGGGTCGTCGCGGCCGCCGGGGCCCTGCTCGCACAGCTCTGGGGATTCGGCGCCCCCGGGGCGTACGCGGCCACCGCCGACCCGGTACCGGCCCCGGCCCGGCCCACCGTCCGCCGCGCGCTGCAGGCCGCACCGGCACTCGACCGGCCGGTGCTCGACCGGCCGGTACTCGACGGACCCGCCCTCGACGGGCAGTCAGCCGAACGTCCCGTCGGGTCCGGGCCACCGGGCCGCTCCCCCGGGCCCGCCGGGGAGCCGACCGGCAACGGCCCCGCCGACGGGATCACCGGCGTCGCCGGAGCCGTCGGCGGCACCCTCCAGGAACGCATCCGGGCCGGCGGCCTACCCCTGCCCGGCCAGCGGGCGGCCGTCCCCGACGCCTTCGCGCTCGCCTCCGGCCTGCTCGGCACCGTCCCCGCCCAGGCCCGGCCCGACGGCCCCCGCGCCTCCCGCGAGGGCGAACCCGCCGACCCGCCCTCCGCCACCCGGCACCGCGGCGGCGCCCTCTCCGCCGTCCCCCGGCAGCGCGAGGCCGCGACGGAACCCCTGCTCCAGGAGGCGGCCACCGCCGTCGACGAGGGCGGACCCACCACCGAAGCCGGCAGCACGGCGGACTCCACCGCCACCCCCGCGCCGGACCATGGCAACACGCCCGAGACGACGGCCATCGCCGACACCGCCACGGCGGCCGGCTCCGGAGACGGCTCCGCCACCGCGACCGCCGTCCTCGTCCCCATCGCCGCCGGACTCCTGCTCACCGGAGCGGCCATGTGCAAGCACCGCGGACTGCCGCGCGGCCACTGAGCGGCCCCGGCCGCGGCGGACCGCCCCGTAGGCATGGGGACGCTGCGCAGCCGCGAGAAGGCGGCGGGACGCCTCCGATCACCGGACCCAGGGCCGGACGGCAGCGCTCCGCCCCCGCCTAAGGCGTGGCCAGCTCCACGGCCAGCAGCGGGAGTTCGCGCCCCGGGATCGAACCGGACGGGACGGCGCCGATCCGGATGGCGCCCATCGCGAGGTAGAACGGCTCGGCGTTCGGGTCGGATTCGATGGTGAGCCGAGACAGGCCGAGTGCCACGGCCAGGCCCCTCGCCCGCTCGAACAGCGCGCGGCCGACGCCACGGCCGATCGACTCGGGCTCGATGAAGAGCAAGTCCAGCGACCCGGTCGGCGGCGCCCCGGAGAGCGAGACGAAGCCCAGGACCCGCCCGCCGTCCTCGGCCACCGCCGTGGCCGACCGCTCGATCACACCGGCGTCCACCGTCAGCTCCGCCCGGCAGGCGGCCATGAACGCCTCGTCGTAGCCCCAGTACGCCTTGGACCGCAGCGCGATGCCGGTGAGCAGCGCGGCCTCCTCCGGCCGGGCCGGTCTGATCTCCATGACGCCCCCTCGGGTCGCTGGCCGGACGGCAGCGCCATTGTCGGCCGCGACTCGGTCGTCGGCAAACGGTTTTACGGCCGGCGGAGCAGGCGCGGAGAAGCGGTGCGGAGAAGCACCCGCAGGACCGCCGGGCCCCTACGCCGACGAGCGGCCCGTCAGCGGAACACCCCCGGCGGCGGTTCCGGGGACGGGGCCGCCGTGGCGTCCGTCGCCGGGACGGCGCCGGCCGCGAAGTCGGTGAGGGCGCGGCCGTGTTCGACCCGGGCGTGGGCGGGGTCGGAGGCGGCGCGGCGGGTGAGTTCGGCGATCGGCAGCGGGGTGTGGGCGGCGGCCAGGACGAGGTTGCCGAAGCGCTTGCCGCGCAGCACGGCGGGGTCGGCGATCAGGCAGAGCTCGGGGAAGACCGCGGCGAGGGTGGCGACCTGGGAGCGGGCGAAGGGCAGGGCGCCGCCGTCGGCGATGTTGGCGGCGTACCAGCCGCCGGGGGCGAGGGCGCGGGCGGCGAGGGTGGTGAACTCGACGGTGGTGCAGTGGGCCGGGGTGCGGGCCCCGGAGAAGACGTCGGTGATCACCAGGTCGACGCTGTCCTCGGGGGTGCGTTCCAGCACGCCGCGGGCGTCCGCACCGCGCACCTTGATCTGCCAGCCGCGTTCCAGGGGGAGTTCGGCGCGGACGAGTTCGGTGAGCGCGGTGTCGATCTCGGCGACCTGCTGGCGGGAGCGCGGCCGGGTCGCGGCGGTGTAGCGGGCGAGGGTGAGGGCGCCGCCGCCGAGGTGCAGGACGGTGAGCGGGCGGCCGGGCGGGGCGACCAGGTCGATCAGGTGGCCGAGCCGGCGCTGGTACTCAAAGCCGAGGCGGGTGGGGTCGGCGAGGTCGACGAGGGACTGCGGGGCGCCGTCGATCAGCAGCGACCAGGCGGCGGGGCGGTCGCGGTCGGGGCGCAGCTCGGCGAGGCCGGAGCCGACGGGGCGGCTGAGCGGGCCCTGGGCGTGGGTGCGTCCGCCCGGTCCGGTGGTGGCCTCGGGTTCCGGTCCGCGTGCGGCTCTGCTGCTTCGTCCCATGGCGGCCATTA
This sequence comes from Kitasatospora sp. SC0581, assembly GCF_048159585.1. Lineage (NCBI taxonomy): Bacteria > Bacillati > Actinomycetota > Actinomycetes > Kitasatosporales > Streptomycetaceae > Kitasatospora > Kitasatospora sp. SC0581. The sequence continues at coordinate 54,458 of NZ_JBLRWA010000033.1, read as the reverse complement.
TCGCCGCCGCCGGGGGACGTCCGCTGGTCAGGGGCGTGCCACGGGGGCCCGGCCGGAGGTCGACTGGCCCGGCGGGGTCCGCGCGGCACGCCCGCTAGAACGGGCCGAGGCCGCCCGCGGTGAGTGTGCAGGCGGCCTCGCAGAGGGCGGATCGGAGGACCCAGGCGTCGGTGGGGCGGGCGGTGCGGCCGGTGCCGGAGGGCGGGATCACCCAGCGCGGGTCGGTGGCGGCGGGCAGCAGGGCGCCCGCGGTACAGGAGCTGCCGGGCAGGTGCCAGGTCTCCCAGGTGCCGGCCGGGACGAGGAAGGAGACGGTGCTGCCGTTGCGGCTCTGCAGGACGACTCCGCAGGCGCGGCGCAGTCTCAGGATGTCGACGGCCTCCAGGCCGTGCCGCAGGGCGACGGTCACGGTGTCGCAGGCGCTGACGACGGCTCCCTCCTCGGGGACGGTGCGCTCGCGCCGGTGGCCGCCGCGGGGGAGGCGGCCGCCTTCGACCGGTCCCCGGCCGGAGAGCCGGTCGTCGGCGGGTTCGGGGAGCAGGGCGGGGGCCGCGCCGGCGAGCACTCCCCCGGGGACGGGTCGGTACTGCGGCAGTCCGGTGGCCATCATGGGCTCTCCTGTACCTCGTCGGGTCCGGAAGCACAGCCGTTGGGAGGGGCCACCCGGCTGGGACGGGCCGGGCGACGGCGTGGGCTTCTTCCTCGTACCAGGACAACGCGGGGGTCGTGGCGCAGGCCACGGGGCGCATTACAGCAAGGCATGGCATTTCATGGCGGATACCCCGCAACATCGCCCTTTTTACCCGGGATTGACACGATATGTCCCACCAACCGAATGTGTCCGCTCGGTGACTCCGAGTACTCTCGGCGCCATGGCAGCCACCCCACCGGCCGAGCCGAACCGTCCGTCCCCCAACGCCGTGATGCGCGCACTGCGCGGCGACCGCTCTCCCGGCGAGTTCGCCACGGCCGTCCGCAGGGCCGCCCGCGAGATCGGCGAGCACGTGTCCTGCGACGCCCGGTACGTCGGGCGGGTCGAGTCCGGTGAGATCCGCTGCCCCAACTACGCCTACGAGCGGGTGTTCCGGCACATGTGGCCGGACCGCGCGCTCACCGACCTCGGCTTCGCCCCCCGGACCTCCGTCCGCCGCCGCCCGGCGGACCGGTCCGTCGGGTGGAACGAACCCCCTCCGCTCCACCCGACGTTCCCGCCCCCGCCCGCCCCGCGCTCACCTCTCTCCACTCAACTCCCGTACGCTGCCTCGCCGTACACGGATCCAGCCGCACCGGACGGGCCCCCGTGGCCGAGCCGCGGGACGGTGCCCAGGGGGCCCGATGGATCGCCCAATCTCGACGAGGAGAACGACGACGTGCGTCGCCGTACGTTCCTGGCCGGCGGCACCACCGCGCTGGCCTCCGTGATCGGCATCGACCGACCGGCCTCGGCGGCCGGCCGGCAGGCCGGCGCCGACGGCGCCCCCGGTGCGCTCGCCGGCCAAGGCGCCTTCCCCGGTGCGGAGTTCACCGCGCCGTCGCTGCTCGGCGGCGAACCGCTGGTGCCCGGCCGGCCCGGGCCGGTGGGGCCGCTGCGCCGGGTCGGCGCCGCCGAGGTGCTCGGCGTGGAACAGGCCGTCCGGGAGATCCGGCTGGCCGACGACGCGCACGGCGCCGACGCCCTGTACGAGCTCGCCGGGCGGTCGCTGCGCAACGCGTACGTGCTGCTCAACGAGTGCGAGTACAGCCCGGAGACGGAACGCCGACTGCAGACCGGGGCGGGCGAACTCGCCATCTCCGTCGGCTGGTTGGCCCACGACTCGAACCGGCTCGCGGACGCCCGCTCGTTCTACTCCGAGGCGCTCGCCACCGCCCGGATGGCCGGGGACTCCGCCCTGGAGGCGCACGTCTTCTGCAACAGCGCCTTCCTGGCCCGGGACGCCGGCCGCCCGCGCGAGGCGCTGCGCGCCGCCCAGGCCGGGCAGGTCGCCGCCCGGGGCCTGGGCTCCGAGCGGCTGCTCGCCCTGCTGGCCATGCGCGAGGCCGGCGCCTGGGCGCTGCTCCAGGACCGCGTCTCCTGCGAGCGCGCGCTCGGCCGGGCGTACGCCCTGTTCGACCGGGGCCCCGGCGGGCGGGACCCGGAGTGGATGTCCTTCTTCGGCGAGGCCGAGATCGCCGGCCTCCAGTCGCAGTGCTGGTCGGCGCTCGGCGACTGGGACCGCGCCAGCGAGCAGGCCGGGCTGGCGATAGCGCTCCAGAAGCCGCACTTCGTCCGCAACCGGGTGCTGTACACCGCCGAGCTGGCCCACGACCGGCTCGGTCGCGGGGACCTGGCGGGGGCGGCGCACCACGGCTCGGCCGCCGTCGCGCTGTTCGGCGCCGTCCGCTCGGCCCGGATCCGGAGCATGCTCGCGGACACCGCCGGGCGGCTGCGCCCGCACGTCGCGGTGCCCGAGGTGCGCCGGTTCCTGACCGACTACGACCGGGCGGCGGCCGCCTGAGCCCCGCCGCCCGGCCTAGCCTCGACGGGTCCCGGAGCCGCCCGGCACAGCCGGCTCAGTGCCCGGCGGCCAGGCCCTCCAGGTGGGACAGGTCGTTCCAGACCTCCACCGCCGGGGCGCCGTACTCCCAGGACAGCACGCACAGCGCGGCCGTACCGAGCTTGAACCGCTGGGCGTACTCGGGCGGCAGGCCCAGCCAGCGGGCGGTGAGGATGCGCAGCAGGTGGCCGTGGGCGAACAGGATCACGTCCCGGTCGGCGCAGTGCATCACGGTGGTGTCCGGGGCGGGGACGCCGTGCTCCTCGTTGAGGCCGGCCAGGAAGGCGTCCACCCGGGCGGCCACCTCGGAGAGCTTCTCGCCGCCGGGCACCCCGTCGCGCCAGATCAGCCAGCCGGGCTGGTCACTGGAGCGGATGTCCGCGCCGGTGCGGCCCTCGTACCGGCCGTAGTCCCACTCCATCAGCTCCGGACGCTCCACCGCGCGGTCGCCGAAGCCGGCCAGCTCGCAGGTCTCCTTGGCCCGGCCGAGCGGGCTGGTGTAGACGAGCGCGTCCGGCAGCCCGTTCCAGGGGGCCTTGGCGAGGCGGGCGCCGAGGGCCCGGGCCATCGCCCGGCCCTCCTCGGTCAGCGGGATGTCGGTGCGGCCGGTGTGGCGGCCGGTGGCGGACCACTCGGTCTCGCCGTGGCGGACCAGCACGATGCGGGCGGGCATGGGGACTCCTAGCGACGGGGCGGTGGCAACGGTCGGTCGGTCTCACCATTGAGCACCGGGCTCCATGATCCCCCACCCGGGCGGCGACCACGATCGAGGGGCCCGTCCCGGCGGCCGCGGGACCGGGGGCGGCAGGTGTCCGGTTCCGGCCGCGGACCGGGGGCGGCGGACGTCCGGTTCCGGCCGCGGACCGCCTCTCCAACGGCCGGTCCGCACCGCGTTGTCGGACCCGGATGCGACACTGGGCCGCACCATGAACGTCTCGACGAACGTCCCGCCGCGCGGGCCCGCTGAGCCGCTCGCCCAGCGGCTCGCGGAGCTGCGCGGACCGGCCCCGCAGCGCAGTCTGAACGCCCGCTCCCTCGCCGCGCTGGCCGCCAACCCGGGCTGCCACCGCCGCGCCGTGCTCGACGCGGCCGGGGTGGACAAGTCGGTGCTGGCGGCCCGGCTCGGCCGCCCGGCCCCCTTCGGCCAGTCCCCCTTCGCCATCGCCCGCGGCGTGATCTTCGAGTCCCGGCTGAAGGCCGACGGCTACGCCCCGCTGCTGGAGCCGCTCCGCCACCACCTGGGCCTCCCGGCGGACGGCCACGCCCCGCTCCTGGTGCCGGACCTGCTGCACCGCTCGGGCCCGGCCGTGCGCGCCGACCGGACGGCCGAGGCGCTGGCCCTGGCCGCCGCCGACCCGGAGGCCTGGACACTGCTGGACCACCCGATGCTGCGCCTGGGGGTGGCCGGCAGCACCGCCTACCTGGAGCCGGACGCGCTGGTGGTGCACGGCGGGCGGTGCACCGTGGTCGAGATCAAGTCCTTCCCGGTGCTGGACGGCGGCGCGGACCCGGCCAAGGTCGGCGCCGCCGCCCGGCAGGCCGCCGTGTACGTGCTGGCGCTCCAGCGGCTCGCCGCCGCGGCGGCCGGGCAGCCGCTCGCCGAGGACCCGTACACCGAGCAGCGGCTGCCGGGCAGCCCGCGCACCAGCGTGCTGCTGGTCTGCCCGAAGGACTTCGGCAACCGGCCGACCGCGGTCGCCGTGGACGTCCGCCGCGAACTGGCCACCACCCGCCGCCAGCTGGGCCGGATGACCGGCATCGGCCGGCTGCTGGCGGCGCTGCCGGCGGACGCCGACTTCGACCTGGCCGCCGACGAGGACGGCGCGCCGGCCCGGACCACCGAACAGCTGGCCGCCTCGGTCGAGGCGGTGCCCGCCGCGTACAGCCCGGACTGCCTCTCCACCTGCGAACTCGGCTTCCACTGCCGCGCCCGGGCCCGCTGCGACGACCGGGTCGAGCAGCTCGGCCGGGGCGTGCGCGGCGAGCTGGGCAGCATCCGTACGGTCGCCGAGGCGCTGGCCGCCGCCGGCACCAAGAGCGAGGACCTGGACGGCGCGGACGACGCCGCCGAGCGCCTGGCCTACGCGGCCGCCCTGCGCGCCGAAGCCCTGGGCGCCGGCGCCATGGGGGCGGAAAACCAAGGGGCTCGCGCATGAGTCTGCTCACCACCCTCGCCCGGCTGGAGGCCGTCCGCAGCGGCCGGGCCGAGCCGCTGGCCACCGTCCGGCACCGGCACCTGTCCGACCGCCCGATGGTGCTGGTCCCGCTGACGGCCGCCGGCGAGTCCGGCGCGCCGCTCGCGGTGATGCTCGGCACCGACCGGGACGCGCCCCGGCTGCACCTGGTGCCGCAGCCGCTCAACCGCACCCTGCGGTTCGACTTCCTGGCCGAGCTGGCCGCCGACCTGCTGCCCTACCTGGAGTCCTTCGCCGAGGACGTCGAGCAGATCGAGGGCTCCGAGAAGGACCCGGAGACCGGCGAGAAGACCCAGGTGTTCCGCGAGCTGTGCGCGGACGCCCCGCAGCTGGTGGTGCCGAACGGCGCGGGCGTGCACCACCTGGCCCTGATCGGCCGCTCGACCCGCTTCCGCCGCACCGCCGAGGACGAGGAGCCGGGCCCGTACCCGGCGCCGGTCCGGGTGCCGCTGCTCGGCCGCTGGCTGACCCACCTCACCGACCGCGCCCAGGTGCCCGGCTCCTCGCTGCTGCTGCCGATGACCGGCCTGCTGGCCCGGCACTGGGCGACCGGCCAGAGCCACCTGGAGGACCAGCACCTGGCGGCCCGGCTCGCCTGGCACCGCCCGCCGGACGGCCTGACCGGCGGGCGGGCGGCCGAGCTGGCCGAGTCCGCCCGGGACGACCGGGGACAGCTGCTGCACCCGCCGGCCGGCCCGGCCACCGACCCGCGCTTCGACGAGTTCGTGCTGGCCCCGGCGATCACCCGCTACGACTCCGCCGTGGGCGCCCTGCAGCACAGCGCCGAGCAGCGCGACGAGGCCGCCGCCGCGCGCGCCCGGACGGCCGTGCGGGCGGCGGTGACGGCGCTGGAGGAGGCGCTGGCGTCGGTCCTGCTGCCCACCTGGCGGGACGTCTGGCAGGGCCTGGACCTGCTGCGCGCCCTGCCGCCGGCCGGTCACCTGGCGGAGCGCTGGACGGGCGACCGCTGGTCCTACACCGGCCACCGGGACCGGCTGGCGGCCGGCGAGCCGCCGCAGCCCCGGCAGGACGACGCCGTCACCGCCGCCCGCAAGCTCGCCCAGCGCGAGCGCGAGCAGGCCCGCCTGGACGTCCAGGAGGCGCTGGACGACCCGCTGGCGATGGCCGAGCACCGGCTGTCCGGCGAGGCGTTCAGCGGCGTGGTGACGGAGGTGGTGCCGGACTGGGACACCACCGGCCGCTCCCCCAAGCCGCGCCCGCTGGTCACCCTGCGCACCGCCGACCGCCCGCACGCGGACCTCGGCCGGGAGGTGCACCGGGTGCACGGCCCGAGCCCGCAGAAGGCCGAGATCGTCGCGGTGGACACCGCCGAGGGCACCCTCACCCTGCGGGTGCTCTCCGGCATGGGCCGCAGGAAGGAGCCGGAGCCGGGCAGCCTGCCCGAGCCCGGCGAGCCGGTCACCTTCACCCTGTTCGAGCTGACGGTGCGCCAGTCCGCGCCGCTGCCCGAGCCGGACGACACCCCCTGGACCCACGGCGGCCCGCCCGGCGCCGCGCCCGTACCCGCCCCGTCCGTCTCCGAGGAGTGGGAGTGATGACCGCCTCGATCCCCGAGCAGGCCCCGGGCGCGGCCGCCGACGCCGCGGTGGCCCGGATCCTGGCGGCCACCGTCCGTCCGCCGGCCGGCGCCCCGCGCGGCGTGGTGGTGGACTCCCCGCCCGGCGCCGGGAAGTCGACGCTCGTGGTGCGGGCCGCCCGCGAGCTGGTCGGCGCCGGCGAGCGGCTGATGATCGTCGCCCAGACCAACGGCCAGGTGGACGACCTGGTGGGCCGACTGGCCGAGAAGGCGCCGGAGTTGACGATCGGCCGGCTGCACGCCGCGGACTCCCGGCCCGGCCCGGAGGTGCTGAAGCACGCCAACGTCACGCCCTCCGACAAGGTCGCCGACCTGGTCGAGCACGACGTGGTGATCTCCACCTCGGCCAAGTGGCAGTGGGTGCGGACGGAGGCGCCCTGGCGGCACGCGATCGTCGACGAGGCGTACCAGATGCGCTCGGACGCCCTGCTCGCGGTGGCCCGGCTGTTCGAGCGGGCGCTGTTCGTCGGCGACCCGGGCCAGCTGGACCCGTTCACCGTGGTCGGCACCGAGCAGTGGGCCGGGCTGTCGTACGACCCGTCCGGCAGCGCGGTGGTCACCATGCTGGCGCACAACCCGGAGATCGAGCCGCACCGGCTGCCGGTCTCCTGGCGGCTGCCCGCCAGCGCCGCGCCGCTGATCTCGCGGGCCTTCTACCCGTACACGCCGTTCCGCTCCGGCACCGGCCCGGACGACCGCCGGCTGACGGCCGCCGTCCGCCCGGACGGCTCGGCGCTGGACGCGGTGATCGACCGGGCCGCCGAGCACGGCTGGGCCCTGCTGGAACTGCCCGCCCGGCACACCGTACGGACCGACCCGCAGGCCGTGGCGGCCGTCGCGGCCACCGTCCGCCGGCTGCTGGAGCGGGGCCTGACCGCCCACTCCGAGCAGGGCGAGGCCCCGCTCACCGCGGACCGGGTCGCCGTCGGCACCGCCCACCGGGACCAGGCGGCGGCCGTGCGCGCGGCCCTGCTCAAGGCGGGCGTGCCAGTGGACGGCGCGGCCGGTCCGGCCGTCACGGTGGACACCGCCAACCGCCTGCAGGGCCGCGAGTACGACGTCACCGTGGTGCTGCACCCGCTCTCTGGGCGCCCCGACGCGACCGCCTTCCACCTGGAGACCGGCCGGCTCTGCGTGCTCGCCTCCCGGCACCGGCACGCCTGCATCGTGGTGGCCCGGGCCGGGATCGCCGAGCTGCTGGACGAGCACCCCGCGACCGAGCCGGTGCAGCTGGGCGTCCCGGTGGCCTTTCCGGACGGCTGGGAGGCCAACCACCAGGTGCTGGAGCACCTGAGCCGCCACCGGGTCCACCTGCGCTGAGGCCCGTCCGGCCGGCCGCCGGGGTCAGTCCTCGGTCTCGCAGACGGCGTAGGCCACCACCGACCCCCGCTCCGCCTGCGCGCTCCAGCCGCGCGCGTCGGCGGTGGGGCCGTCGGCGCGCACCGGACCGTCCGCGTCCGGCTGGAGCCGGTAGCCGCCGCCGGTCAGGTGGGTGCCGGCCGGGCAGGTCGCCGTCGAGGCGCCGCCGGGGGCGCTCGGCTCCCCGGTGACCACCAGCGCCGTCTCGGCGGCCGCGGCGGGCGGGGCGACGGAGGCGGCGACCGCGAGCAGGGCGCCCAGCAGGGACAGGACGGACAGGGCGAGGGCCGTCAGGCCTCTTCTCACACGCATGGGGGTTCTCTCCGGTTCGTCGGCTTCGTCGGCTTCGTCGGCTGCCTCGGCTTCGTCGGGCAGCCCGGGCGCACCGGGTGCACCGGGCGCACCCGGACAACCGGTTCGCATGCGATCCGGAAGCGCGGCGCACGAGTCGCGCGCCCGGCGTGCGCCGGGGAATAGCGCTCGCGTGCGCACCGTTCCGCTACGGGCCCCCGCCGCGAGACAATGGACGGCGGCCACGACCGGGCGGCGCAGCCCGGAGCAGATTTCCCCCACCCCCACCCGAAACCCGGAGGTGTCCGTCCATGCCCGACTCCCCAGAGTCGTCCGAGCCCACCAGGCGCCTGCGTCCGGTACAGCTGCTGTTCGAGCCGCAGTCCGCCGAACCCGAGCCGGAACGATTCTTCGACCTGGAGTCGATCGAGGACCCGGCGGAGCTGCTGCGCCGCTCCACGGAGCTGGCCCTGGCCTTCCGGGCCGCCGCCGAGCGGGCCACGGACTTCCAGGCGGTCGCCGCCGCGCAGCTCGCCGACCCGCGCCGGTTCGACGCGCTGTCCGACGCCGAGGTCGCCCGGCGGGCGGACTGGACCCCGGACTACGCCGCGAAGATGATCGAGTACGGCCGCACCCTGCTCCAGCCGCGCCGGCACGAGGACTGAGCGCCCGCGGCCGACACGGGCCCCTGGCATATGCGCGGCGGGGAAGGGTACGCCGTCCCCCGCCGCGCTGTCCGGCGAACCGCGCTTTCCGTCGCACCGGGGGCGTGCGCCGCACAGGCTGCTCTCCGTGGAGATCTGGACGCAGCAATCGGTGACGCAGCAGTCGGTGTCGTACCCGTCGGTGATGCACCCGTCGGTGGAGTGCGTCGGCGCGGCCGGGGAGGCCTGGCTCGCTTCCGCCAGCGAGTACCCGCGCAGCATGCGCGCCCTGTGGGAGAGCCGCCCCTGGGCGCCCTCGGTACTGCCCTGCGGGCGCGCCTTCGACGTGATCAGCATGCCGGCGCTGTTCGGCCGCCGGGTGCTGGACGAGCTGTGGGCGTCCGGGCCGGGCTGCGGGCCGGTGGCCGTCCACCGGGGGCGGCTGCTGCTGTTCGTCCAGCCGGGCGCGGCGCCCCGGCTGCGCCGGCTGCTGGCCTGGGAGGAGTGGGCCCGGGACGTGCCGCCGCTGCTGTGCCACGGCAAGGGGGACGCGGTGACCGTGCCGCCCCTGCAGCGGATGGTGAACAGCCCGGACTCCCCCGGGCAGGGCGCCGGCCGGTGGATCGTCGCGCCGGAGCGGCGCGACCCCCGGCTGCCCGGCGCCGCGGTGGTGCTGTGGGCCTGCGTCCGGGCGGCGCGCGAGCCGGGCGCGCCGGTTCCCGCCGGGGCGGCCGTCGTGACCGGGGGGTGAACGCGGGGCGGCCGTTATTCGATTTTGGCTCGGCCGCACGGCGCTGCTAGAGTCTTCTCTGTCAGCAGGCGCCGCTAGCTCAGTTGGTTAGAGCAGCTGACTCTTAATCAGCGGGTCCGGGGTTCGAGTCCCTGGCGGCGCACAGACAGCCGGAAGGCCCTTCGCGAGAGCGAAGGGCCTTCCGGCGTTTCGGCGTTTCGGCGTTTCGGCGTTTCGGCGTTTCGGCGTTCCGGCGTTCCGGCGTCCCGGGTTTCCACGGCCGGAGGAGCGTCCCGGGCCGCCCGCCGGAGCGGACGGCCCGGGACGACGCGGGCTCAGCGGCCGCGCAGCGCGCGGTAGCGGGCGACCAGCTCGGCGGTGGAGCTGTCCAGCTGCTCGGTGCCCTCGCCGGTGAGCAGCACCGGCTCGATCCGCTTGGCGAGCACCTTGCCCAGCTCGACGCCCCACTGGTCGAAGGAGTCGATGTTCCAGATCGCGCCCTGGACGAACACCTTGTGCTCGTAGAGGGCGACCAGCTGGCCGAGCACCGAGGGGGTGAGCTCGCCGGCCAGGAGGGTGGTGGTCGGGTGGTTGCCCTGGAAGGTCTTGTGCGGGACGAGCTCGGCGGGCACGCCCTCGGCCGCGACCTCCTCCGGGGTCTTGCCGAAGGCCAGCGCCTGGGTCTGGGCGAAGAAGTTGGCCAGCAGCAGGTCGTGCTGGGCGACCAGGCCTGCGGGCAGGTCGGCGACCGGCTTGGCGAAGCCGATGAAGTCGGCCGGGATGACCTTGGTGCCCTGGTGCAGCAGCTGGTAGTAGGCGTGCTGGCCGTTGGTGCCGGGGGTGCCCCAGACCACCGGGCCGGTCTGCCAGTCCACCGGGGTGCCGTCGCGGGTCACCGACTTGCCGTTGGACTCCATGTCCAGCTGCTGGAGGTAGGCGGTGAACTTGGACAGGTAGTGCGAGTAGGGCAGCACCGCGTGCGCCTGGGCGTCGAAGAACGCGCCGTACCAGACGCCGAGCAGGCCGAGCAGCAGCGGGACGTTCTGCTCCGGCGGGGCGGTGCGGAAGTGCTCGTCGACCAGGTGGAAGCCGTCCAGCATCTCGCGGAAGGCGTCCGGGCCGATGGCGGTCATCAGCGAGAGGCCGATCGCCGAGTCGTAGGAGTAGCGGCCGCCCACCCAGTCCCAGAACTCGAACATGTTGGCCGTGTCGATGCCGAAGTCCTGCACGCCCCGGGCGTTGGTGGACAGCGCGACGAAGTGCTTGGCCACCGCCTCGGTGCCGGCGCCCAGGCCGCCGAGCAGCCAGTCCCGGGCGGAGACCGCGTTGGTGATGGTCTCGATGGTGGTGAAGGTCTTCGAGGCGACGATGAACAGCGTCTCGGCCGGGTCGAGGTCGCGGACCGCCTCGTGCAGGTCGGCGCCGTCCACGTTGGAGACGAAGCGGACGTCGAGGTCGCGCTTGCTGTACGAGCGGAGCACCTCGTAGGCCATCGCCGGGCCGAGGTCGGAGCCGCCGATGCCGATGTTGACGACGGTGCGGATCGGCTTGCCGGTGTGGCCCTTCCACTCGCCGCTGCGGACCCGGTCGGCGAAGGCGGCCATCTTGTCGAGGACGGCGTGCACCGCGGGCACCACGTTCTCGCCGTCGACCTCGACCACGGCGCCGCGCGGGGCGCGCAGCGCCGTGTGCAGGACCGCCCGGTGCTCGGTGTTGTTGATCTTCTCACCGCGGAACATCGCGTCCCGCAGCTCGGCGACACCGGTGGCGGCGGCCAGCTCGCGCAGCAGCCCCAGCGTCTCGTCGGTGACCAGGTGCTTGGCGTAGTCCACGTGCAGGTCGCCGACCTGGAGCGTGTAGCGGCGGCCGCGCTCCGGGTCGGCGGCGAACAGCTCGCGCAGGTGGGTGGCGCCCAGTTCGGTCCGGTGCTTGGCCAGGGCGGCCCACTGCGGGGTGCGGTCGAGCGGGGTGCGGGCGTCGGCGCGGGTCTCCGACATCGGTGGGTCCTCGATTCATCTGGGTGCAGAAACCGGCAGGGCCAGGCGTGAGGGTTCGCCGAGGTCGTGCGGGTACTGGTGGTGCGCCGACTCCGTTGACGGCCTGCCCGGGTTCAGCCTATGCAACCCCGGGGCCGGTCGTGCGCATTCCGCCCGGCCCCGGCTGCCGCCCCGTCACTTCCGTTCGGAGCGCAGGTCGAGTCCGCGCAGCACCTCGTCGACCAGCTCCGGATCGGCGCCGGGCTCGCTGCGGGCGGCGAGCATCTCGCGGCGGGAGGCGGCGATCATCTCCTGCTCGACGTCCCGGGCGGCCCGCCACTGGGCCATCCGCAGCTTGGCCTCGGCGGCCTCCTCCTCGGCGTAGTTCTCCGGGCAGAGCCGGGCCAGCCGGTCGTGCTGACGGTCCCGCAGGCGGTCGGCGACCTCGGCGGGCAGCCGGTCCTGCTCCTCCAGTTCGCCGAGCCGGTTGAGCCCGGCCTTGGCGGCCCGCCACCAGAGCTGGCGCACCGCCTGCTCGTGCTTGTCCTGGTCGATGTCCAGCTCGAACCGCTTGGCCAGCCAGGGCAGGGTGAGGCCCTGCACCAACAGGGTGAAGAGCACCACGCTGAAGGCGATGAAGACCAGCCGGCCGCGCTCGGGGAAGTCCTCGCCGGAGTGCAGGGTGAGCGGGATGGCGAGCGCCAGGGCGACGGTGGCCACGCCGCGCATGCCGGACCACCAGAGGATCACGCTCTCCTTCCAGCTGAACGGCGTGTCCTCCTCGTCGCCGGAGCGCAGCCGCTTCGACAGCCAGCCGGCCGGCAGCAGCCAGAGCAGCCGGACCGCCACGACCACCGCGATGACCACGGCGGCGTCGCCGATGAAGCCGGTCCAGCCGCGGCCGGCCTCCTTGAGCACGGTGGCCAGCTCCAGGCCGATCAGTCCGAAGGCGACGCCGGTGATCAGGATCTCGACCACCTCCCAGAAGGCGTTGCCGACCAGCCGGTAGGCGACGGCGTCCGCGTCGGAGGCCCGCTCGGCGAGGTAGAGCGCGCAGACCACGACGGCGAGCACGCCGGAGCCGTGGATCTCCTCGGCCAGGGTGTAGGCGGCGAAGGGCACCAGCAGGTTGAGCGCGACCTGCTGGGTCGGGTCGTCCAGGCGCTCGGCGAGCTTGGTGTTGACCCAGCCGAGCGCGACGCCGACCACCACGGCCAGCACCGCGGACAGCACGAAGCGCAGCACCGCGTCGCCGCCCGAGAAGTCGCCGCTGACCATGGCCTCGATGGACAGCGAGTAGATGACGATCGCGGTGACGTCGTTGAACAGCCCCTCGCTCTCCAGGATCGCCACCAGGCGGCGGGGCAGCCCCACGCTGCCGGCCACCGCGACGGCGGCGACCGGGTCGGGCGGGGAGACCAGCGCGCCGACCGCGATGGCGGCGGCCAGCGGCAGGGCGGGCAGCAGCCAGTGCACGGCACCGGCCACGGCGACCGTGGTGACCACCACCAGGCCGATCGCCAGCAGCAGGATCGAACGGGCGTTGGCCTTGAAGTAGCGCACCGAGGAGCGCCGGGCCACCGCGAAGATCAGCGGCGGCAGGACCAGCGGGAGGATCAGCTCGGGTTCGATGCTGACGTCCGGGATCTGCGGGACGAGCGCCATGACGATGCCGAGCAGGGTCATCAGCACCGGTTGTGGCACTCCGGTCTTCCGACCGAGCGGCATGGTCACCACGGAGGCGAGCAGCACCAGGAAGAACAGGGGCAGCTGGCCCACGGGGAGGTTCCTCTCGACGACGGACGGCTGAGCGCCGTCCAGGATAAATCTGACAATGCGCCCATCAGTGTCGACACGCTGAACAAAAGCTTGACCTCAAGCGCACTTCAGGCCCGAGGATCGTCGACAACGGATGGATCAAGAAGGCTCACGAAGGTTCGAGAAGGATCGAGAAGGGGCGGGAAAAGGCATGAAAGCGGTCACCGTGACGGGGAGCGGCGGTCCTGAGGTCCTACGGGTCACCGAGGTGCCCGACCCGGAGCCCGGGCCGGGCGAGGTACGGGTACGGGTGTACACGGCCGGGGTGCAGCCGGTGGACCTCGCGATCCGGGAGGGGTTCCGTCCGCCGGGCCTGGCGGTCGAGCCGCCGTTCGTCCTCGGCAACGAGTTCGCCGGGGTGGTCGACGCCCTCGGACCGGACGCCGGCGACTGGCGGGTCGGGGACGAGGTGCTGGGCTTCCGGGTGCTGGGCTGCCAGGCCGACCGGGTCGCGGTCGACGCCGGCCGGCTGGTCGCCAAGCCCGCCGGGATGCCCTGGGAGCAGGCCGGCTCGCTCTCCGCCTCCGGCCAGACCGCGCACCTGGCGCTCACCGAGCTGGGCGTCGGCCCGGGCGACACCGTGCTGGTGCACGGCGCCGCGGGCGGGGTCGGCACGGTCGCCGTCCAGCTGGCCCGGGCCTGGGGCGCCACCGTGGTCGGCACCGCGAGCGAGCGCAACCACGCGTACCTGCGGGAGCTGGGCGCGGTACCGGTCGCGTACGGCGAGGGGCTGGTGGAGCGGGTCCGGGCGGCGGCGCCGCAGGGGGTGACCGCGGCCTTCGACGCCGCCGGGCGGGGCGCCCTGGAGGCCTCTGTCGAACTGGTCGCCGACCGGGACCGGATCGGCACCGTGGTCGACTACCCGGGCGCCGAGCGGCTGGGCGTCCGGGCGCTGCGGGGCGAGCGGACGGCCGGGCGGCTGGCCGAGCTGGTGAAGCTCTGGGAGGCCGGCGCACTGCGGCTGGAGGTCGAGGAGTCGTTCCCGATCGAGCGGGTCGCCCAGGCCCACCGGCTGGTCGGCTCCGGGCACGTCCGGGGCAAGGTGGTGCTGACCATGTGAGCGTGCCGGGCTCCCCGCCCCGGGCCGATTGTGAGTTTCAGCCGCTGACCAGGTAATGTTCTCCACGTCAGCAGGCGCCGCTAGCTCAGTTGGTTAGAGCAGCTGACTCTTAATCAGCGGGTCCGGGGTTCGAGTCCCTGGCGGCGCACAGACAGCGGGAAGGCCCTTCGCGAGAGCGAGGGGCCTTCCCGCGTTTCGGCGTACGCCCGCGCGGTTTCCGCCGTACGCCCGTACGGGTCCCGCCGTCCGCCCACGCGCCCCTCCGCTCCCGCGCCGCCGCACGCGCCCCCGCCCCCGCTCCCGCACGCGCCGGATGGCAGGAAAGGTGGGAAGCAGGTCATTGCTGCCACCGCTCCCCGTTGGGAGGCTGGCCGTATGAGAGCGCACAGCGTGGTCATCGTCCTCTTCGAGGGCGTGCAGAGCCTCGATGTGACCGGCCCCCTGGAGGTGTTCGCGGGGGCGGGCCGGGCCGCCGGGCAGCCCGCGGCCTACCGGGTCACCACCGCCTCCCCCGGCGGCGGGCCGGTGCGCAGCCACAGCGGACTGCGGCTGCTGCCGGACGCGGACCTGGCCGGGGTCGGGCCGGTGGACACCCTGCTGGTTCCCGGCGGGATGGACACCGGGCGCCCGGACCCGGCCCTGGTGGAGCGGATCCGGGAGCTGGCCGGAGCGGCCGAGCGGGTGGTGTCGGTGTGCACCGGGGCCTTCCTGCTCGCCGAGGCCGGGCTGCTGGCCGGGCGCCGGGCGACCACCCACTGGGCCTACGGCGAGGAGCTGGCCCGGCGGTTCCCGGACGTCGAGGTGGACCCGGACCCGATCCACGTCCGGGACGGCCGGATCGCCACCTCGGCCGGGGTCACCGCCGGGATCGACCTGGCGCTGGCCCTGGTCGAGGAGGACCTCGGACGCGAGACGGCCCTGCTGGTCGCCCGCCACCTGGTGGTCTTCCTGCGCCGGCCGGGCAACCAGGCCCAGTTCAGCACCCAGCTGGCCGCCCAGGTGGCGGCCCGGCAGCCGCTGCGCGAGGTGCAGCGGTGGATCGCCGAGCACCCGGAGGCCGACCTCTCGGTCGAGGCGCTGGCCGACCGGTCGGCGCTGTCGCCGCGACACTTCGCCCGGGCCTTCGCCGCCGAGGTGGGGGTGACCCCGGGCCGGTACGTGGACGGGGTCCGGCTGGAGGCCGCCCGGCGGCTGCTGGAGGACACCGACCACGGCATCGAGGAGATCGCGCGCTCCTGCGGCTACGGCACCCCGGAGGCGATGCGGCGCGCCTTCGTCCGGGCCCTGGCCGCCCCGCCCGCCGAGTACCGACGCCGCTTCCGACCCGAACCCACTGGAGGTCACTGATGCGCATCGCCATCCTGCTCTACCCCGAGTTCACCACCCTGGACGCGGTCGGCCCGTACGAGGTGCTGTCCCGGCTCCCCGGCGCCGAGGTGGTGTTCGCCGCCGCCGAACGGGGGCCGGTCCGCAACGACGTGCACAGCCTGGCGCTCACCGCGGACGCCGCCCTGGACGAGGTCGACTCGGCCGACCTGCTGCTGGTGCCCGGCGGGCCCGGGACGGAGGCCCAGCTGAAGGACCGGGCCGTGCTCGACTGGGTGCGCCGGATCGACGCGACCACCACCTGGACCACCTCGGTCTGCTCCGGCTCGCTGATCCTGGGCGCCGCCGGGCTGCTGGAGGGCCGCCGGGCCACCTCCCACTGGGGCGTCCTCGACCGGCTGCCCGGGTACGGGGCGGAGCCGACCGGGACGGAGCGGGTCGTCATCGACGGCAAGTACGCCATCGCCGCCGGGGTCTCGGCCGGGATCGACCTCGCGCTGACGCTGGCCGGCCGGATCGCCGGGGACACCGTCGCCCAGGCGATCCAGCTGCTGATCGAGTACGACCCCCAGCCGCCGTACGACTCCGGCGCGCTCGCGAAGGCGTCCCCCGAGGTGGTCGAGGAGGTGAACCGGCTGATGCGGCGCTAACCCCGGACCGACGGGAAGGCGTGCCGGCGGGCGGCGGTGGCCACCGCGAGGACGGGGAGCATCAGCGCGAGCACCGTCCAGGGCAGGGCGCCGGTGCCCAGGCCGCTCAGGACCAGGCCGCCGAGCACGCCGCCGCCCGCCATCGCGGCGTTCCACAGGGTCACCAGGACGGCCTGGGCGGCGTCCGCCCGCTCCCCGCCCGCGTCGCCGAGGGCGGTCTGGAGCAGGGTCGGGGCGCCGCCCCAGCCGAGGCCCCAGAACAGCGCCGCGGCGTACACCAGCGGCGTGCTGCCGGACGCCACCGCGAGGACGGCCGCGGTCACGGCGACCAGCAGCGCGCCGCCGATCGTCAGCTGCCGCAGCTGGCGGTGGATGTGGGCGCCGACCAGCCAGACGCTCGCCAGCGAGGCCAGCCCGAAGACCAGCAGCACGGTGCCGGTGGCGCCGCCGAGGCCGGCCCGGTCCAGGAAGGGCGCGATGTAGGTGAACAGGATGGTGTGCGCGAGCACCCAGAGCACCGTCACGGTGAGCACCGGCCGGCTGCCCGGGCTGGTCCGGCAGCAGCGCCGCGATCCAGCCGATCACGGCGACCGCCAGTGCCGTCATGGCCAGGAAGGGCACCCACCAGGCGAGCACCTGCCCGAGGAAGGTGCCGACCGGCACTCCCAGCGACAGCGCGACCGGCACACCCGCCATCGCCACCGCCATGGCCCGGCCCTGCTGGTCGACCGGCACCAGCCGGCGCGCGTACCCCGCCAGCAGGGCCCAGGCGAGGCCGGCCGCGACGCCCGCGAGGAAGCGGGCGGCGAGCGTGAGCGGGTAGTTGGTGGAGACCGCGGTGACGGTGTTGGCCACCGCGAAGCCCGCCATCGCGGTGAGCAGCAGCCGCTTGCGGCCCCAGCCGGCGGTGGCCGCGCTGAGCGGGATCGCGGTGACGGCGGAGCCGATCGCGTAGACGGTGACGGTCTGCCCGGCCGCGGACTCGCTGACCCCGAGTGCCTCGCTCATCCCGGGCAGCACCCCGGCGGGCAGGTTCTCGGTGAGGCCGGTGACGAAGACGGCGGTGGCCAGGGCGAGCAGGGCGGGGAGCGGGAAGGGCTTGGGGGGTACCGGGGTGGTGAGCTGTGTGGTCGCCATGGGGACCATGCTTGGACCTCACACCGGTGTCAGGTTCAAGCACGGTCCCGCGGGCGGCCGGGTCAGCGGATCAGCCGGCCCGGGACTCGGCTGCTCAGCGGCCGAAGTAGCCGTTGAAGTTCTTGGAGAACTCCTGGCCGCCGAACCGGTCCCAGTTGATCGACCAGGTCATCAGCCCGCGCAGGTTCGGCTGCGCGCCCGAACGCGGCACGTAGGTCCCGCAGTTGGCCAGCTTGGTGAGGCAGTCGAGCGCCTTGTTCACCTCGGCCGGGGCGACGTAGCCGTTGCCCGCGTTGGTGGTGGCCGGCATGCCGATGGCGACCTTGGAGGCGGGCAGCGCCGGGAACACGTTGTTCGCGTTGCCCGCCACCGGGAAGCCCTTGAGCAGCATGTCGGTCATCGCGACGTGGAAGTCGGCGCCGCCCATCGAGTGGTACTGGTTGTCCAGGCCCATGATGGAGCCGGAGTTGTAGTCCTGGACGTGCAGCAGGGTGAGGTCGTCGCGCAGCGCGTGGATGACCGGCAGGTACGCCCCGGCGCGCGGGTCCTGGCCGCCCCAGGGGCCGGATCCGTAGTACTGGTAGCCGAGTTGGACGAAGAAGGTCTCCGGCGCCATGGTCAGCACGAAGCCCGGGCCGTACTTGGCCTTGAGGGTCTTCACCGCGGAGATCAGGTTGACGATGACCGGGCTGGTCGGGTTCCTGAAGTCGGTGTCACCGGTGTTGAGGGAGAGCGAGTGGCCCTCGAAGTCGATGTCCAGGCCGTCCAGGCCCCACTTGTCGATGATCGCCGAGACCGAGCTGACGAAGGTGTCCCGGGCGGCGGTGCTGGTCAGCTGGACCTGGCCGTTCTGGCCGCCGATCGAGATCAGCACCTTCTTGCCCTGGGCCCGCTTGGCGGCGATGGCGGCCTTGAACTCGTCGTCCGACTCGACGGTCGGGCACTCGGTGGCCGGGCAGCGGTTGAAGCGGATGTCGCCTGAGGTGACGGAGGTGGGCTCGCCGAAGGACAGGTTGATGAAGTCCCAGGAGTTCGGGACGTCGGCCATCCGGGTGTAGCCGGCGCCGTTGGCGAAGCTCGCGTGCAGGTAGCCGACCAGGGCGTGGCTGCCGGCGGGCGGGCTGGTGGGCGTCCCCGTGGGGGTGCCCGTGGGCGTGCCGGTCGGGGTGCCGGTGGGCGTCCCGGTCGGTGTGCCCGTCGGGGTCGCGGTCGGCGAGGCGGTCGGCGAGGCCGTCCCGGTGGGCGTCGGCGTGGGCGTCGGGCTGGGCGCGCCCGGCCCGTCCAGCGAGATGTCGTCCGCGTAGTAGGTGCCCTGGCCGTACCAGCCGTGGGTGTAGACGGTGGCGCTGGTCTGGGTGGCGCCGGTGGTGAAGCTGAGGCTGAGCTTCTGGTACGAGCCGCCGGTGCCCGGGGTCCAGGTGCTCGGGCCGCCGCCGTCCACGCCCAGGTAGACGTACGAGCCGTTGACGTAGGCGCTGAGCGTGTAGGTGGTGTTCGGGGCGACGGTGACGGTCTGGCCGCACTGGGCGGTGTCGCCGGCCGTGGCGGCCGCGGCGAGCGCGCGACTGCCGCCGTGCACCGGGCTGGTGACGACGCCGCCGGAGTTGCCGGAGCAGCTCCAGGGGCCGAGTGAGCCGGACTCGAAGCCGCCGTTAACCAGGAACTCGCCGGCCGAGGCGGTGGGCGCCAGGCCGAGTGTGACGCCGACCAGCGTGGCCGCGGCGACGGCGGAGGCGGTGCCGGCCGCGATGGTGGCACGGCGTTGTCCGGGAAGGGTTCTGCGCATGCGGGTGCTCCTGCGATGGCGCGGTCGTGGGGGACGTCCGAGGGCACGCCGGAGCACGGGCCAGTGGGGGGAACGGCCCGGCCTGGCACCCAAGTTGGACTAGACCACTGAAGTGGATCCGGCCGGGAGGTGTCAATGGTCCAGACCGGTTCGGACGGCCCCGGCCCACCGGCCCCCGGCCGCCCCCGGCCACCCCCGGTTGCCTCCGGTTGCCGGAGGTGACACCCCGTCGAAGGATGGAGGCGTGACCCCGCCCGGCTACCTCCGCCACCCCCACCTGCACGGCGGCCTGCTCACCTTCACCGCCGAGGACGACGTCTGGATCGCCCCGCTGGACGCCGACGGCGGCGGCACCGGCCGGGCCTGGCGGGTCGGCTGCGACCGCACCCGGGTCAGCCACCCCCGCTTCTCCCCCGACGGCACCACCCTCGCCTGGACCAGCTGGCTCGCCCTGACCCCCGAGGTGTGGACCGCCCCGGTCGAGGGCGGCCCGGCGGACCGGCTCAGCTTCTGGGGCAGTCAGGACACCCGGGTGCGCGGCTGGCTGCCGGACGGCGAGGTGCTGGCCGTCACCTCCTACCACGAGCCCTTCGGCCACTACACCTGGGCACACGCCCTGCCGCCGGACGGCTCCCCCGGCCGCCGGATGCCCTGGGGGCCGGTCGGCGACGCCCAGATGAGCCGCGAGCGGACCGTGCTGCTCACCGGCGCCGCCCCGCACGGGCCGGCCGCCTGGAAGCGCTACCGGGGCGGCGCCACCGGCCGGCTCTGGGTGGACGGCGACCGGATCCTGCCCGGGCACACCGGGCACCTCGCCGCACCGATGCCGGTCGGCGGCCCGCTCGGCGACCGGATCGCCTTCCTCTCCGACCACGAGGGCATCGGCAACGTCTACTCCTGCCGCCCGGACGGCACCGACCTGCGCCGGCACACCGACCACGCCTCCTACTACGCCCGCGAGGCCGCCACCGACGGCACCCGGATCGTCTACCAGCACGCCGGCGACCTCTGGCTGCTGGACGACCTGGCCGCCCCCGCCCCGCGCCGGCTGCACGTCCCGCTCGGCGGCGCCCGGGCCGGCCGCCGCCCGTACCAGGTCAGCGCCGCCGGCCAGGTCAAGGACCTCGCCTGCGACCAGACCGGCCGGGCCGGGGTGGTCACCGTGCGCGGCAGCCAGTACTGGCTCACCCACAAGGACGGCCCGGCCCGGGCGCTCGCCGACACCCCCGGGGTGCGCACCCGGCTGCCGGTGCTGCTCGGGCACACCGGCGAGGCGGCCTGGGTCACCGACGCCGAGGGCGCCGACGCGATCGAGGTGGTGCCGCTGCCGGGGCACCCCCGCTCGGAGCAGCACCGCCACCGGGTGCTCGCCGCCGGGCGGATCGGCCGGGTCCTGGAGCTCACCGCCTCCCCCGACGGCAGCCGGCTCGCCGCCACCACCTCGGACGGGCGGCTGCTGCTGGTCTCCGCCGCCGACGGCGGGGTGCGCGAACTGGCCGCCTCCGGCTACGGGCCGGTCACCGGCGCCCGCTTCTCCCCCGACTCGCACTGGACCGCCTGGTCCGAGCCGGTCGCCGGGCGCTCGCTGCGCCGCATCCGGCTCACCCGCGCCGACGCGTCCGCGGCGACCACCGACGTCACCGACGGCCGGTTCGAGGACGAGCAGCCGGTGTTCACCCGGGACGGCCGCTACCTGGCCTTCCTGTCCTGGCGCGGCTTCGACCCGGTCCACGACGTGCACACCGGCGACCTCTCCTTCCCGGTCGGCTGCCGCCCGTACCTCGTCCCGCTCGCCGCCGACACCCCCTCACCGTTCACCGCCCCGCCCGAGGACGGCGCCGCGCACGGCGAAGGCGGCGACGGCACCGTCCGGGTCGACCCGGAGGGCATCGGCGAGCGGCTGCTCCAGTTCCCGGTGATCGCCTCCAAGTACTCGGCCACCGACGCGGTGCGCGGCGGCCTGGTCTGGCTGCGCTGGCCGATCTCCGGCACCCTCGGGCAGACCTTCGCCAGCCCGGAGGACACCTCGGGGCGCCCCTCGCTGGAGCACTTCGACCTGGCCCGGGGCACCCGCAGCACGCTGGTCGACAAGCTGGACGGCTACGCGGTCTCCGGGGACGGCGGCTCGATCGCGGTCTACTCGGCCGGGACGCTGCGGGTGGTCCCGGTCGCCGCCCCCACCGCCGGCACCACCGTCGACCTGCGCCGGATCACCCACACCGTGCACCCGGCCGCCGAGTGGCGCCAGGCCTACCACGAGGCGGCCCGGATCGTCCGGGACCAGTTCTGGGACGAGCGGATGTCCGGCCTGGACTGGCCCGCACTGGTCGCCCAGTACGAGCCGCTGCTGGACCGGGTCTGCTCCCCCGACGACTTCGCCGACCTGCTGCGCGAACTCCTCGGCGAACTCGGCACCTCGCACGCCTACGTCACCCCCTCCCGGCGCGCCGAGGGCCCGGTGCTCGCCCAGCAGCCGCTCGGCCTGCTCGGCGCCAACGCCCACCGCTCCCCCGACGGCCGCTGGCTGGTCGACCGGGTGCTGCCCGGCGAGACCTCCGACCCGCGCGCCCGCGCCCCGCTCGCCGCCCAGGGCGTGCGGGACGGCGACGAGTTCCTGGAGGTCGGCGGCCGCCCGGTGGACCCGCTGCGCGGACCGCTGCCGCTGCTGGCCGGCACCGGCGGCACGACGCTCGAACTGGCCCTGCGCGGCGCCCCGGACGGCCCGGTGCGGCGGATCGTGATCACCCCGCTGGTCGACGAGCGGCCCATCCGCTACCAGGACTGGGTGGCCAAACGGCGTTCCCTGGTCCGCGAGTTCAGCGACGGGCGGTGCGGCTACCTGCACATCCCGGACCTCGGCGGCTCCGGCTGGGCGCAGTTCAACCGGGACCTGCGGCGCGAACTGGACAAGCCCGCGCTGGTCCTGGACGTCCGCGGCAACGCCGGCGGCAACGTCTCCGAACTCGTCCTGGAGAAACTCTCCCGGCACGTCCTGGCCTGGGACTTCACCCGGGACCGCCGCCCGGTCCGCTGGCCCCGGCACGCACCGCGCGGACCGCTGGTGGCGCTGGCCGACGAGGCCACCAGCTCCGACGGCGACGTGATCATCGCGGCGATCAAGCTGCTCGGGCTCGGCCCGGTGATCGGCGCCCGCACCTGGGGCGGGGTGGTCGGGATGAGCGGGCGGCACACCCTCGGCGACGGCACCCAGATCTCGGTGCCGAAGAACGCCTCCTGGTTCGGCGGCGGGCTCGGCTGGACGGTGGAGAACCGGGGTGTCGAACCGGACGTGCACGTGCTGCGCACCCCGCGCGACTGGGCCCGGGGGCGCCACCCGGAGCTGGTCGCCGCCGTCCAGCTGGCCCTGGAGCTGCTGGAGGACGCCCCCGCCGCCGAGCCGCCGTCCGCCGACACCCCCCGGCCGGACCTGCGCCGCCCGCCGCTGCCGCCGCGTACGGCCTGAACTCCGGGCTCAGCCCCAGGGGTCGCCCTCGGCGGTCATGTTCTCGGCGGCGCGCCGGTCGGCCTCCTCCTGGGCGAGCCGTTCCTGCTGCTCCCGGGTGCGCTCGATGTCGTCGCCGTACGCGTCGGCGGCCTCGTCGTGGGCGAGGGCGGCCCGCTGGGCGGACTCCTGCCCGACGGACTCGTGCTGCGGCCGGTGGAACAACCTGTCGAAGATGCCCATGGCTCCTCCTCCGGGGGGAACGACGGAATGCCGGGCTGTCCCCCACTCTCACACCGGGCACGGACGGGCGCACCTTGAGCCTTTGGTCCCTGGTGAACGCGTCCAAGGGCCGTAGCCGGGAGCCGCCGGACGGGCGGAGGGTGGTGGCCGTCGGCGACATCCACGCCACCCCCTGGAGCCCGCAGTGACCGTCGTACACCCCGGAAGCCCCGCCCGGCGCACCGCCGAGGACCAGCACGACGGACCGCGCCGGCGGGTCGGCCCGCTGGCCGCCCTGGACGGCCGGCTGCCCGGCGCCCACGACCTGCTGCTGATGCAGTGCCCCAGCTCGCTGCGGCCCCTCGCGGGCGGCGAACTGCCGGACTGGGCACGGGCCGTGCTGCGGGCGCACCCCTGGGTGACGGTCGGCCGGGCGCCCGCCGTGGTCGGCAACCCGGTGGACCTGCCGCACCCCCAGCGCTGCACCCGCGACCCGGAGGCCGCGCCCGAGCTGTGGTTCCCGGTGACCGTGCGCGGCCCGCGCCCCGGCCAGCGGCTGGACGCCCTGGCCCCCTGGGCGGCGGTGGCCCGGACCCTGCGGCCCGAACAGCTCCCCGACCGGCGCGGGCACCTGGCCCCCGAACGGCTCGCCGGCATCCCGGCCCTGGCCCTGCTGCCCGAGGTCGGCCGGCTGGTCGCGGACCACCGGCTGCCCTGGGGCCCGATCGGCGCGGTCGGCTACGAGCTGGGCAGCGGCGTGCCGGTGGCCGGGCCGATGAGCCCGCTGCGGCTGGTGCTGCGCGCGCCGCAGCCGATCAGCCGGCGGGACGCCCTGCAGCTGCGGCGGGCCCTGACCAAGCTGCCGGTGCCCGTGCAGGCCGAACTGGAGACCCGGCACGGCTCGGTGCAGCTCGCCGAGTACGCCTCCGGCGCGCTCGGCCTCACCCTGCTGACCCCGGACGGGCCCCGCGAGGTCCACGACCCGTGGTTCCCCCGGGGCCCGTTCGCCTGACGGGCCCGGACCGCCCCCGAGAGAAGTCCTCGAAAAATCCCGGGCCCGACGTCAATCCCGCCGGGTCCGCTCCGACGTCCCGGTGTGCGGCACCCCGCCGCACGATCACGGGACAGGAGCCCCAGTCATGAACCAACTGCTCAGAGTCATGAACTTCAACGTCTCCGCTGACGGCGTCGCGGCCGGCGAGCACCAGAGCTTCGAGCTGCCGTTCGGCCTCGACCGCCCCGAGCGGCTCTTCTCCTGGGCCGGGGCCACCGCGAGCTGGCCGATGCGCACCGACCCCGGCGGCAGCCGGGGCCTGGACGACTACTTCACCCGGGACTTCGACCGCAACATCGGCGCCGAGATCATGGGCCGCAACAAGTTCGGCCCCCAGCGCGGGCCGTGGCAGGACCACGAGTGGCGCGGCTGGTGGGGTGCCGAGCCCCCGTTCCGTACGCCGGTGTTCGTCATGACCCACCACACCCGGCCGTCGTTCACGCTCTCCGACACCACCTTCCACTTCGTCGACGGCGATCCGGCCACCGTCCTCAAGCAGGCCCGGGAGGCCGCCGACGGCAAGGACGTCCGCCTCGGCGGCGGGGTCACCACCATCCGCCAGTTCCTCGACGCCGACCTCGTGGACTCCCTGCACATCGCGGTCTCCCCGCTGGAACTCGGCACCGGGCTGAAGCTCTGGGAGTCCCCCGACGAGCTGCTCGACCGGTTCCACCTGGAGGTCGTCCCCAGCCCGAGCGGTGTGGCCCACCACCTGTTCTGGCGGCGGTGACACGGGGCCCCACTTCTCGGCGGAGGAGTGGGGCCCCGTTCGGCGCGGTGGGAACGACGGTCAGCCGGTGACGCTGGGAGCGCCGGTCTCCAGGTGGCCGGTGAAGCGCTGGGACCAGGTGCTGTCCGCATCCACCGTCACGGTGAAGTCGTACCAGCCGTTGCTGTACGCCACGGCGTTGAAGAAGTCGCTGACGCTGCCGCCGGCCGGGACCTGGTACGTCCAGGGGCCGTCGGTGCGGTAGTTGTTGGACGCGATCGTGAACGTGATCGGGGTGCTGCCGGAGTTGGCGAGCTTGAAGTAGAGCGCGAGCTTGCCGGTGCCCGGCTCGACCGCGTAGGAGGCGGTGACGGCGGCGTTCTTGCCCGCCTTCGTCGCGTCGCCCTTGAAGCGGCGCAGGAAGCGGTTGGGGCCGACCACCGTGAGGTCGTACGGGCCGCCGCCGAAGTTGGTGCCGCAGTTGAAGAAGTCGCTGGTGCTGCCGCCCGGGTCCACCGTGTACTGCCAGGGACCGCCGCCGCGGTAGGCGTTGGCGTAGGCCGCGAAGTGCGCGGACTTGGTGGCGGCGGCGCCCCCGTTGTCCATCGCGATCCAGACCTTCATCACCCCGCCGGAACCGAACTCCAGGTGGTCCAGGTTGGCGTTCGGCTGGTACGGCAGGGCGCGCGCCGGGCGGGTGCCGGACTCCTGCACCGGGAGCTGGTTGTTCACCGGGGCCGGGTTGGGCAGCGGGCCGCAGGCGGACAGGCCGATGGTCTGCGAGGTGTCGGGCAGCGCGGGCAGGCCGTAGACCGGGTTGGCGAAGTCGAACACGCTGGTGAGGTCGCCGCAGACCCGGCGGCGCCAGTCGCTGATGTTCGGGCAGGTGGCGGGCTTGCCGAGGGCGGCGGTCCAGGTCTCCAGGAAGCGCAGCACCGAGGTGTGGTCGAAGGTCTCGGAGTTGACCCAGCCGCCGCGGGTCCACGGCGAGACGGCGATGAGCGGGACGCGGAAGCCGAGGCCGATGTTGGTGCCGTTGTAGAACTCGCCCGGGGTGCCGGCCGGGGCGGCGGGCGGCGGGACGTGGTCGAAGAAGCCGTCGTTCTCGTCGTAGTTGATGAACAGGACGGACGAGTCGAAGACGTTCGGGTCCGCGTTGAGCGCGTCGATCACCATGTGGACGAAGTGCGCGCCGTCCACCGGGGTGGCGTACGGGTGCTCGGAGGAGGCCTGGTCGGGGACGATCCAGCTCACCTGCGGCAGCGTCCCGGCCAGCACGTCGGCCTTGATGGCGGCGGCGATGTCGTCCGGTGTCCGCCCGGTGACCTTGGGCACCGAGCCCATGCCCTTGACGGCCAGCGGGCTGCCGGCCTGGGCGCCCGTGAAGTTCGTGAAGTACGCCAGGGCGTTGTCGCCGTAGTTGTCGGCGGCGTTCTGGTAGACCTTCCAGCTGACGCCGGCGCTCTCCAGCGCCTCGGCGTAGGTCTGCCAGCGCAGGCCCTTCTCGTCGCCGCCGTCGTAGGCCGGGCCGCCCGCGGTGCCGGCCGGGTCGATCTGGCCGGACCAGTGGTAGGTGCGGTTGGGGCCGGTCGCGCTGAGCACGGAGCAGTGGTAGGCGTCGCAGATCGTCCAGTTCTCGGCCAGGGCGTAGTGGAACGGGATGTCCTGGCGGGTGAGGAAGCCGAGCGTGCGGACGTTGCCCTTGGCGGCGACCCAGGAGTCCATCTTGCCGCCGTTCCAGGCCTTGTGCTGGTCACCCCATCCGTGGCTGAGGTCCCCGTTGCACTGGGCGAGGCGCTCCGGGTCCGCTCCGCCGGCCGGCTTGGTCTGGCTGAACTGCCAGGGGTACTGGCGGGCGAGCAGGCCGTTCGGCTGGTTGAAGACGCTGTAGCCGCCGGAGATCTGGATGGCGCTGCGGTCGGCGAAGCCGCGCACGCCGCGCAGCGTGCCGAAGTAGTGGTCGAAGCTGCGGTTCTCCTGCATCAGGATCACCACGTGCCGGGCGTCGGTGATGGTGCCGGTCGCGCTGAGCGCGGCGGTGGAAGCGGGAGCCGCGCCACTTCCCTGGGCGGCCCCCGCGGGCCCCGCGGCTCCGGTGCCGGCCACGGCGAGGCCTGCCGCGGCGGCGCCGGACAGCGTGACGAACTTCCTACGACTCAACTCGGCCATCAGACCGGTCCGTCCCTTCGCTGGCGATGTTGTGTGCACAAGTCGGGGCCATCGATCGCGGAGAAGTCTCCACCTCGGCCCGACCGGCCCACCAGGTGCCGACGGCAGGTTTGGCGGACTGTTCGCCCGGGCGTCACCGAGCGACGCCCGGCTGAACGCGCGGAGGGGCTCAGGTGCTCAGCGGTCCTTGACCTCGATCCCCAGCGCGTGGGCGAACTGGGGGGCCAGCTCCATCAGTTGGAGCGAGCTGATGACCGCCCCGCGCAGCCCCTGGTGGCCGTCGACCAGGCCGAGCCGGACGGCGCCCCGCAGGTCTGTCCGGCTCAGCGTGGCGCCGCGCAGCCGGACCTCCTCCAGCGTGGAGCCGGGGAAGGACACCCCGGTCAGCTTCGCCTCGCCGAAGTCCACGTCGCGCAGCAGGCAGTCCTCGAAGACGACGTCCCGCAGGACGGCCGAGCGCAGGTTGACCGCCTCCAGCTTGCAGCCCCGGAACACCACCCGGCGCAGCGCCGAGCCGTACCCGGCGACCCCGGCGAGCACGCCGCCGACGAAGGAGCTGTCCTGCCACTCGGAGTCGCTCAGGTCGCAGGCGACCCACCGGCCGGCCTGCACCCACACCTCGTTGAACCGGGCCTGGCGCAGCTTGACCCCGCTGAGCGCGACACCGGTGAAGGCGCACTCCAGGAAGGCCGCCCCGGCGCCCGACTCGTCGGTGTGCTCGCCGCCGTCGAAGTGCGCGGTGTCGTACCGCTCGTCGGCGCGCAGCGGCCCGGTGTGCGGGCGCAGCAGCTCGGCGTACGGGAGGTCGGCGAGCCGGTCGGGGGCGGAACGGGGCATGGCGGTGGCTCCTGGCGGTCGGGGCGTACGGGTCTCGGCCGCATGCTCGCACGCGGCACCGACAACGCCGGGGAGCGACGAGGCCCCGGACCGGATCGCACCCGGGAAGCGCCGAGGCCCCGGACCGGCCGCGCCGAGGCGGCCGGTCCGGGGTTCACCGTCCGGGGTTCACCGTCCGGGGTTCAGCGCCCGGGGTTCAGCGCCCGGGTCAGCCGCGCGCCCAGAGCGAGTTGACGCGGCTGCGCTCGGTGGTGTTCGGGTACGGGTTGGTGCAGGAGGTGCCGGGGCCGCCGCCGGACATCAGCTCGCTGCACGGGCCGGAGTAGTGGTCCGGCAGGCCGAGCACGTGGCCGGTCTCGTGCGCCACCACGCGCACCGAGCTGTACTGCTGGTTCTGCTGGTAGTCGAGGAAGACGTAGCCGCGCCCGTGGCCGTCGGTGCTGGCGTAGGAGCCGCGGCTGTCGTTGCCCTCGTAGTAGCGGAAGTCGGCGGCCGAACCGGACTGCAGCTTGACGTTGGCGACCGAGCCGTTCCAGATCTGCGCGGCCTGGGATATCTGGTTGCGGAAGGAGGGGGCGGAGCTGGCGTCGTAGGTGACGGTGACGCTCGCCAGGCCCGGGTTGGCGGCCTGCTTGGCCTTGGCCGAGGCCATCACGGCCTGGAAGAAGGCCTGGTTGTTCGCCGCCTCCGCGGCCGAACCGGCGTACGTCGTGGCGGTGTAGCCCTGCACGGCCGGGGCGGTCGGCGTCGCGGCCGCGGCGGCGGTGGTGGGCAGCACGGCGAGGCCGGCCGCGAGGGCGAGGCCGAGGGTGGCGGACAGCACGGATCGCTTCATGTGGGGGCTCCGATTCCTGAGGTGACGTGGCCGGTTGGGGGCCGGCCGGGGGGAACACCTGGTCAACGGGTGGTGTCCCCAGAGCTTCGGGCAACCCGGCGCGTGCGCGGATGATGCCAACCCGCGATAGCACCGTTCAATACCCCTGCTATGGAGTCGATTTGAGCTGTCTTTTCCTCGCCTTGACTCAATCGTGCCCCTGGCATTCCGTTCCGGCGGCGGCTAGGCTCCGGTCCGGGGAAGTACCCGGGGTGGCGGGCCGCTCGATTCCGGCCGAGCGGCCCGCCACCCCGAACCCGCTTGCCGCTCGCGTCAGTTCCGCGCCGCGAGACCGTTCGCCCAGAGGTAGTCGACCTGGCTGCGCTCGTTGCCGTCGGGGTACGGGTTGGTGCAGGACGGGCCGGGGCCGCCGCCGGACATCAGCTCGCTGCACGGGCCGGAGTAGTCGTCGGGCAGGCCGAGCACGTGGCCGGTCTCGTGCGCCACCACGCGGAGCGAGCTGTACTGCTGGTTCTGCTGGTAGTCGAGGAAGACGTAGCCGTGGCCGTGGCCGTCGGTGCTGGCGTAGGAGCCGCGGCTGTCGTTGCCCTCGTAGTACGAGAAGTCGCCGCTGCCGCTCGCCGCCTGGAGCCGGACGTTGGTCTCCGAGCTGTTCCAGATCTGCGCGGCCTGGGATATCTGGCTGGTGAAGGAGGGCGCGTTCGCGGTGTCGTAGGTGACGGTGACGGTCGCCAGGCCGGGGTTGGCGGCCTGCTTGGCCTTGGCCGAGGCCATCACGGCCTGGAAGAAGGCCTGGTTGTTCGCCGCCTCCGCGGCCGAACCGGCGTACGTCGAGGGGGTGTAGCCCTGGACGGCCGGGGCGGCGGGAGCGGCGTTCGCGGCGGTGGCGGGCAGGACCGCCAGGCCGGCCGCGAGGGTCAGGCCCAGGGCTGCGGACAGCACGGATCGCTTCATGTGGGGACTCCGGTTTCGCGGTGCGCCGGCTCGCCGGGGCCCGATGGGGGCCGGGCCCGGCCGGGGCGCACGGTGGGGGCCGCCCCGGGCGGTGGCCGAGGGGCGGGTTGCTGCCCCCGAGCTTCGACCCGGGCGGGGCCGTCGCGGATGATGCCAACCGGCGATAGCACCACCGCATAGCGGCCCGGTGCCGTCGTGCGGCGCACCGGTCGATCCGTCGGCCGTTCAGCCGGTCGGTCCGTCGGCCGGCCCTTCGGCATGCCTTGAATGCCTGTCATGTCCTTGGCGAAGGGGTGCGACGGCGTCTATGCTCCCGACGTGGAGCTCGACGTGAGACACCTCCGGGTGCTGTGCGCGATCGCCGACAGCGGCAGCCTCCGCAAGGCCGCGCTCCAGCTCGGCATGACCCAGCCCTCCCTCACCACCCAGCTGCACCGCATCGAACGGGCCATCGGCGGCACCCTGTTCACCCGCGAGCAGACCGGCAGCCGGCCCACCGCGCTCGGCCACTCGGTGCTCTCCCGGGCCCGGCCGGTGATCACCGAGATGGCCGCCCTGGTGGCCGCCGCCCGCCAGGAGGCGCGGGACTCGGCCGGCCCCGGCCGGCAGCGGCGGCTGCGGATCGGCAGCGTCGGCAGCCGGGCGGTCGCGGCCTGGCTGCGCCGGGTGCACGAGCGGCTGCCGGACACCGACACCACCATCCACGTGGACATCTCGGCCAGCGCGCTGCTGCGGATGGTCGCCGCCGACCAGCTGGACGTGGCCTTCGTGCACGAGTGCGAGGGCTTCCCGCTGCGGGTGCCGCCGGACGCCGAGCACCGGGTGCTGATGGCCCGGGAGCCGCAGTTCGTCGCGCTCGCCGCCGGGCACCCGGCCGCCGCCCGCGACGTCGTCCACCTGGCCGACCTCGCCGAGGACACCTGGATGGTCGACCCGACCGCCGACCACGAGTACGCGGCGATGCGCCGGGTGTTCACCGAGGCCGGGCTCAACCCCCGGGTGCTGCAGGTGCGGGACAACGCCACCGCCGCCGAACTGGTCGCCTCCGGCGAGGCCGTCCGCCCCTGCCAGCCCACCTCGCTGCCCGGGCCCGGCACGGTGGTCCGCCCGGTGCACGGGGACCCGCTGGCCGTCCGGCTGCTGTTCACCTGGCGTCCGCGCGTGCTCAGCCCGCCCGCGCTGGACGCGCTGTACGGCGAACTGCGGGCCGCCTACCTGGATCTGGCCAAGGTCAACCCGGCCTACCTGGACTGGCTGGCGCGGCACGAGCCGGTGCTGCTGGGCCGGGTCGGCTGACGGGCGGGGCGGGCAGGGCGGTTCGGACTGAGCGGTTCGGACTGGGCGTGCCCCGTGGATCGGTACGCACCGCGGATCAGTAGGCCCGGCGGGCGCCCGCCCGCCTGCTCTCCCGGCCGTGGACCAGCACGCCCACCGCCACCATCAGCGCGCAGACCAGGCCCGCCGCGAGCACCCCGGAGCCGCCGAGCGCGGTGCAGGCCAGCACCAGCGCGGCCCCCGTCGGCGCCACCGACTGGGCCGCCGCACCCCGCTTGGTGTGCCGGGAGTGCAGGAACCAGACCGTGACCAGGTAGAGCGCGGTGGGCACGGTGACCGTCGCGGTGGCGGCGGTCTCGGAGATGTGCGCCTGGTGCACCGCCGACTCCACCGCCACCTCCAGCCCGGTGCCGATCGCCGCCGCCGAGCCGAACACCAGGTAGTGCCCGTACCCCCAGACCAGCGCCTGCCGGTTGGAGCGCAGGTGCTCGTGGACGGGCCGGGCGAAGTAGATCCACCAGGCCGCGAAGCAGATCAGCAGCCCCCCGACCGCCACCGGCACCAGCCGGCCCAGCTCCTCGTGCTCGTCCACCGCCGACTGCACCGCGACGGTCGCCGCCGCCACCGTCTCGCCGAGCACGATCAGGGTGAACAGCCCGTACCGCTCGGCGATGTGGTGCGGGTGCCAGGGGGTCTGCCTCCACAGCTCGGCGACCACCGGCACGGCCAGCTCGCACAGCACCCCGACCGGGAAGAGGTACAGCCGGACGTCCTGCGGCAGGAACAGCACCACCACCCAGCCGGCCTGGCAGAGCGTGATCCCCACCGCGTAGCCCAGCGCGACCCGGCGCGCCGGGCCCTGTTCGCAGGCGGCCGCGCGCAGCCACTGGGTGACCATCGCCAGGCGCATCACCACGTAGCCGACGATCCCCAGTGTCAGGTCCTGGGCGGCGAAGATCCGCGGCACGCCGGCGGCGAGGATCAGCACCCCGGCGATCTGCACCAGCGTGGTGATCCGGTACGGCACGTCGTCGACGTCGTACGCGGAGGCGAACCAGGTGAAGTTCATCCAGGCCCACCAGATCGCGAAGAAGGCCAGCACGAAGCCGCGCAGGCCGTCGCCGTAGTGCCCCGCCGCCAGCGAGCCCGCCAGTTCGCGCCCGGCCTGGCCGACCGCGACCACGAAGCAGAGGTCGAAGAAGAGCTCCAGCGGGGTGGCGACCCGGTGCGGCTCGCTCCGGTCGCGCGGGACCATCCGGCGCACCGGCGGCGGATCGACGGGGTGGCTGGGGCGTGCCGTCGCGGCGGGGTCACTGGCCATCGGAGCTGCTCCGGGGAGTCGGGAGGAGGGCGGGGGGACCGTCCCGCGCATCCTGGCAGCGGCCCCGGCCCGGCGCACGCACCGGCGCGACGGCTGTGCACGCGGGCGCAACAGCTGTGCACGCTCCGGCGCGGCCCGGAATGTCCGCGCGCCCCCGGGTACGATGGCCCCGTATGTCCCCTTTTTTCCTTGCCGTCAGCCGTAGTTGACGCTCCGGTGCGCGAACCGGGTGACAGCGCGGCGGGTTTCCGGGCGCGCCCCGCGCGCTGCGTCGCGAGCGACCGGAGCGCCGCTAGATTCTTCCCCGGTTGGAAGAGCGCGGGCCCTGCCGGGCCCCACGACACGGGTGGCGTGCGGGCAACGCGGAAGGTCAAGGCGGGTGGCGGGATTGCGGGGGCGGCGGAGCCGATCCCCCCGCGTCCGCGCCACCGGCCTCGTGATCACCGCGCTGCTCGCCAGCGCCTGCCGTGCGGCCCGCCCCGCCCCGGCGGCGGCTACTTCTCCCAGCCGAGCTTGCTGTAGTCCTCCTGGGCGAGACCGAAGGCGCCGTAGTTGGCCAGCCCCTTGCGGGTCGCCACCACAGCGGGCCGCTGGTAGAGCTCGACGGTGTGGCCGAGCTCCCAGATCCTCGCGTCCGCCTGGTTGTAGAGCTTCGCGGCCTCCGCCGGGTCGACCGTCCCGGCCGCCTTCTTCAGCAGCGCGTCGATCTCCGGGGTGCCCAGCCGGGAGGGGTTGCTGAAGGTGTTGTCGCCCACCGGCAGGCGGAAGTTGGCCAGGCTCTTGGAGTTCGGGAACGAGTCGGTGTTGCGCCAGCTCGCGATGTCGAACTTGCCCGGGGTGACGTACTTGGCGAAGTAGTCGTTGGCCGCCACCTTGTCCAGGTCGACCTTGACCCCGGCCGCCTGCCACATCGCCGCCGCCGCGGTGGCGAGGTCGAGCTGGGCCTGCGCGGTGCCGTCGCTGAGCACCCAGTGCAGCTCCAGCGGCTTGCCGTCCTTGGTGCGCGGCTGGCCGCCGCCGGACTCCTTCCAGCCGGCCTGGTCGAGCAGCTTCTTGGCCGCGGCCAGGTCGAAGGTCGCCCACTCACCGGAGTTGTCCTGGTAGCCGGTCTGGTTGGGCATGATGATGTGGTTGCCGAGCGGCTTGAACTCCACCGGCACCCCGTTGTTGGCGATCTTGATCAGCGCCGAGCGGTCGAGCGCCTTGCCGAGTGCCTGGCGGACCGTCCGGTCCGCCAGCGCGCCGGTGCCGCCGAAGGAGATGTGCACCTCGTCCCACGGGCTGGCGGCCCGGATCACGGTGTCCTTGGCGTTCTTGAGCTGCCCGTACGCGGCGGCGGTGCCGGCCGAGGCGAAGTCGATCTCGTTGTTGAGGTACGCCTGGATGCTCGCGGCCTTGTCCATCACCCGGAAGGTGATCTTGTCCAGCTTGGCCCGGGTGCCCCACCAGGCCGGGTCCGGCACCAGGCTGATGGTTTGCGCGGTCTTGTCCGCCACACCGATCTTCAGCGCGCCCGCGGTGATCGGGACCTTCTCCACCCAGCCCTTGTTGAAGTCGTCCGGGGTGGCGATGCCGGCCGCCGGGATCAGCGGGCGGAACAGGTTCTGCCAGTCCGCGTACGGCTCCGAGAAGGTGACCTTGACCTCGCTCGGGTCGGCGCCCTGCTCGACCGCGGAGATCAGCTCGTAGCCGGACGGGTCGTAGATGTTGTACGCCGGGTCCTTGCCGTTGCCCGCCTGCCAGTCGGCCTTGAAGTCCAGGTAGCTCAGCGGCTTGCCGTCCGACCAGGTGGCCTTGGGGTTCAGCTTGTACGTGACCACCTGCGGCGAGGTCGAGGTGACCTCGGCCCCCACCAGGTAGTCCGGGTCCGCCCGGAAGGCGCCGGAGGCGTCGGTGCGGAAGAGCGAGGGCTCCAGGGCGCGGATGAGGTTCACCGTGTCGGTGTAGGAGCCGCCGTCCACCTGGAGCGGGTTCCACTGGGTGATCCACTGGTCCAGCTGGAAGCGCACCTCCCCGCCGTCCTTGATCTGGTCCGGCGCCTTGGGGTTGACGTCCTCGGAGTCCTGTCTCGGCGGCTCGCTCTTGGCCACCTTGTCGGCGGAGCCGGCCCCGCCCGAGGTGCACGCGGTGACCGCGAGCGCGACGGCGACGGCGAGCGCGGCGGCCCGGCCGAGGCGGCGGGCCGTGGTGGAAGCGTCCATGAGGGTCCCCCTGGGATCGATGACGGGAGTTGGGGCGCGAGAGGTGTGACGGGGCTTGAGCGTGGGCAGCCAATTCGGCACCGGGCGAGCAGAAGGTAACAGCGGATCAGATCCGCCACCAGGGGGAGGAGGGCACACCTGATCGAAAAGTCACACGCGGCAACACGGGCGCAACACCGCCTCAGTGCCCGGGTGCTTCACTCTGACCTGCGTTTTCCCAACTGTCCGACGAACAACGTCATCTGACGATCCGACGAACCAGAACGAACCCCGACGAACCCTGCCACCCGACGCCCCCACCGGGCCCGGACCGGAGGCCACCACCCGATGCCCACCAGACGCGTCGGCCCCACCCGCACCGCGACGGGCGGCCGTTGATGCTCCGCTTCCTGGCGAAACGGCTGAGCTACTACGCGGTGCTGCTGATCGCCGCCGTCTTCCTGGCGTACGCGATCTCCGCGACCGCCCTGCAGCCGCGCACCTACTTCGAGGCCAAGGTCCCCCGGCCGTCCGTCGAATCGGTCGAGCGCCAGCTCACCGCGCTCAACCTGAACGACCGCACCCCGGTGGTCGAGCGCTTCGGCCACTGGGCCGGCGGGCTGCTGGAGGGCGACCTCGGCCGGACCATCCACGACACCCCGGTCACCGACGACTTCGGCCGCCGGGTCTGGGTCTCGCTGCGGCTGCTGCTGCTCGGCAGCCTGCTGGGCATGGTCCTCGGCGTCGCCGCCGGGGCGTGGAGCGCGGTGCGCCAGTACCGGATCTCCGACCGGCTGCTCACCGTGCTGTCCTTCGTGCTGCTCTCCACCCCGGTCTTCCTGGTCGCGCTGTTCCTCAAGAACGGCGCCATCGCCGCCAAGGACGCGGCCGGCCACGAGGTGGTCCCGTTCACCGGCTACGAGACCCCCGGGCTCGCCGGCGGCCTCGGCGCCCACCTCGCCGACTGGGCGCTGCACCTGCTGCTGCCCACCATCTCGCTGGCCCTCGGCGGCCTCGCCACCTACAGCCGCTACCAGCGCGGCACCATGCTCGACGTGCTCGGCTCCGACTACCTGCGCACCGCCGAGGCCAAGGGCCTGACCCGCGGCCGGGCACTGCTCAAGCACGGGCTGCGCACCGCGGTGATCCCGATGTCGACGATGTTCGCCTACAGCTTCCTGGGCATCTTCACCGGCGCGATCTTCACCGAGACGATCTTCGGCTGGCACGGCATGGGCGAGTGGCTGATCAAGTCGATCAACGAACAGGACGTCAACTCGGTGGTGGCGATCAACCTGTTCACCGCCGTCGTCGTGCTCGTCTCCGGCTTCCTCGCGGACACCCTGCACGCCGCCCTCGACCCGCGCGTGCGGTCCTGACCGGAGGAGAGCCGAATGACCACCACCGTCGCCGAGCCTTCCGCCCCGGCCACCGCCCCCCGGGGCACCGGCCGCGGCCGGCTCGTCCTCAGCCGGCTGCTCGCCGCCCGCGGCGCCGTCGCCGGGGCCGTCATCGTCCTGCTGCTGTTCCTGCTCGCCTTCGGCGGCGCGTACCTCACACCCTGGGACTACGCCGCCCCGGACTTCTCCGCGCTGCACCAACCCCCGTCCGCCGAGCACTGGTTCGGCACCAACGGGGTCGGCCAGGACGTCTTCGCGCAGACCGTCCGCGGCCTGCAGAAGTCCCTGGTCATCGGACTGCTGGTGGCGCTGCTCTCCACCGTGCTGGCCTCCGTCGTCGGCGCCTGCGCCGGCTACTTCGGCGGCTGGGCCGACCGGGCGCTGATGTTCCTGGTGGACCTGCTGCTGGTCTTCCCGGCCTTCCTGGTCATCACCATCGTCTCGTCCCGGCTGAAGAGCGCCGGCTGGATCGCCTTCGTCCTGCTGCTCGCGCTGTTCAACTGGATGATCACCGCCCGGGTGGTCCGCTCGATGACCATCTCCCTGCGCGAGCGCGAATTCGTCCGCGCCGCACGGTTCATGGGCGTACGGCCGCTGCGGATCATCAGCCGGCACATCCTGCCGAACGTCGCCTCCTTCCTCATCATCGACGCCACCATCGCGGTCGGCGGCGCCGTGATGAGCGAGACCGCGCTCTCCTACTTCGGCTTCGGGGTCAAGCCGCCGGACGTCTCGCTCGGCACCCTGCTCGCCGCCGGGACCGGCGAGGCCCCGGTGTTCCCCTGGCTGTTCTACTTCGCCGCGGCGCTGCTGGTGCTGTTCGTGCTCGCCGTCAACCTGATCGGGGACGGGCTGCGCGACGCCCTCGACCCCACCTCCGGGGCCGCGCCCCGCCGTTCCCGGTCCGCCCGCCGTTCCCACCGCCCTGCCAGCCGTAGGAAGCTCCCGTGACCACCACCGTCGAAACCCCGCTGCTCGCCGTCCGGGACCTGCGGGTCGACTTCGCCGGGCCCGACGGCCCGGTCCCCGCCGTCCGCGGGGTGGACCTCACCCTGCGGCGCGGCGAGACCCTCGGCATCGTCGGCGAGTCCGGCTCCGGGAAGTCCGTGACCGCGCTGTCCGTGCTCGGGCTGCTGCCCGGCACGGCGCGGGTCAGCGGCTCGGTGCGGCTGGACGGGCGGGAACTGGTCGGGCTGCCGGGCCGGGAGCTCGCCGCGATCCGCGGCCGCCGGATCGCCATGGTCTTCCAGGACCCGCTGTCCGCGTTCACCCCGGTCTACCGGATCGGCGACCAGATCGCCGAGGCGGTCCGCGTCCACCAGCGGGTGGACCGGGCCGCCGCGCGCCGCCGGGCCGCCGAACTCCTCGACCTGGTCGGCATCCCGGCACCCGACCGGGCCCTGGACAGCTTCCCGCACGAGTTCTCCGGCGGCATGCGGCAGCGCGCGATGATCGCCATGGCGGTCGCCAACGATCCCGACATCCTGCTCGCCGACGAGCCCACCACCGCCCTCGACGTCACCATCCAGGCCCAGGTGCTGGACGTGCTGCGCACCGCCCAGCGGGAGACCGGCGCGGCGCTCGTCCTGGTCAGCCACGACCTCGGGGTGATCGCCGGGGCGGCCGACCGGGTCGCGGTGATGTACGCCGGACGGGTGGTCGAGACGGCCGGGGTGGACGAGCTCTTCGCGGCCCCGCACCACCCGTACTCGCTCGGCCTGATCGGCGCGCTGCCCCGGCTGGACGGGCGCGGCGGTCCGCTCGTACCGATCCCCGGCGCTCCGGCGCCGATGGCCGAACTGCCCCCGGGCTGCCCCTTCGCGCCGCGCTGCCCGCTCGCGGAGGAGCGCTGCACGACGGCCGAGCCCGCCCTGGAGGGTACGGAGGAGCACCTGTCGGCCTGCGTACGGTCGGCGGAGCTCGCCGAGCGGCGGCCCGCGCCGGCCGAGGTCTACCCCGTTCCGGAGCTGCCGCCGGCCGCCGCCGGCCCCGTCGACCGCTCCACCCGGACGCCGGTGCTGTCGGTGAGCGGCCTGGAAAAAACGTTCCCCCTCCTCAAGGGCACGGTGTTCAAGCGCAAGGTCGGCGAGGTGTACGCGGTGGACGGCGTCGACCTGGACCTGCGGGAGGGCGAGACCCTCGGCCTGGTCGGGGAGTCCGGCTCCGGCAAGTCCACCACCCTGTTCGAACTGCTGCGGCTCGGCGCCCCGGAGACCGGCCGGATCGAACTGCTCGGCCACGACACCGCGACGCTCACCCGGGCCGAGGCCCACCGGCTCCGCGCCCGGGTGCAGATCGTCTTCCAGGACCCGATGGCCAGCCTCGACCCCCGGATGCCGATCGGCGACATCGTCGCCGAACCACTGCTCGCCCAGCGCGCCCCGCGCGAGGAGATCGCCCGCCGGGTGCCCGAGCTGCTGCGCCAGGTCGGCCTCGACCCGGAGCACACCGTCCGCTACCCGCACCAGTTCTCCGGCGGCCAGCGCCAGCGCGTCTCGATCGCCCGAGCCCTCGCCGTCCGGCCCGGGCTGCTGGTGCTGGACGAGCCGGTCTCCGCCCTGGACGTCTCCATCCAGGCCGGGGTGCTCAACCTGCTCCAGGCCCTCAAGTCCGAACTGGGCCTCTCCTACCTGTTCGTCTCGCACGACCTCTCGGTGATCCGGCACCTCGCCGACCGGGTCAGCGTGATGTACCTCGGCCGGACGGTCGAGCAGGGCGAGGTCTCCGCCGTCTTCGACCGCCCCCGCCACCCGTACACCCGCGCCCTGCTCTCCGCCGTCCCGCTGCCCGACCCCGCCGCCGAGCGCGCCCGCGACCGCATCCTGCTGGCCGGCGACCCGCCCCCGCCCACCGAGCGCCGCACCGGCTGCGTCTTCCGCACCCGCTGCCCGCGCTACGCCGCGCTCACCGCACCGGCGGACCGGGCCCGCTGCGAACAGGAGCGGCCGGCCCTGCTCGGCGCCCCCGGGGCGGACCACCAGGCGGCCTGCCACCACCCGGAGCCGGCAACCCGGGGGCAGTGACAATCGGTGATCACTCGAACACGATTCGGTGGATCCGGTCGGCGGCGTGTAAAGTCTTCGACGTCAGCAAGCGCCGCTAGCTCAGTTGGTTAGAGCAGCTGACTCTTAATCAGCGGGTCCGGGGTTCGAGTCCCTGGCGGCGCACATGGCAAGGTCTCAGGCCGTCCACTCCGGTGGGCGGCCTGAGGCGTTTCCGGGCCGGGTAGGCCTTCTCCCCATGAACTCCCCCGACACCGACACCGGCACCCGGCCCCTGGCCGAGGAACTGCTGCTGCTCTGCGCCGACCCGGCGGACGGACGCCTTCGGATCCCCGCCCTCACCCTCTCGACGGCGGTCGCGGGCGCCGTCCTCGCCGAGCTCCAGCTGGCCGGCACGATCACCGTCGACGGGCGCCGGATCACCGGACACCGGCCGCCGGGCGACCAGGACGAACTCGCCGCCGCCGTCCTGGCCGACCTCGGGCAGGCGGGCGAGGGCCGGCCCCGGACCCTCGAACACGCGCTGCGCGCGCTGACCCACCCGCACGGCCGGGCGACCCACCACCACCTGGACCGGATGGTCGGGCAGGGCGTGCTGACCGTCCGGAGCCACCGCTTCCTCGGGCTGCCCTACCGCCGCTGGACGGCCGTGCGGCCGGATGCCGGAGCGCTGATCGCCGCCCGGACGGCGGCCACGCTGGCGCGCGCCGGGCTCTCCGGGCTCTCCGGTCTCTCTGGTCCGACTGGTCTCTCTGGTCCGACCGGTGCGGCTGATCCGACCGATCCGGCCGACGAGCGCGACCGGCAGCTGGCCGGCCTGATCGGGGCGGCCGGGCTGGAGCGCCGGCTCTACCGGGGTCCGGACGGCGCCGAGACCCGGCACGCCGTCCGGCAGCTGGCCCGCGACCTGCCGGTCCCCCGGGCCGTGAAGCGGGAGATCACCCGGCGGAGGTCCCAGTCCGGGGGCTGATCCGTGCTCCGGCACCCGCCCTCGCGGCCCCCGGCACCCGGGCCGACCGCTCAGCGGGTGTCGAGCACCGCCGAGGCCACCGCGTCCGGGCGGTCGAACATCACCAGGTGCCCGGCCGGGGCGGTGGTGCGGAAGTCCGCCCCGAGCAGTGCCGCCAGCTCCCGCTGCCGGGCCAGCCAGTCCTCGGTGCGGCGGGTCCGGCAGCCGTCGTCGGCGGCCAGCACGGTCACCGGCAGGTCCTCGGCCAGCGGCCGGGTGCGCCGCAGCTCGTCCAGTTCGGCGGCCGTGTCGAGGTAGCGGCCGTTCTCCCGCAGCAGCGCGCGCAGCGCCCGCCCGGTGCGGTAGCAGTGCCGGACCAGCGGCGCCGGGGCGAGGTCCTCGCGGCGGACGGTGGACAGCCGGGCCATGGCCCGGCGGGCGGTCGGGCCCAGCAGGTAGGGCACGGCGAGGGCGGTGGCGGCGCCGGCCGCCGCCCGGGCCGCCAGGTCGCGCGCGGCGGGCGCCGGGTAGGGCCGGGCCGCCGCCTCCACGCTGCCGTCGACCAGCACCAGCCCGGCGGTCCGCTCGGGGTGCAGCCGGGCGAAGGCCTCGACGTGGAAGCCCGCGAGCGAGTGCCCGACCACGGTGCAGGGCTCCCGCAGCCCGAGGCCGTCCAGCACCGCCCGGATCCGCCCGGCCTCGCCGGCCGCCGTCGGCGCGGGCCGCCCGGTGGCGGGCTCCCCGGCGCTCAGCCCGTAACCGGGCCGGTCGAAGCGGACCACGGTGCGGTACGGGGTGAGGAAGGGGACGACCAGGTCCCAGTCGAACCAGCTGCTGCCGAGGCCGCCGGAGAGCAGGCAGACCGGGCCGCTGCCCTCGGTGCGGACGTGCAGCGGGACGCCGTCGACGCGCAGGAAGCGCGCCCGGTCGACGGCCTCCGGTCCGGCGGTGCTCATGTCGGCCTCCGCCCCGGGGACGGTTCGGCCGGTCGGCGCCGCCCCGCGGCCTGCTCGTCCCCCTCGTCCACCTCGGCGTCCTCGTCCGTACCGTCCGAGCGGGCGACGCCGAGGGCCAGCAGGCCGAGCCAGAGCGCGACCAGCAGCACCTGGAGCCGCTGCCCGGCCCCGAGCGCCCAGGTGCCGTGCCCGGCCTGGAAGGCGGCGATCGAGGCGAGGCTCCAGCCGGTGGCGAGCAGTTCGGCGCCCAGCAGCCAGGGCCCGAACCGGCGCACCGGCGGCCACCAGTGGTAGCGCCGGGCGGCCACGGTGAGCGAGACCAGTGCGGTGAGCGCCCCGGCCATGGCGAGGCTGCTGGTGACCGCGTGCGCGGTGTGGGTGGCGGGGACGAGCCCGGCGGTCTCCCGGGCGGCGCACATCTCGTCGCTGGTGGGGGCGCAGCTGAGCGGCAGCCGGGAGTCGGCGGCGGTCGCGGCGCCGAACAGCACGAGCGCGGACCAGCCGGCCAGCGCCCAGCGCCGCCGCCGCGAGGCCCCGACCCGACCGGTGGCGAGGGCGGTGCCGGCGGCGGCGAGCAGGCAGAGTCCGGCGGCCAGGTCGGTGGCCCGGAACAGGCCGCCCAGCGGCTGGTCCTCGGCGGCGAGTTCGCTGATGTACGCCTGCACCGGGTCGAGTCCGGTGCTCAGCACGACCTCCAGCACCCAGGCGGTGTACGCCACGGCGCTGAGCAGCAGCAGGGTGGCGACCGTCGTCCGCGCGGCGCGGTGGCCTGGCTGGGGGCGGGGCACCGTTCCACCCTAACCAGCGGCGAACTCCGGACCAACCGGAAGGAAAGGGACGGATCGATCGGCCGCCGCCCGGGTCGTTCGCGGGTGCCCCGGGCACGACCCGGGGACGACCCGGGGGCAGCCCGGCGACGGTTCGGTGATGGCTCGGTGATGGTTCGAGGCACCCCTCGGAACCGTGTATTGTTTTCCAGGTCAGCAGGCGCCGCTAGCTCAGTTGGTTAGAGCAGCTGACTCTTAATCAGCGGGTCCGGGGTTCGAGTCCCTGGCGGCGCACAGACATTTGGGGAGCCTCTCGCAGCAGCGAGGGGCTCCCCGATTTTTTGGCCTCCGACGTCCGTTTTGCGTGTGATGTCGGTCTCGATTGGCGATCCGCCGGAGCTATCCGGCCCGTTCTGCTCGTCCAGGGCAGTAAAACCGGAATCGGGACAAAGGTCCCCAACCGCCGATGTCCCCGTCCGTGCCGGGCTGCCTCGATGCGCCCGCAGGAAAGGCCGCGCTTTGTCCAGAAACGCCCAGGGCGGCCGTCGCACGCCGTCGATCAGTCTCCGGCCGGTCAAACGGCTCAAGCGCTCCACCGGCCCGGCCGGCGGGTCCGGCGGGTCCGGCGGCAGGAAGCCGCGACGTCCGAAGCGCACCGGCTGGCGCCGGCTGATACCCACCTGGCGGATGACCCTGCTGGGCTTCGGCTCCGCGCTGCTGCTCGGCATCGGTCTGTTCGCCCTCGGGATCGCCCTGGTGAAGGTGCCGGACGCGCACGCCGCCGCCACCGCCCAGAGCAACACCTGGCTCTACGCGGACGGTTCGGTGCTCACCCGCACCGGCCAGACCAACCGGCAGAACGTCTCCCTGGACAAGGTCTCCCCCGCCGCCCAGCACGCCGCGCTGGCCGCCGAGGACCGGAACTTCTACAACGAGGGCGCGATCAACGTCCAGGGCCTGGCCCGGGCCGCGGTCAACACCGCCAAGGGCCAGGGCACCCAGGGCGGCTCCACCATCACCCAGCAGTACGTGAAGAACACGTACCTGAACCAGAAGCAGTCGGTCACCCGCAAGGTGAAGGAACTGTTCATCGCCATCAAGGTGGACGCCACCGAGAGCAAGAACGACATCCTCTCCGGCTACCTGAACACCTCCTACTACGGCCGCGGCGCCTACGGCATCCAGGCCGCCTCCCAGGCGTACTTCGGCATCGACGCGTCCGCCCTCGATCCCGCCCAGGGCGCCTACCTGGCCACCCTGCTGAACGCCCCGAGCGCCTACGACGTCGCCACCGCGACCGCGGCGGGCAAGCAGAACGCCGTCAACCGCTGGAACTACGTGCTCGACGGCATGGTCAAGGAGGGCTGGCTCTCCGCGGACGAGCGGGCCCGGACCGCCTTCCCGGAGGTCCGGGACCCCCAGCCCAACCCGGGCCTGTCCGGCCAGGCCGGCTACCTGGTCGACGCGGCCACCCAGTACCTCACCTCCAGCGGCGTGATCAACGAGACCGAGCTGGCCAAGGGCGGCTACACGATCAAGCTGAGCATCGACCCGGCCCGCCAGCAGGCCCTCCAGGACTCCGTCCAGGCCCAGCTGCACGACAGCCTGAACCCGGACAAGCGGAAGAAGGACGCGGCCGCCCAGGCCGGCGCCGCCTCGGTGGACCCGAAGACCGGCGCGGTCGTCGCCCTGTACGGCGGCGTCGACTACGTGAAGCACTACGTCGACAACGCCACCCGGCGCGACTACCAGGCCGGCTCGACCTTCAAGGCGATCGCGCTGGCCGCCGCCTTCGAGAACAACGCCAAGACCCAGGAGGGTCGCACCGTCACCCCGCGCACGGTCTACGACGGCACCAGCGGCCGGAAGGTCCGCGGCGGCAAGGGCACCCCGTACGCGCCGCCGAACGAGGGCGACAAGAGCTACGGCCAGATCACCCTCCAGCAGGCCACCGACTGGTCGGTCAACTCGGCGTTCGCGCAGCTCGCGCAGGACACCGGGCTCCAGAAGGTCAAGGACACCGCCGTCGCGATGGGCCTGCCCGGCAACACCCCGGGCCTCGACCCGGTGCCGTCCATCCCGCTGGGCGCGGCCACCCCGAGCGTGCTCGACATGGCGGGCGTGTACGCCACGCTGGACAACGGCGGCAAGCAGATCACCCCGTGGCTGGTGCAGTCGGTGGACCGCGAGGGCGAGAACGTCGCGCTGCCCGCGCACAAGACCACCCAGGCGATCAGCGAGGACACCGCCAACCAGGTCACCTCGATGCTCCAGGGCGTGGTGAGCGACCCGGGCGGCACCGGCTGGCGGGCCAAGGGCCTCGGCCGCCCGGTGGCGGGCAAGACCGGCACCACCGACGACCAGAAGTCGGTCTGGTTCGTGGGCTACACCCCCGAGCTGGTCACCTCGGTCGCCCTGTTCGGCCAGGACCCGGGCAACGGCTCCCAGGTCAGCCTGAGCGGCGTCGGCGGCATCGACGGCGCGGCCGGCGGCCAGTTCCCGGCCCAGATCTGGACCAGCTACATGAAGGCCGCGCTCAAGGGCCAGCCGGTCAGCGACTTCGCCACCCCGGCCGGCGGCGACTCCTCGGGCGCCACCGACCTGCCGACCGCCCCGAGCACGCCGAGCAGCGCCCCGTCGACGGGTGCCCCCAGCGGCGCTCCGAGCACCGGCCCCACCACGGCGCCGGGCGACGGCTCGGGCTCGACCCC
This sequence comes from Kitasatospora sp. SC0581, assembly GCF_048159585.1. Classification (NCBI taxonomy): domain Bacteria; kingdom Bacillati; phylum Actinomycetota; class Actinomycetes; order Kitasatosporales; family Streptomycetaceae; genus Kitasatospora; species Kitasatospora sp. SC0581. The sequence continues at coordinate 10,572 of NZ_JBLRWA010000033.1, read as the reverse complement.
GTCGGGCGGCACCGACGGCGGCGCGACCACCGCGCCGACGGCCCCGCCGACCAGCCAGCCCACCACCCAGCCCACCCGGCCGCCCCGGCCCACCTCGAAGCCGACGCAGACCACCCAGCCGACCGCGCCCCCGACCAGCCAGCCGACCGGCCAGCCCACGGGCGGGACGGGCGGGACGGACGCGCTCACGGGGGCGGGCGCCTCGTCCCGGTCCGGGGGCTGACGGGGGTCCGTTCACCCCGGCCCGTTCACTCGGCCCCGGCCGCCCGCTCTCAGCTGAGACCGGGCGGCCGGGGCCGAGTGATTTCGCCGCTGCGTACGGTGAAGGGCAGGACCGAATGACGGAATGGCGCCTTACCCGATCATTGGTATGACTGTCACAATGCGGCCGTGCACAGATCAACGGCCTCGCCCACCCTCCCTTCGGGCAGAACCCTCGGCCTCGGCCTCGCGCTCGTCTCCGCCTTCGCCTTCGGCGGCTCCGGCACCGCGGCCAAGCCGCTGATAGAGGCCGGACTCTCCCCCCTGCACGTGGTGTGGCTCCGCGTCACCGGGGCGGCGGTGGCACTCCTCCCGATCGCCTACCGGCACCGGGACGCCGTCCTGCGCCGCCCCGGCCTGCTGCTCGGCTTCGGCCTGCTCGCCGTGGCGGGCGTCCAGGCCTGCTACTTCGCGGCGATCTCCCGCATCCCGGTCGGCGTCGCCCTGCTCATCGAGTACCTCGGCCCGCCACTGCTGATCGGCTACGTCAAGTTCGTCCAGCGCAAGCCGATCACCCGCGGCGCGGCCATCGGCGCCGGCGTCGCGGTGGCCGGGCTGGCCTGCGTGGTCGAGGTCTGGAACGGTCTGAGCTTCGACGCGCTGGGCGTGCTGTTCGCCCTCGGCGCGGCCTTCTGCCAGGTCGGCTACTTCGTGCTCGCCGACGCCGGCCGGCACGGCGACCGCCCGGTCGACCCGCTCGCCGTCAGCGCGTTCGGGCTGCTCGTCGGCGCGGTGCTGCTCACCGTCCTCACCCGGCCGTGGCAGGCCGACTGGAGCCGGCTCGGCGGGTCGGTGGTGATGAACGGGCACACCCTGCCCGCGTTCGTCCCGGCCGCGTGGATGGTCCTGATCGCGACCGTGCTCGCCTACCTGACCGGGGTGATCTCGGTCGGCTACCTCTCGCCGCCGATCGCCGGGGTGGTCGCCAACCTGGAGGCCGTGGTCGCCACCGTGACGGCCTGGGTGCTGCTCGGCGAGCACCTCGGGGTGCCGCAGATCGCGGGCGGCCTGCTGGTGCTGACCGGCGCCTTCGCGGCGCAGGCGAGCAAGCCCGCGGAGGCGGGTTCGGGGACGGGCTCGAAAACGGGTTCGGGATCGGGTTCAGACGCGGGGGCCGACAGCTCTGGAGCCGCCGGGCCCGGGGCCCCCGACCGGGTGGCCGCCGAGCGCGGGATCAGCGGCCGGTCCAGCCGAACCAGTCGAGGTGACTGAGCGGCCACACCACGGCCGACACCGGGCCGACCACGTTGTCCACCGGCACGGCGCCGCCGCCCGGGCCGTGCTGGTGGTACCGGGAGTCCGCGGAGTCGCTGCGGTGGTCGCCCTCGACCCAGACGTAGCCCGAGGGCACCTTCACCGGCCCGAAGTCCAGCCCCGCGCAGGAGTCGTCCCCGGGGTGCAGGTACGGCTCGTCGACCTTCCGACCGTCGACGGTCAGCGTGGTGCCCTCGCACTGCACGGTCTGGCCGCCGGTCGCGATGACCCGCTTGACCAGGTAGTTGTCGTCCTTCGGCGGCACCAGGCCGACGAAGCTGAGCACCGAGCTCACCGCGTTGGTGACCGGGTTCGGGTCGGTCGGCTGCGGCGGCAGCCAGCCCCCCGGGTCCTTGAACACCACCGGCTGCCCCGGCTCCGGCTCCCAGCCGGTCAGCGGCGCCAGCTTGTTCACGCCGACCCGGTCGCCGATCCGCAGGGTGTTCTCCATCGAGCCGGACGGGATGGTGAACACCTGGAACAGGCAGGTCTTGATCAGCAGCGCGACCACCAGGCCGACCGCCGCCATCACCGGCAGCTCGATCCACCACGGCCGGGGACGCCGGCCCGCGCGGCGGTCCGTACGGCCGCGCGAACCGCGCGCCCGACGACGGGCCTCGGCGCGGCCGCCGGACACCTCGTGGACGTTCGACGCGGAGCCGCTGGGGGCTCCGGCCCCGCTGGGCGTTTCGGGCAGGTTCACCGCCATCGTCGCTGCTCCACCTCTCCGGCTGGGGAAACCTGCACGCTACGCCAACCGTGGAGCCTGACGAAATCGGTCATTTAGCCGCCGCCGACATCGCCGGGTGTCCCGGAGGAGCCCGGGGGGTCGCACCGGGGATCACCGGGGGTCACCTGGGAACAGCCGGGAGGGGCCGGGCACGACCGGGGCCCGCTGCCGGGGGTTCGCTCCGCCTCCGTCTCCGGGTGGGGTGCGGGCTCCGGGCGCGGGGGCCTCCGGCCTCCGGGCGTGCGGGCTCCGGCCCGGTCAGGCGCGGGCGATGGCCTCGTGGTGGCGGATGACCTCGGCGATGATGAACGTCAGGAACTTCTCCGCGAAGACCGGGTCCAGCTTCGCCCCCGCCGCCAGCTCCCGCAGCCGCTTGATCTGGTCCCGCTCGCGCGCCGGGTCGGCCGGCGGCAGCTTGTGCTCGGCCTTGAGCCGACCGACCCGCTGGGTCGCCTTGAAACGCTCGGCCAGCATGTGGACCACCGCGGCGTCGATGTTGTCGATGCTCTCGCGCAGGCTGGCCAGCTCGGCCCGTACGGCGTCGTCGATCCCCTGGGGCAGAGCGGCGTCGGGGGTCGTGGAGTGGTCCGTCATCGGGGCGGCTCCCGGTGTCTGGAGTGGGCGCCCGACCGTACGCCGGCCGGGCTCGGGCCCGGGCAAATCTAACAGGGCCCCCGCTCCGGCCCCGCACCGTCGAACAGAACCGTCCACGATCCGGACAGCGCCCCGGAGCCGCCCGCCGGCACCGCGCACCGCCTCCCCGCTGCGGCGTGACACGCCGGAGCGAGGAGGCCCCTGCCCGTAGGCTGGGGCACGCATGACCGGAAGTGACCGCTCGAACACTCTCCCTCAGCACTGGAGGAACCGATCGTGGCAACCACCCGCACCGCCCGTACGGCCTGGGAGGGCAACCTCGTCGCCGGCCAGGGCCAGGTGACCTTCGAATCGTCCGGCATCGGCACGTACCCGGTGTCCTGGCCGTCCCGCGCCGAGCAGGCCAACGGCAAGACCAGCCCGGAGGAGCTCATCGCCGGCGCCCACTCGGCGTGCTTCTCGATGGCCCTCTCCCACGGCCTCACCGGCGCCGGCACCCCGCCCACCACGCTGGAGACCCAGGCCGACGTCACCTTCCAGCCGGGCGAGGGCATCACCGGCATCCACCTGACCGTCACCGGCACGGTGCCGGGCCTGGACGAGGCGGGCTTCGTCAAGGCCGCCGAGGACGCCAAGGCCAACTGCCCGGTCAGCCAGGCCCTGACCGGCACCACCATCACCCTCACCGCCAAGCTGGCCTGAACCGCACCCCTCTTCTCCTCTTCTTCCTCTCCGCGCCCCTCGGGGACCGGCCGGCGTCCGGCTCCCGGCCGGTGTCCGGCCCGCGGTCGGCGCGCGACCGGTCCGCGTCCGGCGCACGGTCGGCGCCCAGGGGCGCGGCTTCAGCGCACGCGCCCCTGGCGCACATCATGTGATGTGCACCGGGGGCGTCTGCACGTACCGCCATTCATGATCACAAAGCGGGCGAATCACCCTGGCGGCGGTCACCGCGTGTTGCCGTCGCGGCCTATGATCGGCCGCAGCGCCCTGTCCTTCAGGCGGGTCCCCGCGCACCGGCGCCCCACGACGGGCGGCCCCGCAGCGGACCGACTCCGAGGACCACGACAGAGTGCGGAGCCGACCGCCGGGTCCCGACTGGCCGGCCGGACATCGTCAAGCGTCAGCAGCGGACGGGAGCATGCCGTGCCGGGCCAGAACGAGGGGGCCGACGCACACCACCCGGGCGGGCGGCACGAGGAGTCACCGTGCCACCGCCACCTCGCCTCTCCGGTCCTGGAACCGGTCCTCGATCCGGCCCTTGAACCGACCCTGGGACCCACCGCCGGATCAGCCGTCGGACCTGTCGTCGGATCGACCGGCGGAACGGGCGGCGGAACGGGCGGCGGATCCGTCACCGGGCCGGCCGCGGGGCCCGTCACCTCCTTCACCGCCCTCGGGACGCTGACCGAGCCGGAGCCGCTGCTCTGCCCCACCTGCGCGGCCCCGCTCAGCGGCGACTCCCGCCGGGAGCGGGGGCTCACCCGTGGCAGCGGCCGGGAGAGCATCGACACCGACCGGCTGCTGGCGGCGCTGCGGGCCAGCGAGTCCCGGTTCCGGGCCGCCTTCTGCGACGCCGTCATCGGCATGGCCCTGATCGATGCCGAGGACCGGATCATCGAGGTCAACCCCGCCTTCGCCGCCCTGATCGGACAGGGCGTCGGCGACCTGGTCCGCACCCACCTGCACGAGATCATCGACCCGGAGGGCATGCCGGACCGGCTCTTCTCCGAACTCGTCCGCGGCGAGCGGGAACGGTTCCGCGTGGAGAAGCAGCTCAAGCACCGCGAGGGCCACACGGTCTGGAGCAAGGTCACCGTCTCGCTGATCCGGGACGGCGCCGGGGACCCCCTCTACACCCTCGCGCTGGTCGAGGACATCACCGAGCAGCGCCGGCTCGGCGACCGGCTGGAGTACCAGGCCCTGCACGACCCGCTGACCCGGCTGCCCAACCGGACCTACTTCTTCGAGCGGCTCGACGCCGCCTGCCTCGCACCGGCCGACCAGCCGGGCCCGGTCGGCGCCCCGGACGAACGCCGGGTCGGGGTCTGCTACCTGGACCTCGACGGCTTCGCGGCGATCAACGAGGCGCTCGGCCACCACATCGGCGACCAGCTGCTGATCGCCGTCGCCACCCGGCTGCGGCGCGGGTTCGACGGGCGCGACACCCACCTGGTGGCCCGGATGGGCGGCGACGAGTTCGCCGTACTGGTCACCGACAGCCTGGGCAGCGAGCAGCTGACCGAGCTGGCCGCCCGGATCCTGGAGGTGCTGGAACGTCCCTTCGACGTGGCCGGGCACCGGCTGGTGGTCACCGCCAGCGTCGGCGTGGTCGAACGGTCCGTGCACGAGACCACCTCGACCGACCTGGTCAAGGACGCCGACGCCACGCTCTACTGGTCCAAGGCCGATGGCCGCGCCCGCTGGACCCTCTACGACCCGGACCGCGGCGCCCACCAGCTCACCCGGCAGCTGCTCGCCACCGCGCTCCGCCCGGCCCTGGAACGCGGCGAGTTCGCGATCGAGTACCAGCCGCTGGTCGGCCTGGCCGACGGCACCGTGCACGGCGCGGAGGCGCTGGTCCGCTGGCGCCACCCCCGCTACGGGACGCTCTCCCCGGACCGCTTCATCCCGCTCGCCGAGGAGACCGGCGCGATCGTGCCGCTCGGGACCTGGGTACTGGAGGAGTCCTGCCGCCAGGCCCGGCAGTGGCTCGCCGAGTTCCCCGAGACCGAGACCTTCGTGAGCGTCAACCTCGCCGCCCGCCAGATCTGGGACTCCGACATCGTCGCCGACGTCGCCCGGGCCCTCGAACGCACCGGCCTGCCGGCCCGGCTGCTCCAACTGGAGATCACCGAGAGCGCCCTGCTCGGCCCCGGCGGCCGGCCCCTCCAGGCCCTCCAGGCGCTCGCCGACATGGGCGTGCGGATCGCGATCGACGACTTCGGCACCGGCTACTCCAACCTGGCCTACCTCTCCCGGCTGCCGGTGCACGTGCTCAAACTCGACGGCACCTTCATCGAGGGCTTCCGCGAGCCCTCCCCGACGGACCGGCCCGGCCGCCCGGAACTCGGCTCCCGCCGCAGCGACGCGGACGAGCAGATCGTCGGCGCGATGGTGCAGCTCGCCCACACCCTCGGCCTGACCGTCACCGCCGAGGGCATCGAGAGCGCCGCCCAGGCCGAACGCCTGCGGCTGACCGGCTGCGACACCGCCCAGGGCTGGTACTTCGCCCGCCCCGGCGAGGCCGAACTCGTCGCGGCCATACTCCGCGACGGCCGCCCCGCCCTACAGGGCCGCTAGCCGCAGGGGCGGGCCGGAACGAGACGGGGCCTCGGCCGACGCCCGCCCGGAGCCGGCACTTCGCCTGCCCCCGGCGAAGCCGAACCGGTCGCAGTGAGCAACAGCCGCGGGCCGGCGGGCCGACGGGTCGGTCCGCCCGGCCCGCGGTGGTGTGGCCCACCACCGCGTGGCGCTCGGCCCGCGCCCCGGCCGGCCCGGGGCGTCGAACCTCCCGGCGGCGGTCACGGCTGTAGCAGGACCGCAGGCCGTCGGTCCCGCCACAGCCGTCAGGCCGCAGCCGTCACACCGTCGCCGTCAGGCCGTACGCCTCGGCGATCAGGCCGTACGAGCGGAGCCGGGCCTCGTGGCCGTGGATGTGGGAGGTGACCATCAGCTCGTCCACGCCGGTCCGCTTGCGCAGGGCCTCCAGCCCGTCGGCGACCCGGCCCGGGTCGCCGAGCACGACGTTGTCGAGCCAGCTGTCGATGAAGTCGGCCTCGACCGGGCTGTACGGGTACTCCTCGGCCTCCTGCGGGGTGGGGATCGGGCCGGGGTTGCCGCGCCGCAGGCGGAGCATGCCGAGGGCCGCGGAGCGGGCGAGGCGCCGGGCCGAGGGCTCGTCGTCGGCGGCGACCGCGCTCACGCCGATCAGCGCGTACGGCTCGGCGAGCACGGCGGAGGGGCGGAAGGACGAGCGGTAGAGGTCCAGCGCCGGGACGGTGTTGGCGCTGCTGAAGTGGTGGGCGAAGGCGAACGGGAGGCCGAGGCGGCCCGCCAGCTGGGCGCTGAAGCCGGAGGAGCCGAGCAGCCAGACCGGCGGGCGGCCCTCGCCCTTGGGGACGGCCGTCAGCCGGGCGTACGGGTGGCCGTCCGGGAAGTCTCCGTCGAGGAAGTGGGTCAGCTCGGCGAGCTGCTGCGGGAAGTCGTCCGCGCCTTCGGCGAGGCCGCGGCGCAGCGCCCGGGCGGTGGCCTGGTCGGTGCCGGGGGCGCGGCCGAGTCCGAGGTCGATCCGCCCGGGGTGCAGGGCTTCCAGCAGGCCGAACTGCTCGGCGATGGCCAGCGGGGCGTGGTTGGGGAGCATGACGCCGCCGGAGCCGAGCCGCAGCGTGGTGGTGTTGGCCCCGAGGTGGGCGAGCAGGACGGCGGGGGTGGAGCTGGCCACTCCGGGCATGCCGTGGTGCTCGGCCACCCAGAAGCGGTGGTAGCCCCACTGTTCGGCCTGGCGGGCCAGTTCGGTGGTGGCGGCGAGGGCCTCGGCGGGCGTGTGGCCGACGCCGACCGTGGCCAGGTCGAGGATGGAGAGCGGGGCGGGTGCCGTTCCCCGGACGGTGCCCCGGATCGCCGTGTCGGCCGCCGGTTCGGCCCCGTGCTCCTGCTGGTCCTCGGTGGTCATCCCGTCCGCCCTCCTGGCTGCCGTCCTTGAGCCGGCCGTCGTGGCCGGCCGCGCGGGCCCGGGTGGTCCGCCGGTCGCTGTCGCCGACCGGGGTCAACCACGGCCGGGGGCTCGCTGTTCCCGCCTCGGGGATGTCGTCCGGCCACGGTCCGAGTGGGTTTCGGCCATTTCGCACGGGCGTCCGACCGACCGTTCGGCTGACGGAGAGCCAGTGGGCGAACACGGCTGGCGACTTCCCGCCAGCGCCGGAAGTCGCCAGCCCGGGTCCTCGCGACCGGGGGTCGGCGTCCGGCAGGCTTGGGCCCAGAGGCGGACCGCCGGAGCGGGATCCGCACTCCACCAGCAAGATCGTCGGGCTGGACCAGCACCGGACGATCACTGCGAGCCCTCGGCGCGGCACCCCGCCCCGGGGGCTCGTTCGGCTTCGGCGGCCCTCCGCCGCCCGGGCGCCCCTCACCCCGGCCGACCCGGACATACGGCCCGGACGCACGGCCCCGCCGCCTCGGGGCACGGCCGGAATCAGCACTCGTGATCCATGCCATACCGGGGTGCTTCATGGCATGAAAAGTCGAGGCGCTAGCGTTGACCCCTGCAGCCACCTGCTCCCCCGGGAGGCACGGAGGGAGTAAAGGGTCTTGAACTTCGTGGCCGCGATCGGATCCTCGTGGATCTGCGCGCTGGCGCTCGTCGCCGTGCTCGGGGACGCCCTCCTGCCATTCATCCCCAGCGGGACGCTGGTCATCCTGGCCGTGCTCAAGACCTCGCAGATCAACGGCGCGCCCCTGATGCTCGGACTGGGCGTGGCGGTGGCCTCCTTCCTGGGCGACCTCCTGCTGCTGAACCTGGCCCGGCGCGGTGCCCCGGTGCTGCACCGCCGGCTCGCCCGGCGCCCGAAACTGGCGGCCAGTGTGACCCGGGTCCAGGAGGCCCTGATCGAACGCCCCCACGGAGCGGCCGCCGCGATGGTGGTGGTCGCGCGGTTCGTCCCGGCCGGCCGGACCGTCCTCGACCTGGCCATCGGCCACTCCCCCGCCCATCCGCACCGGTTCCTGCACTGGTCGGCACTGGCGGCACTGGTCTGGGCCGCCTACATCGTGACGCTGGGCTGGCTGAACAGCCACTGGTTCAACACCGCCTGGCTGAGCCTCGTGGTCTCCTGCGCGGCGGCCACCGCCATCAGCACCGCGATCGCGCGCATGGTGCGCCGCACCCGGCGACTCGCCGCGCTCTGACGGCCCTCCCGGCCGCCTCTCCCCCTTCTCTCCCTCCTTTCCCCTCCCGCCCGGCCCGCCCGGAGCGGCCCCATAGCGGGCTTCGGGCTGCCCGGCCCAGCAAGGGGCAAAAGTTTTCCCAAAAGGGCGACCAACCGGGCCGAACGCTGACGAACTCCGGCGGGGAGCGGACCGACCGGCGGTAGCGTACTGACCGGACCGCACGGGGCGGGAAGCGTCACAGGACGGCAACAGTCGAGGCATCCCCGCAGCCCAGCCGTACGCGCCCGGCGTGTTGAGAGTCGTCAGCGCTCGGCGACCTTGGTGACCGCTGCGGCGACATGACATGCTAACGGCGGAATATTCATCAATTGCCCGATTTGACCGGTGCGGCCGCGGGCCGCCCTCACCACCGGTATCGGCACCCAGGGGAGACCATGACCAGCATCTCGCGCAGGACGGTGCTCAGCGCAACCGCCGCGACCGCGGCCCTCGGCGCGGTCGCGGCCTGCTCCAGCGGCGGGTCCGGCTCGGGCCAGGGCTCCCCCTCCCCCGGCCCCGGCGGCGCGAGCACCACCCAGGGCGGCAGCGGCGACCCCACCCAGGCGGTGGTGCCCAAGGGCACCCCGATCGGCGACGGTTCCAACGCGGACACCGGCCCGCAGCCGAACCAGCCCAAGCCCGAGAAGCTCAAGCCGGGCGAGCGGCCGCCCCAGTTCGTGGTCTTCTCCTGGGACGGCGCCGGCGGCACCGAGGACGGCCAGTTCCCCCGCTTCCTGAAGCTGGCGGAGCAGCACAAGGCCACGATGACCTTCTTCCTCTCGGGCATCTACGCCCTGCCCAAGGGCAAGGCGGACCTCTACCACCCGCCGAAGCACTCGGTCGGCGCCTCCGACATCCCGTACCTGTCGGACGGCGCGGTGAAGAGCACGCTCAAGCTCGTCAGCCAGGCCTGGCTGGCCGGGCACGAGATCGGCACCCACTTCAACGGGCACTTCTGCTCCAGCCGTCCGGACAAGAACGGGGTCAACGTGTGGACCCCGGAGGACTGGCAGAGCGAGATCGACCAGGCGATCGGCTTCGTCACCCAGTGGCGGACCAACACCGGTTTCACCGATGTCGACCCGCTCCCCTTCGACTACAAGAAGGAGCTGATCGGCGGCCGCACCCCGTGCCTGGAGGGCCAGAAGGCGCTGCTGCCGACCATCGCCAAGCTGGGCTGGAAGTACGACGCCAGTTCCTCGGGCGGCCTGCAGATATGGCCGCAGAAGGTGCAGGACGGCAAGGTCTGGGACTTCCCGCTGCAGTCCATCCCGTTCCCCGGGCACACCTTCCAGGTCCTGTCGATGGACTACAACATCCTGGCCAACCAGTCCGCCGGCAGCACCAAGGGCGACCCGGCCAAGTACGGCGACTGGCGCACCCAGGCCACCAACTCCTACCTGGCGGGCTTCGAGCGCGCGTACAACGGCAACCGCGCGCCGTTCTTCGTCGGCAACCACTTCGAGCAGTGGAACGGCGGCATCTACATGGACGCCGTCGAGGAGACCCTCAAGACCATCGCGGGCAAGCCCGACGTCCGGCTGGTCTCCTTCAAGCAGCTCGTCGAGTGGCTGGAGGTGCAGGACCAGTCCACCCTGCGCAAGCTGCGCTCGCTCAACGTCGGCCAGGCGCCGGCGGGCGGCTGGGAGAGCTTCCTCGGCACGGCGGGCTGACGCGCCGGGGAGCGGCGGGACGGGGCACCGGCGGGGGGGGGGGGGGGGGGGGGGGGCCCCCCCCCCCCCCCCGCGGGCGGCGGGGGGCGGAGTGGGGGGCGCGGGCGGGGCGGGCGGGGGGCGGCCGCCCCCCCC
>NZ_JBLRWA010000032.1:0-87034 GCF_048159585.1 Kitasatospora sp. SC0581 | reverse complement strand
GTCGGACCTTACCGCCTGGTGGCCCGCCTGGGCAGCGGCGGGATGGGCCAGGTGTTCCTGGGCCGCTCGCCTGGCGGCCTGTCCGTTGCGGTGAAACTGGTCCGTCCGGAGCTCGCCGAGGACGCACAGTTCCGCCGGCGGTTTGCCCATGAGATCGAGGCCGCCCGCCGCGTCGGCGGCTTCTACACCGCCCAAGTGGTGGATGCCGATCCCGAGGCCGATCCGCCATGGCTGGTCACCGCATACATCCCCGGCCCGTCGCTCCGGGAAGCACTAGCACGGCACGGCCCGATGCCCGCCGAAACGGTCACCCTGCTTGGCGCGGGCCTCGCCGAGGGGCTGGCCGCGATCCACGCCTGTTCGGTGGTGCACCGAGACCTCAAGCCGGCCAACGTCATCCTCGCCTCAGATGGCCCGCGCGTGATCGACTTCGGTATCGCCCGCGCCCTGGACGTCACCTCTGGCCTCACCCACACCGCCGTGATCGGTACCCCGTCCTTCATGTCCCCCGAGCAGCTCCGGGGGCGACCTGCCACCCCGGCGAGCGACGTCTTCAGCCTGGCCGCTGTACTCATGTACTCAGCCACCGGCCGCAGCCCATTCGGGGACGGTCCCACCGAAGCCGTTGTCTACCGCGTCGTCCACGACGAGCCCGACCTCACCGGCCTCCCGCCACTGCTCGTGCCACTAGTCGCGTCATGCCTCGACAAGGACCCGCTGCGGCGTCCCAGCGTCGCGCAGGTGTTGGAACACTGTGCCGGGCAGGAGCACCACACTACCGAGTGGCTGCCGTCAGACGTCACCGCGATGATCGCCGAACGGGCCGGTAAGACAGCCGAGTTGACCACAATTGTTGGCCCTCCCCACCCGCCGACTGTGGGAGACCACCAAGCGCCGACCGAAGACCGCACCACCCCCATGCCCGATATCTCGCCCCTGGCGGCCCGGTTGGGGGACACCCGGGCCGGATATTCCACCATCACCCTGCCCTGGATACCCGGAGCGAGTGGTGGGGCGAAGCGCACGACCGTTGTCCGCTGGCTTCGACAGGTCGGGGACAAGGTCAAAAATGGCGAGCCGCTGCTCGAGGTCACATCGAGCCGTGGAGACGTCCTGATCACAGCCCCAAGGAGCGGAATCCTCTACACCGTCCACCGACAGGCCGGAGCCTCCGCCCGCACTGGCACCGTGATCGCCGGTATTGGCACACCAACAGCCGACATTCCGGCATCCCGCCGAAAGCGGTACACCCAGGCCGCAGTCGCGCCGCTTCTTGCAATGGCCGTGATCGTGGGCGCGGTCTGCGTGTACAGCCCCCTGTTCGAGGAGGACCTGGGCAACGCTCGGCCCGGGGACTGCGTAGCCATCGACGGGACTGGGGACAGCAACCGGTGGTACACGATGCCGTGCGGGCTCATGAAGGTCCGTAGCGCCCTCGAAAGTAAGAACGAGAAGAAGGGCTACTACAAGGTACTCGCCCGGCTCGCGCCGCCCGAGGTTCTCAGGTGCTCATGGCCCGCCGACAACGGGTCTGGAGCTAAATACATGCAGGCGGACCTCGAGTCCATGACCCTCTGCGTGACCGGGATCTGACAACCGGGTGCCCCGCTCCTGCGACGTAGCATCGCAGGAGCCCCCGAGCGTGTGCGCCACGTGTATTGAGCACATGCCCCCACCCCTGGCCTTCTCCCGGATTGAGCGGACCTGAAGCGCCTCGGCTGTGTCCAGGTAGGTCTTGCGCGCCGTCCATGTGGTCGGGTTCCGGGGCCGCGGTCGTGCTCCTGGCTGCGCTTTGCGGCCCGGCGCGACGTTAACTGCCTTCGCCTCCTACGGTCTGCGGCGTTCCGTTGCCGACAGACCGAGGAGCCGACATGGTCGGGATCGACCTCGACGCCGCCCGTGAGCGCCGTCTGGCCGCCGCTGCCGAGAAGGCGCGTGCCGCCAAGGCCGAGTACACCGTCGGGGAGGAGCCGCTGATCTTCGGCGGCGCCACTGTGGCGATGCTGCCGGCCGAGCTGCCGCTCGCGGTGTGGGAGCCGCTGATCGGTATCCCGTACCTGCCGCTGCTGCTGCGTTCCCTGGTGGAAGCCGCGCAGGCGCGGGGCGACCAGCAGACCGAGGCCGCGAGCCTGATCGTGGACGTGCTCGGCTCGGAGCCGACGCTCCCGGCCGACCTGCTCGCCGCGGCCGCCGAGATGGGCCGCCGTCTGCTCGGCGAAGACGGGTTCGCCCGGCTGATGGAGCAGCGCCCCAGCCACCCAGACATCTTCGAGCTGGTGCGCGCCGTCTGGGCGAAGTACTTCCCGGGTGGCAGCCTGGGGGAACTCATGGGGCCGTCCGAGTCGCTTTCGAGCGCTGGGACGACCTCGAAGCCGACTTCCAGCGGTACTACCGGCTCGACGCCCGCGGTGTCTGGCGGCGGCCCGGTGACCCTGGATTCCTCGGCACCCGACGCCTCCTGACCCTGATGCGGGGGCTGCCCGCAGAGGCCCTGCTGCGCCGGGACGGGGCGGAGGTCGGTGGGGACCGCTGGGGGCTGACACAGGAGCTGCTGGCGCAGCTGGTCGAGCTGGTCTCGGTGCTGGCGGCGGAGCACCGCCTGCGCCGGCCGGTCGAGCTGCCGCGCCCGGCCTACCTGGGCGCAGGCCGCGCCCGCGAGTGGGACGGCAAGGGGATGGCCCGGGCGGTCGCCGTGCTGCGCCGCAGCGGGAAGGCGGCCGACCGTGGCTGAGGAGATCGACTCCGGCCGCCTCGTGGTCGAGGTCGTCGCCGACTCGTCGGGCTTCGCGACGGACGCCCGGGCGCGCGTCGACGCGGCGGTGCGCAACCTGCGGGCCAAGATCCGGCTGGACCCAGACGCCTCCGGGCTGCGCCCGCGCGTCGAAGCCGCCGCGCAGGCCACCCGCGCCCGCATCAAGGTCACGGTCGACCTGGACGTCGAGACGGCCGGGCTGCGCGCCCGGGTCAAGGAGGCTCTGGCCGGCCTGTCGGTGCGCGTGCGGGTCGACGTCGACATCGCCGCCGCGACCACCCGCCTCGCGGCGTTCCGCACGCTCGCGTCCCGGCCGGTCGACGTCCCGCTCAACGCCCGCGGCTCCGCCGGTGGCGACGGCGGGGCGGGGGCGGGGGGCTGCTCCAAGCGGCACAGGGCTTCGGGGCCACCGTCGCCGGGCTGGCCCGCCTGCCCGCGATGGCCTCCGGGGCGCTCGCCCTCGGCCAGGCCCTCACCCAGGTCGCCGCCGGACTGTTCGCGATGGGCGCGGCCGCCGCGCCCGCGGTCGGCCTGCTCGGCGCCCTTCCCGGTGCGGCGGGCGCCGCCGTCCAGGGCGCGGGCACCCTGCTGGCCGCGTTCTCCGGCATCGGCGCCGCCGTCAAAGCCCTCGGTCAGGCGGACAAGCAGTCCGCCGGGGCGTCGTCCGCCTCCGCGCAGGTCCGGCAGGCCGCCGCCGACCGGGTGGCGGACGCGCAGCGCCGTCTCGGCGCCGCCCAGCGCGACAGCGACGAGCAGGCGCTTCGCGGCGCCGAGCAGGTCGCGCAGTCCCGGCGCCGGCTGGCCGACGTCCAGGAGCAGGCGGCGGCGCAGGTCGCGTCCGCCGACCGGCAGTTGGCGGCGGCGGAGCTCACGGTCACCCGCGCGCACCAGGCCGCCGCGCAGGCGCAACAGGCACTCAATGATGCCCGGCAGCAGGCAGCGCGGACCCTGGAGGACCTGAACCGGGACGCCGCGCGCGGGCCGCTGGAGGAGCAGAAGGCGCTGCTGTCGTTGGAGCAGGCCCGTTCCCGGCTCAACCAGGTCAACGTCTCCCCGTTCTCGTCGGAGACGGACCGGCGCGAAGCGCAGATCTCCTACCAGGAGGCGGTCAACCAGCTTGAGGACGTCCGCACTCGCAACCGGCGGCTCGCCGAGGACGTCAAGAAGGCCAATGCACAGGGCGTCGAGGGCAGCGATCAGGTCACCTCCGCGAAGGAGCAGCTCGCCCGCGCCCAGGAGGCCGAACAGGACGCGGTCCGGGGCGTCCAGGACGCGGAGCAGCAGGCCGCCCGTGCCCGCGTCCAGGCGGTGCGCGAGGTCCAGGACGCGCACAACGACCTCGACAAGGCTGTTCGCGAAGCGCAGCGCCAGCAGCAACGTTCCGCCGAGCAGGTAGCGGACGCGCAACGGGACGTGGCCCGCGCGGTGCGGGACCAGTCCCAGGAGCTGAACTCCGCCGCCGGGGCCGCCAGCGCCGCCGAGCAGGCGCTCACCGAGCTCTCCCCGGCCGGGCAGCGCTTCGCACGGTTCCTCTCCGGCACGGTGCAGCCCGCCCTGCGTGGGCTGCGGGACACCGCGCAGGAGGCGCTGCTGCCTCCGCTGGAGAAGGCGATCAACCGCGGCCTGACCCTGCTGCCGATCTTCAACCGGGCGATCGGCGAGACCGGGCAGGTGCTCGGGCAGGCCGCCGTGCGCGGTGCGGAGATGGCCGCGTCCGGGCCGTGGCGCGCGGATCTGGCGCAGGACGCCTCGACCAAGGGACGGCCGAGGATCGCAACAACATGTCCTCCGGGACGATGACGACCACCCGTCCTCGCCTCCATCCACCGCCAGATCGACCTCTGGCAGCAGGCCGATGAGACGCTCGGCCCCGAAGCCGTCCTGCGCATGCTCACCCTGCACGGCTCCCGCACCGAATCCGTCGGCGAATGGTGGGGATCCGGCTGGTACGTGACCGCCACCCGCCGCGCGATCGCCCGCGCGGCGAGCGACGGCGGCCTGCCCGCCGAGGTCTCCACCGTCTTCCCCGACACCGAGCACCTGGCCGCCATGGCCGCCGCCCACTCTGGCCTCCTCGACGACGACGTCTTCGCCTGGATCACCGGGGCCGTCTTCAAGGAGGGATCTCTCCGGCGCAAGGCCAGGCTCCCGGTTCCGTCGGCCATGACCCTCCCGGAATGGGCAGCTCACGGCCTCCTCGACAACCTCCGTCCGGACCTTGAGGAAGACGAGCCCCCGGTCACTGACGCGAGCCCCGGGCAGCCCTGACCGGCGCTCCGGCCGCAGCTGCCGCTACGCCGCCAGCGGCAGGTCGTCGTCGCCACGGGGAACGGCTCGGAGTCGGTCCGGCTGGGCTTGGCCGAGGGCTCGGGCGAGGGCGTTGACGGCCTGGTCGGCGGAGTCCTTGAAGAGGTGGCCGTAGAGGTTGATCGCGGTCGCGAGGGTGGCGTGGCGCAGGGTCTTGGACACGATCGCGATGGGGATGCCCTCGGCGATCATGAGGCTGGCCGCGGTGTGGCGCAGGTCGTGCGTGCGCCGTGAGGCGCTGTGGTTCGAGTGGAGGTGAGAGGCCTTCGCCGCTGACCCTGTCGCAGCAGGGCGGTGGAGCTGGGGGCAGCCTGATCCGGGTGACGCCGGGGAGGGTGGGAAGCAGCCCTGACAAAGCCGGGACGGGCCGGTACTGCCAGACGGTTCGGGTTCGGCGAGCGGGATGGAGAGGAGTACGCGAGGAACCGGCGTGTGACACCCCCTTGATTAGGCACCGGCTCGAACCTGGCGGATCTGGGCCGGGAGCGGTGCGTATCCCGTCGAGTGGTTGGGCGGGTAACTCCCAGGACGGTGGGCACGAGCCGTCCGAGAGGCCACGAGGAAGGTCTGCGGCGTACTCGTGGCGATGCCGCAGGGGCATAGTCGGGCTCCTACTTCGTCGAGCGAACCACAGTGAACACGGGAACCGTCCCGGGTCTCGCCCTCCACGTCGCCTCCAGTGGCGAGGGTAGGGCTGGGCGCGTCGACCGCCGATCGGTCCGGGACGGGGCGGAGCCGCCGTAGTACTCCGAGGCCGGGAAAGCCGGCCACATGGGGAAGGGCGGCAGTGGGTTTCAAGAAGGGAGGGACGCTGCAATGCCGAAAGACGCACCGCCGAGCGGCGATGCTCCTTGCTCTGGTCCGACCGGGCCTGGGGCGAGGGTATCGGAGATGCAGGCCAAGCTTCACCGTTGGGCGGTGGCCGATCCCGGCCGCCGGTTCGATGACTTGTTCAACTTCGTGTGTGACCCGGCGACGCTGATCGTGGCGTTCGACCGGGTTGCTGGGAACCAGGGGTGCGCGCACTGCCGGCGTGGACGGCCTCACGGTCGCCGATGTCGCGGAACAAGTGGGCGTGCCTGGGTCCTTGGACGCCCTGCGGGCCGGTCTCAAGGACGGCTCGTTCCGACCACTTCCGGTGCGGGAACGTAAGATCCCGAAACCGGGAGGGTCGGGGAAGGTCCGCAAGCTCGGGATTCCGACGGTTGTGGACCGGGTCGTCCAGGCGGCGCTGAAACTGGTGCTGGAACCGATCTTCGAGGCGGGCTTCTTGCCGTGCTCGTACGGTTTCCGGCCCAAACGGCGTGCACAGGACGCGATCGCCGAGATCCACCACTTCGGCACCCGCGGTTACCGCTGGGTGCTGGACGCGGACATCGAGGCGTGCTTCGACTCGATCGACCACACGGTGCTGATGGACCGGGTGCGTCGCCGGGTGAAGGACAAGCGCGTTCTGGCGCTGGTCAAGGCGTTCCTGAAAGCCGGGATCCTCACCGAACTCGGCGACTACCAGGACACGATGACCGGCACGCCGCAGGGCGGCATCCTGTCCCCGCTGCTGGCCAACATCGCCCTGAGCGTGCTTGATGAGCACGTGATGGGGCCGTGGAAGCCGGGCGGGACGATGTCGACCCCAGGCAAGCGCGAGTACCGGCGTTCCAAGGGACGACCGACGTGGCGGCTGGTCCGCTACGCGGACGACTTCGTCATCTTGGTGCACGGTGAGCGCGAGCACGTCGAGGCGCTACGCGAAGACGTCGCCGTTGCGTTGGCCCCGCTCGAATTGCGGCTGTCACCGGCCAAGTCTCAAGTGGTGCACATGAGCGATGGGTTCGACTTCCTCGGCTTCCGCATCCGGTGGAAGCGCAAGAGGGGGACGGACAAGTGGTACGTCTACACCTTCATCGCGCACAGGCCCGTCTGGACGCTGAAGGCGAAGATCCGTGCCCTGACGCACAGGACATCGCAGCAGGACTTCGCGTCCGTGCTGGTCAGGCTTGCCCAGATCATGCGCGGATGGGCCACCTACTTCCGACATGCCGTGGCGAAATGGACCTTCAGCAAACTGGACGCCTTCACCTGGTGGAGGCTCGTCCACATGCTGAGGGCACGTCACGGCTGGAACTGGGGACAGGTCCGCCGACACCTCGCCGCCTCCGGGCGGTGGGTGATCGCGGCAGACGGGGTCGAGTACTTCCGGATCCAGGGTGTGACGGTCTCCCGTTGCTCCTACCGGGGGAACAAGATCCCGTCCCCTTGGCCCTCCTGCGAACCCCGCCTGACGGAAGGAACCGTGGAGAGCCCGTTGCGCTGAGAGGCGCACGGCGGGTTCGGAGAGCGGTCCGGGGAAACGGACCGGGAGCAATCCCGGCACCGCGCCCCGGGCCGACTCACCAGGCCGATTCTGGGCAGGGCGAGTTCGGCGGTGCGCTTTCGGAGCTGGTTGAGGACCCACTGCGGGCGCAGCGGTGTACCGCCGGGGCGGGCGGGTTGGCGGAGTTCGGCGGGGCGGACCGGTCTCGGGACCACGTGGTGACGGCCCGTCCGGCGGGCCCGTCGCGGCGGCCCGGGAACGGAGTGCGCCCCGCTCCCGGGCCGGTGGCCGCGGTCAGTCGTCGTGGTGGTCCGGCTGCTGCTTCCGGTGGCGGGGGAGCCGGTGGGACTCGAGCGGTCGTCCGCCGGCGAGGTGCTCGGTGACGATGAGGGCGGCGGCGGCCGGGTCGACGTTCCCGTACCAGACGTCGTCCGGCTGGACGCTGATGACGGGGGCCTGGTTGCAGGGGAACTGGCAGCCCGTCTGGGTGACGAGCACGTCGTCGTCGCCGAGGCCCTGCTCGGTCAGTCCCTGGACCAGGGCGCGCAGTCCTTCCTCCACGCCCTTGGCCGCGCAGCGCGGGCCGCGGCACACCATGACCTGGTGCCGGTGGCCGGGCACGTCCTCCCAGGCCGCGGACATGAGGCCGGGCTCCGCGCCGGTGACGGCCTTCGTCGCCGCGGCCACCGTGGCGACCGCGTCCGGCGAGTCGGCGAGGCGGGTGGCGACGAGGAGTTCGGGACGGTGGCCCGCGCGCTCGCGCCACCAGTACGCGGCGATCCGCCGGAGCCAGGACTGGCCCGGGCCGGAAGCCGTGAGGCGGACGCCGACCAGGACCACGGTCTCGGTGCCCGCGTCGGCCAGCCTGGTCAGCTCGGCCGACAGGGACGGGTCCGCCAGCTGCAGGAACGCGATCGAGGCCCGGTGCGAGGCCGCCGCCCGGAGGAGTTCGTCACGACGGACGGCCTCCCCGGCCGACATGCCGACCAGGACCACGGCACTGCGGCGGGCGGAGGCGTCCGGGGCGGGGGAGGTCATGGCGTCGTCCTTTCGTGGAGCAGTCCGTTCCACCGGATGTGCGGTCTGTCGTGCCGGGGGTGCCGTTCCACGGTGACGTCGACGCCGTAGACCTCCGCGATCGTGCGCGAGGTGAGCACCTCGGAGCCGGGCCCGTGGGCGACCAGCCGGCCGTCGAGCAGGACGGCGACCTCGTCGCAGTAGGCGGCGGCGAGTTCGAGGTCGTGCAGCGCGGCCACGGTGGTGATGCCCAGCCCGCGGACGGTTTCGAGGAAGCCGAGTTGGTGGCGCAGGTCGAGGTGGTTGGTGGGCTCGTCGAGCAGCAGCACGTCCGGCTCCTGCGCCAGCGCCCGCGCGAGCTGGACCCGCTGCCGCTCGCCGCCCGACAGCGTCGGCCAGGACCGGTCGAGCAGGTGGCCGACGTCGGCCGCGGCGACGGCGTCGGCGACCACGGACCGCTCGTGGGCGTCGGCGGCGGTGTCCGTCGGCACGGGCCAGCGGCCGCGGTGCGGCGTGCGTCCGAGCTCGATGACCTGACGGACCGGCAGCGACAGCCGGGTGTCCGCCTGCTGCTCCATGAAGGCCACCCGTCGTGCCCGCCGGCGGGCCGTGAGCGCGTGGAGGTCCTCGCCGTCCAGCAGGACCCGGCCCGCGCTCGGCCGGGTCAGTCCGGCGACCGCGCGCAGCAGGGTGGTCTTCCCGGCGCCGTTGGGCCCGAGCAGGCCCGTGATCCGGCCGGGGCGGAAGGCGATCGAGACCGCGTCCAGCAGGGTGGCTCCGCCGACGCGGACACCGAGTCCCTCCGCGCGCAGCCCGACAGGCGTCGTCGTCACTGCGCCCTCCCGTCGGCCCGCCCCTGGCGCCACAGCAGCCAGGCGAAGAACGGCGCTCCGAGCCCGGCCGTGACGACGCCGACGGGGATCTCCCGGTCGGGGAGGACCGAGCGCGCCACGACGTCGCTGCCCACCAGGAGGGACGCGCCGACCAGCGCCGACACGGGCAGCAGGAGGGCGTGGCGCGGGCCGCAGACGAGGCGGACCACGTGCGGGACGACCAGGCCGAGGAACCCGATGACGCCGGTGTTGGCGACCAGGCACGCGGTCACCAGCGCGGCGGTGGCGACGAGGACCCAGCGGGTGCGCTCGACGTGGACGCCGAGGGAGCGGGCGGCGGTCTCGCCGAAGGCGAAGGCGTCCAGGTCGCGGGCCGAGGAGGCCAGGACCGTGACACCCACCAGCGCGACCGCCAGCAGGAAGACGGCGGTGGGCCACCGCACGCCGGCGACCGAGCCCAGCGTCCACTCCATGACACCGCGCGCCGCGTCGCGGTCCCCGAGGACCATCACCACGAACGAGGTGTAGGCCCCGCACATCTGGCCGACCGCGATGCCGGCGAGCACGGTCCGGGCGGTGGGCAGCGACCGGGTTCGGGCGCCGGCCAGGGCCAGGACGACGGCGGCGGCGAGCAGGGCGCCGGCGAAGGCCGCCGTCGCCACCGCGCCGGTGCCCACGGCGCCGGTCACGCCGACGCCGAGGACGATCACGGTGACCGCGCCGGCGGCGGCTCCGTCCGAGATCCCGAGCAGGAAGGGATCGGCCAGGTCGTTCCCGGTCAGCGTCTGCAGCACCGCGCCGCAGACCGCGAGGCCGGCGCCGGTGGCGGCCGCTCCCAGCACCCGGGGCAGCCGCAGCTGCCAGACGATCTGGTCGTCCAGCAGCGTCACAGGCGGGTCGCCCAGCCCGAGACGGCGCGCCACGACCTCGATCACCGTTCCGACCGACTCGTGCTGCGAGCCCACGGCCAGGCCGAGGAGCAGGGTGCTCAGGAGCAGGGCCGCGGCGACGGCCAGGGCCGCCGTCGCGCGGCCCGGACCAGCGGGCCGCACGACGGGGTGGGGCGCGGTGGTCATGAAGCCGGGTGCAGTCGGCCCAGCCCGTCGGACACCCGGGCGGCACCGTCGGCGAGCAGCACGCCGGGGGTCGACTCGGAGAACGGCACCGTCACGAAGGCCTTGCGCTGCACGGCGGTGAGCTTGCTCAGGACCGGGTCGTTCTCCAGGTAGTCGATCTTGGACTGGGCGGTGTCCCAGTCGGCGTCCGCGACCACGATGGCGTCCGGGTCCGCCGCGACGACCTTCTCCCAGCTCACGTTCTGCCAGCTGCCGGGCAGGTCCCCGAAGACGTTGCGGGCGCCCACGGCGTCGAGCACGAGTTGGGGGCCGCCCTGGCCGGTGCCGACGTACGGCGTCTTGGTGTCCGAGTCGAACCACAGGACCTTCAGGCCCTTGCCCGCGGCCGTCGCCGTGAACTGCGCCAGCTGCTGCTCCTGCTGCCGCTGGATCGCGGCGGCCCGCTCCGGGACGCCGAAGACCTTGGCGACGTCGTTCAGCTCGCCCCATGCCGCCTGCCAGGTCGTCGGCGGCACCTGGTTCTTGTCCGAGCAGCCGAACGGGGACAGGTACGACGGGACGCCCTGGCCGCGCAGCTCCTCCCGGGTGCCCGCGACCTTGTCGGTGAACGCGGTGGAGTAGGAGGCGTACAGGAAGTCGGGACGGGCCGCGAGGAGGTTCTCCTTCGTCGGGTACTTCTTGGAGAGCACCGGGACGGAGTCGTAGGCGGCCTTCCACTTCTCCGGGACGGAGTCGTCGAGGTAGGCGGTACCGGCCATGCGGGACTGCAGGCCGAGGGCCAGGGCCACCTCGGTGGCACCCTGGTTGAGCGTCACCAGCCGCTCGGGCGGCGCGCCGACCGTCACGGTGGTCCCGCAGTTGTCCACGCTGACCGGCGCGGCACTTCCGGTCGCCCCGCCGGACGCGGCGGGCGCGGGGGCGCCCGCGCAGCCTCCGAGCACGCCGACGAACAGCAGGGCCGCGACGGCCCGGCCGACGCGTGTCGGACCTGTGGGACGTACGGGATGTACGGGACGCATGGAGCGCGTGGAACGTATGGATCGGACCGGATGCGGGTACGGCTGACCGCTGGGCACGTGTTCTCCAAAACCCTCGTGGAACATGTCGCGCCGTGGCCGGTCTCCTGGCTTCCGCATCAACACGCCGCGACCGACCTTCCCGAGCGGCTCTACCAGCCCGCCCAGTGGCCCTGACCGCTGGCGAAAGCCGGTCAGCGAGGGCCGCGGAACTCCGCGGCAACAGTGGCGAGGGCCGCACCGGACTCAGACCGGTTTCCCGAACACCACGGCGATGGCACGCTATCAGGCGTGGTCAGGTCGGTGGCGACCGGCCGGTGGGATGATCGTTTGGATCGTTCCCGGGGACGGGGGAGGGAACGGCCACGGGGGTCGGCCGGCTCCGGAGGGACGGGGGATCACCCCGGAAGACGGAAGAAGGAGCGGTAGAGCGGCAGCTGCTCGGCGAGCATGTGGATGCCGGGGTGGGTGGCGAGGCCGAGGGCGGCGGCGGTGCGCAGCAGCGGGGTCTCGGCGGGCGTCATGATGATGTCGGCGACCAGCGCGCCGGGCGCCAGTGGGGCCGGGTCGAAGGGGAGCGGGTCGGCCGGGTCCAGGCCCAGCGGGGTGGCGTTGACCGCGAGGTCGACGCCGGAGGGCGGGCGCGGGGCGGCGGCCACGCGGCCGGGCCAGCGGGTGCCGAGCCGCTCCAGCAGGGCGTCCACCCGGCCCCGGTCGGGATCGGTCACGGTGAGTGCGGCGGCCCCTTCGGCGAGCAGGGCGGCGGCGATGGCGAGCCCCGCGCCTCCGGCGCCGGCCAGTGCCACCCGCAGCCCGGCCGGGTGGTGCCCGGCGGCGGCCAGGCCCCGGACGAACCCGGCGCCGTCGAAGTTGTCGCCGTACCAGCGGCCGTCCGGCTCGCGGCGCAGCGCGTTGGTGCTGCCCAACAGGGCGGCGGCGTCGCTGAGTTCGTCGGCGTGCCCGCACATCGCCAGCTTGTGCGGGACGGTGACCAGCAGCCCGTCCAGGTTGGCGACGGCCTTCAGCCCGCGGACGACCTCGTCCAGCCGGTCCGCCGGGGCGTGCACGGGGACGAGCACGGCGTCCACGCCGCTCGCCGCGAACAGCGGGTTGAGCAGGGCGGGCGCCTTGGCCTGTGCGACCGGGTCGCCGAGCACCGCGAACAGCCGGGTGCGGCCGGAGATCGGCGGGCGGGCGGCCGGCGCGTCGGGGGTCGGCAGGTCGGGGGTCGGCAGGTCGGGGTGAAGGGACATCTCAGGCCTCCCCTGCGGCGGCGCGCGGCATGGCGTCCAGCGTGCGGGCGACCAGCGGCTCGGGGACGTCGCTGACGAGTTCGGCGCCGCGCGGGCCGTCCAGGACGAAGGAGAGCCCGTCGACGGCCTTCTTGTCCAGCCGCATGAGGGCGATCAGCGCCCCGGTGCCGACCTCCGGCGGCAGTGCGGTCGGCAGCCCGTAGTGGGCGACCACCTCGTGGTGCTCGGCGACCCGCTCGGGGCCGATCCGGCCGAGCGCCCCCGCCAGCCGGCCGGCGAAGACCGTGCCGACGCCGACCGCCTCGCCGTGGCGCAGCCGGAAGTCGGTGGCGCGTTCCAGCGCGTGGCCCAGGGTGTGGCCGTAGTTGAGGATGTGCCGCAGCCCGGTGTCGCGCTCGTCGGCGGCCACCACGGCGGCCTTGCGGGCGACGCTCGCGGCGATCTGCTCGGGCAGGGGCAGGTGGCGGAGGTCCCCGGCGCCGATGAAGTGGCAGCGGGCGATCTCCCCGTAGCCGTTGACGCGTTCGCGCGGCGGGAGGGTGTCGAGGTAGTCGGTGTCGCAGAGCACGGCGGACGGCTGCCAGTACGCGCCCACCAGGTTCTTGCCCTCCGGGAGGTTCACCGCCGTCTTGCCGCCGACGCTCGCGTCGACCTGGGCCAGCAGCGAGGTGGGCAGGTGCACCACGGGCACGCCCCGGTGGTACAGCGCGGCGGCGAGCCCGACCGCGTCGGTGGTGGTGCCGCCGCCGCAGGAGACCACGGCGTCCGCCCGGCCCAGGCCGAACGCGGTGAAGCGGCTGCACAGTTCGGCCACCCAGGCGAGGGACTTGCCCTCCTCGCCGTCCTTCGCCTCCACCACCAGGGTGTCGAGGCCGGTGTCGGGCAGCCACTCGGCGGGCCGGGCGCTGACCACCGCGACCCGGCGGGCGCCGATCCCCGCGAGCACCCCGGCCAGCCGGTGGCGGGCGCCGGGGCCGATCAGCACCGGGTAGCCGCGCTCACCCAGCTCCACGTCGATGCGCCGCAGCCCTCCGTCCGTACGGACGAGGGTTTCTGTCGTGGTCAACTCGGCTCCCAGGGCTGGTCGGTGAGGTGGTGTGCGGTGCGGTGTCGCTCGGTGGGTGGGGGGCACGGGCACGGCTTCAGGCCGCGGGCTGCAGCCGCGCCAGCGCGAGGGCGCCGTGCAGCGAGGACAGCCCGCCGAGCACGGCCGGCCGGATCGCGGGGACCGGGCCGCCGGGGCGGGCCAGCGCGGCGGCGTGCGCCTCCACCCGCGCCGTGAAGCCGGGCAGCCCGTCGGCGAACCCGCCGCCCAGCACGGTCAGTTCGGGGTGGAACAGCTCGCCGAGCGAGACGGCCGCGGCCGCCAGCGCGGCGCAGGTCTCCTCGACGGCCTCCACCGCCCACGGCGCGCCCTCGGCCAGCCCGGACCGCAGCTCCGGGTACTCGACCGGCGCGCCGCGCAGCAGTTCCGCGCGCCGCAGGGTCGCCGGACCGGAGGCGGTGGCCTGCAGGCAGCCGCGCCGCCCGCAGTCGCAGACCGGGCCCCGGCGGTCGACGATCAGGTGCCCCGCCTCGCAGGAGCCGCGCCCCGGGCCCGGCAGCGGCGCGCCCCCGTGCACGACACCGCCGCCGACGCCCGTCCCGACACCCAGGTAGACCACGTGCCCGGACCCGGCGTGCACCGCCTCGGCGAGCGCGGCGAGGTCACCGTCGTCCGCCCAGGCCAGGGCGGCGGCGGGGAAGAGCCGCCGCAGTGCCGGGACGAGGTCGAAGCCGCGCCAGTCGGGGCGGCCGGGCCAGGCGAGCACCCGGCCGTCCGGGCCGAGGGTCGCGGGCACGGCCACCCCGACCGCCGCGAAGTCGCCCTCCCAGCGCTCGCGCAGGTCAGCGACCGTACCGGCCAGCGCCGTCCAGTCGGCGTAGGCGCCGGCCACCCGGGCACCGGGCCAGCGCAGCACGGCCTCCTCGGTGCGGACCGGCCCGCCGGGCGGACCGTCCTCGGCGCGCAGCGCGACCTTGGTGCCGCCGATGTCGATGCCGAGCACGCCCCGGGCGGCCGTCGGGGCCTGCGGCGTTGGGCCCTGAGCCGCGGGGCCCTGAGCCGTCGGAGCCTGAACCGCGGGGCCCGGCGCCGCCGCGGCCCGCGTCGTGGTGGTGCCCCCTGCCGGGGCGCCCGTCGCGAAGCCCATCAGGACGCCGGGACCTTCGCCAGCAGCGCCTGCGCGGCGAGCCGGTAGCCGAGCGCGCCGAGCCCGACGATCACGCCCGAGGCGATCGGCGCCAGTACCGACTCGTGCCGGAAGGACTCGCGCGCCCAGACGTTGGACAGGTGCACCTCGACGAACGGCCGCGGGTAGGCGGCGAGCGCGTCGCGCAGGCCCCAGCCGGCGATCATCAGCGCGCCCGGGTTCACGATCGCCCCGACGGAGCCGTCCCAGGCGTCCTGCACCGCCTCGATCAGCTGGCCCTCGGACTCGCGCTGGACGGAGACCACCTTCCAGCCCCGGCCGGCCACCTCGGCGGCGACCGCGGCCTCGATGTCGGCCAGGGTGTCGGTGCCGTAGACCTCCGGCTCGCGGCGGCCGAGAATCCCGAGATTGGGGCCGTTCAGCAATAGCAGTTCGCTCATATTCCGGTTATAGCAGCGAATTCCCCGGACGAACCCGGAGAGGGTTGCCGAACTGCAGGACAAGGGCTTTGTAGGGGGGTGCGTAGGGGAGGTGACGGGCCGCATTTCCTGGGTTAGCGTCCCGTTCCACGGTCCCCCCGACAGGAAAGGCTGCGCGGAATCATGAGTGCCCAAGGACGTCCGGCCCCGGAGTTCCCGGTCTGGCCCCAGTACGACGATGCCGAGCGCGAAGGACTGCTCAGGGCCCTGGAGCAGGGCCAGTGGTGGCGGATGGGCGGCAAGGAGGTCGACACCTTCGAGCAGGAGTTCGCCGACTACCACGGCGCCGCCAAGGCGCTCGCCGTCACCAACGGCACCCACGCGCTGGAGATCGCCCTCCAGCTGCTCGGTGTCGGCCCGGGCACCGAGGTCATCGTGCCCGCGTTCACGTTCATCTCCTCCTCCCAGGCCGCCCAGCGGCTCGGCGCCACCGCGGTGCCGGTCGACATCGACCTCGACACCTACAACCTGAGCCCCGAGGCGGCCGCCGCCGCGATCACCCCGCGGACCCGGGCGATCATGCCCGTCCACATCGCCGGCCAGATCGCCGACCTGGACGCCCTCGACAAGCTCGCCGCCGACTCGGGCGTCTCGATCGTGCAGGACGCCGCGCACGCCCACGGCGCCCGCTGGCGCGGCCGCCGGGTCGGCGAGCTGGGCTCGATCGCCGCGTTCAGCTTCCAGAACGGCAAGCTGATGACGGCCGGCGAGGGCGGCGCCGTCACCTTCCCGGAGACCGCCCAGTACGACGAGGCGTTCCTGCGGCACAGCTGCGGCCGCCCGCCGACGGACCGGAAGTACTACCACCAGACCTCCGGCTCCAACTTCCGGCTCAACGAGTTCTCCGCGAGCGTGCTGCGCGCCCAGCTCGCCCGCCTGGACGGCCAGATCAGCGTCCGCGAGGAGCGCGCCAAGCTGCTCAAGAGCCTGCTGGCGGAGATCCCCGGCGTGGTGCCGCAGGGCCACGACGAGCGGGCCGACCGCGTCCCGCACTACATGGCGATGTTCCGGGTGCCCGGCCTCGGCGAGGACCGGCGCAACGCCCTGGTCGACGACCTGATCGCGCGCGGCCTGCCCGCCTTCGTGGTCTTCCGCGCCATCTACCGCTCGGACGGCTTCTGGGAGTCGGCCGCGCCCGACACCACCGTCGACGCGCTGGCCAAGGCCTGCCCCAACAGCGAGGCGCTCACCGCCGACGGCATCTGGCTGCACCACCGCACCCTCCTCGCGAGCGAGCGGGCGATCGAGGACACCGCGCAGATCATCGCCGACGCCCTGGCCGCGGTGTGAACGCGCGGGTGAGCACCGCCGGACGGGGGCCGGACGCCCCGGTGCGGGTGGCCGTCGTCGGCCTCGGCTGGGCGGGCCGCACCATCTGGCTGCCCCGCCTGACGGCCCACCCGGCCTACCGGGTCACCGCCGTCGTCGAGCCCGGCCCCGGCGGCGCGGAGCACGTGCCGGCCGGCGCCGCGCTCCTCGCCGACGCCGACCTGCTCGGCCCCGACGTCGACCTCGCGGTCGTCGCGGTGCCCAACCACCTGCACACCCCCGTGGCCGAACGCCTGCTCGCCCGCGGCATCCCGGTGTTCCTGGAGAAGCCGGTCTGCCTCAGCTCCGCCGAGGCGGACCGGCTGGCCGCCGCCGAACGCGCCGGCGGGACCGTCCTGCTGGCGGGCAGCGCCGCCCGCTACCGGCCGGACGTCGCCGCCCTCACCGAGCTGGCGGCGGACCTCGGCCCGATCCGGCACGTCGACCTCGCCTGGGTCCGCGCCAGCGGTGTCCCCGACGCCGGCGGGTGGTTCACCAGCCGGCGGCTCTCCGGCGGCGGCGCCCTGGTCGACCTCGGCTGGCACCTGCTGGACACGGCCCAGGCCGTGCTCGGCGGCGACGTCCGGTTCCCGTCGGTGCTCGGCTCGCTCTCCGCCGACTTCGTCAACGACGGCAGGCGCGGCGCCGGCTGGCGCGGCACCGAGGGGCCGGACGGCGCGGGCGACGTCGAGGACACCGCCCGCGGCTTCCTGCTCACCGACACCGGCGTCTCGGTGGCGGTGCGGGCGAGCTGGGCCTCCCACGAGTCCGTCGACACCACCCGGATCACCGTGGAGGGCGCCACCGGTTCCGCGACCCTGGAGTGCACCTTCGGCTTCAGCCCGAACCGCCGGGTCCCGCGCCTCACCCGGACCCGCGACGGCGTCACCACCGAGGTCCCGCTGCCCGGGGAGAACGTCGGCACCGAGTACGTGCGCCAGCTCGACGAGCTGCCCGCTGTGCTCGCCGACCCGGCCTCGCGCGGCGCGGCCGTGAAGCGCGCCCACCACACCATCTCGGTCATCGAGCGGCTCTACGCGGCGGCCCGCGCCCCGCGGCCGCGGCTCGCCGACGAGGCCGCGGCGCTCGCCGTCTGACCGTCGTCGGCGTCCGACTGCCGTCCCCGCCGTCCCCGCCGTTCCCCGCCGAGCCGCGGCTCCACCCGAGCAGCCCCGTGCCCCGGCCCCGGAGGCCGTGCCCATCCCCTCGGCCCCGGGGCGCCAGGCCCGGTCACCCGTCCGGGCAGCCCCTCGTCCCATGGAGATCCCATGCCGATCGACCAGCTCGCAGCCACCGCACCGACCACCGGGCCCGACGGCCACGCGCTCTCCGCCTTCCCCCCGCTGCGCGCGGTGGTCTTCGACCTCGACGGCGTCATCGTCGACAGCTTCGACGTGATGCGCCGGGCGTTCCTCACCGCCTACGAGGAGGTGGTCGGCGACGGCAACCCGCCGTTCGAGGAGTACTGCCGCCACCTGGGCCGCTACTTCCCGGACATCATGCGGATCATGGGGCTGCCGCTCGCCCTGGAGGAGCCCTTCGTCCGGGAGAGCTACCGGCTCGCCCCCCAGGTCACCGTGCACGCCGGGGTGCGGGAACTGCTCGTCGACCTCAACCGGCGCGGCATCCGGCTGGCCGTGGCCACCGGCAAGAGCGGCCCCCGGGCCCGCTCGCTGCTCGACCAGCTCGGCCTGCTGCACCACTTCGACCACGTGCTCGGCTCCGACGAGGTCCCCCGGGCCAAGCCCGCGCCCGACATCGTGCTGCGCGCCCTGGAACTGCTCGACGTGCCGGCCGAACGGACCGTCATGGTCGGCGACGCCGTCACCGACCTGGCGAGCGCCCGGGGCGCCGGGGTCGGCGCGATCGCCGTGCTGTGGGGCGAGAGCGACGAGGCGGCGCTGCTCGCCGAACGGCCCGACGCGGTGCTGCGTCGGCCCGACGACCTGCTCGCCCTGCTGCCCGAACCCGTCCCGGCCCACTGACCGGCCGCGAGCCCGCCCCACCCGGCCGCCCCACCGGCCGGGCCGCCCTCCCCGCCCCGCCCCGCCGCGCCCACGCCCGGCGGGGCGGCGCCGTTCCCACCTACCGCTCAGCCGCGGCCGTGCCCGTCGCCCCTGCCCCGTCCACCGTGATTAGGGCCCGTATAGGGGGTCGGATAGGGGCGGCCCGGAGCCCCCGCCGCACGAGACTGTGACCGGCGGGAATTCGCGTACGGCCGCCCCGGAAAGGCCGCCCGGCAATTGCGCCGGCCCCGTACCGCGACATTCCGGCCAGGAAATGCAAGCCCCATTCCGCCGCCGCCCACCCCCGGTGCCGGGCGGAAATCGAATGCCCCGCCCGAGGCCCGAACCGGGCCGACCGGAACAGACCCCGAACCAACCCCGAACCAACCCCGAACCAACCCTGAACCGACCCTGAACCGACCCAAGGAAGTGACGGCATGTTGCGCACCGAGCTGATCCGGCCGCTGCCCGAACTGCTGGCCGAGCACGCCCGCGACAGCTCGGACAAGACCGCGTTCCGCGACGCCGTCCGCGGCGTGACCTACGGCGAGCTCCACGCCCGCACCGGCCGGATCGCCGGCCACCTCGCCGACCTGCGCCTCCAGCCCGGCGACCGGGCCGCGATCCTGCTCGGCAACAGCGTCGAGGTGGTGGAGGCCTACTTCGGCATCCTGCGCGCCGGCGCCATCGGCGTCCCGCTCAACCCGCACGCCACCGAGGCCGAGCTCACCCACCTGCTGGACGACAGCGGCGCCCGCGTCGTCATCACCGACGCCGCCCGCGCCGCCGGCCTGGACGCCCTCGCCCGCGGCCGGGCCGACCTGCGGGTGATCGTCACCGGCGAGGGCCCCGTCCCGGCCGGCACCCTCTCCTTCGAGACCCTGGCCGGCACCGACCCCGCCACCCCGGCGCGCGACGACCTCGGCCTCGACGACCCCGCCTGGATGCTCTACACCTCCGGCACCACCGGCCGGCCCAAGGGCGTGCTGTCCACCCAGCGCAACTGCCTCTGGTCGGTCGCCGCCTGCTACGTGCCCGTGCCCGGCCTGAGCGCCGAGGACCGGGTGGTCTGGCCGCTGCCGCTGTTCCACAGCCTGTCCCACATCGCCTGCGTGCTGAGCGTCACCGCGGTCGGCGCCACCGCCCGCATCCTCGACGGCTTCGCCGCGCGGGACGTCCTGGAGGCCGTCCGCGAGGAGTCCGCGACCTTCCTGGCCGGTGTGCCCACCATGTACCAGCAGCTGGTGCGCGCCGCCCGGGAGGACGGCTTCACCGCGCCGGCCCTGCGGATGTGCCTGGTCGGCGGCGCCATGACCACCGCCGCGCTGCGGCGCTCCTTCGAGGAGGCGTTCGGCGCGCCGCTCATCGACGCCTACGGCTCCACCGAGACCTGCGGCTCGATCACCGTCAACTGGCCCACCGGCGCCCGCGTCGAGGGCTCCTGCGGCCTGCCCGTCCCCGGCCTGGGCGTGCGCCTGGTCGACGTCGAGACCGGCCTGGACGCCGCCGACGGCGAGGAGGGCGAGGTCTGGGTGCGCGGCCCGAGCGTGATGCTCGGCTACCACAACCAGCCCGAGGCCACCGAGCAGGCGCTGCGCGGCGGTTGGTACCACACCGGCGACCTCGCCCGGCGGGACGGCTCCGGCTACTTCACCATCACCGGCCGGATCAAGGAACTCATCATCCGCGGCGGCGAGAACATCCACCCGGCCGAGGTCGAGGAGGTGCTGCGCGGCGTGCCCGGCGTCGCGGACGTCGCCGTCGTCGGCAAGCCCCACGAGGTGCTCGGCGAGGTGCCGGTGGCCTTCCTGGTGCCCGGCCCCGGCGGCCTCGACCCGGAGGCCCTGCTGGCCGCCTGCCGGGAACGGCTCTCCTACTTCAAGGTCCCCGAGGAGCTGTACGAGACGGAACGCATCCCGCGCACCGCCTCCGGCAAGATCACCCGGCACGTGCTGCTGGACGCGCCCGCCCGGCTGCGGGCCGCCGGCGGCAGCCACTACGAGCACCTGTTCCGCGTCGACTGGCTGCCGCTCTCCTCCGTCCCCGGCGCCCGCTCCGCCGCCGGCACCTGGGCGGTGCTCGGCGCCGACGCCTTCGGCCTCGCCGACGCCCTCGGCGCCGCCGCCCACCCCGACCCGGCCGCGCTGGCCGCGGCCGGCCCGCTGCCCGATGCCGCCGTGCTCGGCGTCGGCGCCGGCCTGCGCACCCCCGGGCCGCTCGCCGCCGACGTCGAGGAGGCCGTGCGCGCCCTCGACGGGCAGCTCACCGCCTGGCTCGCCGAGGAACGGCTCGCCGACACCGCGCTGGTCGTCGTCACCCGGGGCGCCGCCGGACCGGGCGGCGCCACCGACCTCGTCCAGGCCGCGCTGCGCGGCGTGGTCCGCGCCGCCCGGGTGGCGAACCCCGGCCGGTTCCTGCTGGTCGACCTCGACGCGGAGGAGAACGCCGCCGACGCCCTGGCCACCGCCGTCGCCTCCGGCGAACCCGAACTCGTCGTCCGCTCCGGCGTGGCGCTGCGCCCGCGCGCCGCCCGGGTGTCCGCCGCGCTCGCCCACGGCGAGCCCGGCGCCCGCTTCGACCCGTGCCGCACCGTCCTGGTCACCGGCGCCGACGGGCCGGCCGCCGCCGCCGTCGCCCACCACCTGGTGGCCGGACGCGGCGTGCGCCGGATCCTGCTCACCAGCCCCCACGGCCCCGCCGACCGGGCCGCCGCCGAACTCGCCGGGCGGCTCACCGCCGCCGGCGCCGAGACCAGCCTCAGCGCCCTCGACCTCGCCGACCGCGACGCCCTCGCCGACTGGCTGGCCGGCCCGGGCACGCGCCTCAACGCCGTCGTCCACACCCCCGGCGCGGCCTTCCCCGGCCTCGGCGCCGCCCTCGCCGCCGCCGTCAACCTGCACGAACTGACCGCCGGCACCGAGCTGTCCGCCTTCGTCGTGCACACCCCCACCGTCGGACCGCTCGGCACCCCCGGCGCCCCCGGGGAGGCCGCCGCCGCGGCGTTCCTCGACGCCCTCGCCCACCACCGCAGCCGCCACGGCCTGCCCGGCCTCGCCCTCATCACCGGCCCCGCCGACGGGGACGGACGCCCCGTGCCGCCCGGCCTCGGCCGGCTCACCGCCCAGGAGAGCGCCGCCGCCTTCGACGCCGCCCACCTGGCCGACCACACCTCCCTGCTGCTGCTCCGGCTCGACCCCGAAGGGCTGGACGCCCTCGCCCCGCAGGACGTCCCGGCCCTGCTGCGCGACCTCATCGACACCCCGGCCGGCCCGAGCGCCCCGGACACCGCGACCGCCGCCGCGCTGCGCCGCCGCCTGGCCGGCCGCCCGGCCGCCGACCGGCAGCGCGAG
Organism: Kitasatospora sp. SC0581; assembly: GCF_048159585.1. Taxonomy (NCBI): domain Bacteria; kingdom Bacillati; phylum Actinomycetota; class Actinomycetes; order Kitasatosporales; family Streptomycetaceae; genus Kitasatospora; species Kitasatospora sp. SC0581. The sequence continues at coordinate 65,131 of NZ_JBLRWA010000032.1, read as the reverse complement.
CTGCTCGACCTCGTCCTCGCGGAGACCGCCGGGCTGGCCGGCGACGGCCCCGACCCGATCCGCCCGGACGGCCCGTTCAAGGACCTCGGCTTCACCTCCGCCACCGCCGTCGAACTGCGCGGCCGCCTCACCGCCGCCACCGGCCTGCGGCTGCCCGCCACCCTCGCCTTCGACCACCCCAACCCGACCGCCGTCGCGGCCTTCCTGCTGAACGCCCTGACCGGCCGTCCGGCCACCGCCGCCCGGCCCGCGCCCGTACCGCGCACCGTGCCGCCCGCCGAGGACCCCGTCGTCATCGTCGGCGCCGCCTGCCGGCTGCCCGGCGGCGTCGCCTCCCCGGCCGACCTGTGGCGGCTGGTCGCCGAGGGCACCGACGCGATCACCCCCTTCCCCGCCGACCGCGGCTGGGACCTCGACGCCCTCTACGACCCGGACCCGGCCGTCCCCGGCACCTCCTACGCCCGCCACGGCGGATTCCTGCACGACGCGGGCGAGTTCGACGCCGCCTTCTTCGGGATCTCCCCGCGCGAGGCGCTCGCGACGGACCCGCAGCAGCGGCTGCTGCTGGAGACCTCCTGGGAACTGCTGGAGCGCGCGGGCATCGACCCGACCTCGCTCAAGGGGCAGCCGGTCGGCGTCTACGCGGGCCTGATGTACCACGACTACGCCACCGACCTCGCCGAGGTCCCGGACGGCCTGGAGGGCTATCTGGGCACCGGCAACGCCGGCTCGGTCGCCTCCGGCCGCATCTCCTACACCCTCGGCCTCGAAGGCCCGTCGGTGACGGTGGACACCGCCTGCTCCTCCTCCCTGGTGGCCCTGCACCTGGCCGCCCAGGCGCTGCGCGACGGCGAGTGCACGCTCGCCCTGGCCGGCGGCGCCGCGATCATGGCCCGGCCCACCTCCTTCGTCGAGTTCTCCCGCCAGCGCGCGCTCTCCGCCGACGGCCGGGCCCGGGCCTACGCGGACGGCGCTGACGGCACCGCCTGGGCCGAGGGCGTGGGCCTGGTGCTGCTGGAGCGGCTGTCGGACGCCCGGCGGCTGGGGCACGAGGTGCTGGCGGTCGTCCGGGGTTCGGCCGTCAACCAGGACGGCGCGTCCAACGGTCTGACCGCCCCGAACGGTCCCTCGCAGGAGCGGGTGATCCTCGCCGCCCTCGCCAACGCCGGGCTGACGCCTGCGGACGTCGACGCCGTCGAGGGGCACGGGACGGGGACCTCGCTGGGCGACCCGATCGAGGCGCAGGCGGTGCTGGCCACCTACGGGCAGGGCCGTCCGGCCGAACAGCCGCTCTGGCTGGGGTCGTTGAAGTCCAACATCGGCCACGCCCAGGCCGCCGCCGGTGTCGCCGGCGTGATCAAGATGGTCGAGGCGCTGCGCCACGGCGTGCTGCCGAAGAGCCTGCACATCGACGAGCCCAGCACCAAGGTGGACTGGGAGTCCGGCGCGGTCGCCCTGCTCACCGAGGAACGGGCCTGGCCCGAGGTCGACCGGCCGCGCCGGGCCGCCGTCTCCTCGTTCGGCGTCAGCGGCACCAACGCCCACGTCGTCCTGGAGCAGGCCCCCGCCCAGGAGCCGGCGCACCGGGCGGTGCCCGCCGGACTCGACGGCGAACCCGACGCCGGCTCCGGCACCCCGGTGCCCTGGCTGCTCTCCGCCCGTTCCCCCGAGGCCCTGCGCGAACAGGCCGAACGGATCGCCGGGTTCACCGAGGCCAGGCCCGTCGCCGAGGCGCCGGCCGTGGCCCGCGCGCTCGCCGGCTCCCGGGCCGCGCTGGAACGGCGGGCCGTCGTGGTCGCCGCCGACCGGGCGCGGGCGCTGAGCGGGCTGCGGGCCCTGGCCGAGGGGGAGGCCGCGGCCGGGCTGGTGTCCGGTCGGGCGGAGGTGAGTGGTCGGTCGGTGTTCGTCTTCCCGGGTCAGGGTTCCCAGTGGGTGGGGATGGGGCGTCGGCTGCTCGCCGAGTCGGCGGTGTTCGCGCGGGCTCTGGAGGAGGCCGCGGAGGCGCTGAAGCCCTATGTCGACTGGTCGTTGCTCGATGTGGTGAACCAGGTGCCGGGTGCCGCTTCGCTGGAGCGGGTGGACGTGGTGCAGCCGGTGTCGTTCGCGGTGAACGTCGCGCTGGCCCGTCTCTGGGCGTCGCTGGGTGTGGTGCCGGACGCGGTGGTCGGCCACTCGCAGGGGGAGATCGCGGCGGCGCACGTCGCCGGGATCCTCTCGCTGGACGACGCCGCCGCTGTGGTGGCGCTGCGGTCGCAGGCCATCGCCCGTGGTCTGGCCGGACGCGGCGGCATGGTGTCGATCGGGCTGCCGCTCGCCGAGGTGGCCGACCGGCTCCCCGCCGGGGTCGAGGTCGCCGCGGTCAACGGCCCCTCCTCGGTGGTCGTGGCCGGTGACCCGGCCGGCCTCGACACCGTGGTGGCCGCCTTCGAGGAGCGCGGCGCCCGGGTGCGCCGGATCCCCGTCGACTACGCCTCCCACACCGCCCACGTGGAGTCCATCGAGGCCGAAGTCGCCGAGCTGCTGGGCTCCGTGAAGCCGCAGCCGGCCGTCGTCCCGTTCCTGTCGACGGTCGAGGGCCGCTGGCTGGAGGGCCCGGAGCTGGACGCGGGGTACTGGTACCGCAACCTGCGGCAGACCGTCCGCTTCGCCGACGCCGTCGAGACCCTGGCGGGTGACGGTTTCCGGGCCTTCGTCGAGGTCAGCGCCCACCCCGTGCTCGCCCACGCGGTCGTCGAGGCTCTGGAGGAGGCCGTCCAGGCGCCGACCGTCGTCACCGGCACCCTGCGCCGCGAGGACGGCGGCTGGGACCGCGTCCTGCTCGCCGCCGCCGAACTCCACGTCCGCGGCCTGCCCGTGGACTGGTCCACGGCCCACGCCGGGGCCGACACCGTCCGCCCGTCCGAACTGCCCACCTACCCCTTCCAGCACCAGCGCTACTGGCTCCGGCCGGGCCGCTCCGCCGGCGACCTCGCCGCCGTCGGCCTGGACAAGGCCGGCCACCCGCTGCTGGAGACCGAACTGCTGCTCGGCACCGAGGAAGGCGCCGTCTTCACCGGCCGGATCACCGAACGCACCCTGCCCTGGCTGGCCGACCACCGGGTCGGCGGCGCGACGCTGCTGCCCGGCACCGCGCTGCTCGACGCCCTCGCCCACGTCGGCCACCGGCTCGGCGCGCCCACGGTCGAGGAACTGACCGTCTCCGCCCCGCTCGTCGTCCCGGACGGCGGCGGCCTCGACCTCCAGGTCCACGTCGGCGAGGCCGAGGACGGCCGCCGCGCCGTCCGGCTGCTCACCCGCACCGGCCCCGGCCTGCCGTGGCACGCCAACGCCACCGGAACGCTCGCCCCCGAGGGCCCGGAGCCCGCCACCGCCGACGACCTGACGGTCTGGCCGCCCGCCGGAGCCCGCCCGCTCGACACGGACGGCCTCTACGACCGACTCACCGTCGCCTACGGCCCCGCGTTCCACGCCGTCGAGGCCGCCTGGCTCGCCGACGGCCGCCTCTACGCCCAGCTCCGCCTCCCCGACACCACCACCGACACCGCCGCCTACGGCCTGCACCCCGCCCTGCTGGACGCCGCCCTCCACCCGCTCGGCGAGGCCGGCCTCCTCCCCGGCGCCGACGTGCCCAGGCTCGCCTTCTCCTGGGCCGGCGTGCGCCTGCACGCCACCGGCGCCGAGGCGCTGCGCGTGGTCGTCACCCCCGTCGGCCCCGACACCCTCACCATCCGGGCCGCCGACGACACCGGCGCCCCCGTCGTGGACGTCGAGGCCCTCACCGTGCGGCCGGTGGACCCGCGCGGCCTCACCGCCGGTCCGGCGGACGACGCGGCCCTGTTCGAGGTCGACTGGGTCCCCGCACCCGAGGCCGCCGACACGCCCGCCGACTGGACCTTTTACGGCGACCTGCCCGAGGACGGCGCCCTGCCGCCCCTCGTGGTCCTGCCCGCCGGTGTGGGCGCCCCCTCCGACACCGTGCCCGAGCGCGCCCACGCCGTCGGCCACGACGTCCTGCGGGCGCTCCAGGCCTGGCTGGCCGACGACCGGACGGCCGACTCCCGGCTCGTCGTCGTCACCCGGCGCGGCGAACTCGTCCAGGAACCCGTCCGGGGCCTGGTGCGCACCGCCCAGTCGGAGAACCCCGGCCGCTTCGTCCTCGTCGAGGCCGACGACCCGGCCGACGCCGCCCGGGCGGTGGCCGCCGCACCGGACGACGAACCGCAGCTGGCGCTGCGCGACGGGCGACGGCTGGTCGCCCGCCTGCGCCGCCCGGCCGCCTCGCCCACCCCCGCGCAGGACGCGCCGTCCCCGCTGGCCGGCGGCACCGTCCTGGTCACCGGCGCCAACGGCGGCCTGGGCCGCCTGGTGGCCCGTCACCTCGCGGCGGTCCACCGCGTCGCGGAACTCGTGCTCCTCTCCCGCTCCGCCGTACCCGCCGACCTGCTCGAAGAACTCGCCGCGCACGGCACCCTGGTCCGCGCCGAGGCCGTCGACACCGCCGACCGCACCGCGCTGGCCGCCGTCGTCGACACCCTCGCCGACCGGCTGACCGGCGTCGTCCACGTCGCCGGGATCGTCGACGACGGCGTCATCGAAGCCCTGGACGCCGCCAAGTGGCACAGCGTGCTGCGCCCGAAGGTCGACGCCGCCTGGCACCTGCACGAACTCACCGCCGGCCTCGACCTGGCCGCCTTCGCGCTCTACTCCTCCGCCTCCGGCGTCCTCGGCGGCTCCGGCCAAGGCAACTACGCGGCCGGCAACGCCTTCCTCGACGGCCTGGCCGCCCACCGGCGCTCGCTCGGACTGCCCGCCGTGTCGCTCGCCTGGGGCCTGTGGGCCGAGGCCGCCGGCATGGGCGGCCGCCTGAGCGACACCGACCTCGCCCGGATGGCCCGGGTCGGCACCCGCCCCCTCTCCGCCGACCAGGGCCTCGCCCTCCTGGACGCCGCGCTCACCGGCGAGCCCGCGGCCGTGGTGCCGATCAGGCTCGACGTCACCGGCGTCCGCACCGAGGACCTCCCGCCGCTGCTGCGCGACCTGGCACCCGCCGCCCGCGCACCCCGCGCCCTGCGCCGGGCCGCCGCCCGCACCGCCGCGGACGGCGCCGGCACCCTCGCCCGGCGGCTCGCCGGACTCTCCGCCGCCGACCGCGACGAACTGCTGACCGCCCTCGTCCGCGACACCGCCGCCGCCGTCCTCGGCCACGGCTCGGCCACGGCACTGGACGTCGACAAGGCGTTCAAGGAACTCGGCATCGACTCGCTCACCGCCGTCGAACTCCGCAACGCCCTCGGCACCGCCACCGGCCTGCGCCTGCCCGCCACCCTGGTGTTCAACTACCCGACGCCCAAGGCCCTCGCCGCCCACCTCGCGACCGAACTCGTCGGCGAGGAACCGGCCCCCGCCGCCCCCGCCACCCCCGCGGCACAGGCCGCCGGGACCGAGGACGACCCGATCGCGATCGTCGCCGTCGGCTGCCGCTTCCCCGGCGGCCTCGACTCCGGCGAGGACCTCTGGCGCTTCGTCGCCGCCGGCGGCGACGCCGTCACCGGCCTGCCCGCCGACCGGGGCTGGGACCTCGACGGCAGCTACGACCCCGACCCCGACGCCCCCGGCCGCACCTACGTGCGCGGCGGCGGATTCCTGCCCGGCATCGCCGACTTCGACGCCGCCTTCTTCGGCATCAACCCGCGCGAGGCCCTGGCGATGGACCCGCAGCAGCGCCTGCTGCTCGAAGTCGCCTGGGAGACCCTGGAGCGCGCCGGACTCGACCCCACCGCCCTGCGCGCCACCCCGACCGGCGTCTTCATCGGCACCCACGGCCAGGACTACGGCACCCAGGGCACCGGCGGCGCCGCCGACGAGGGCTACCTGGTCACCGGCAACGCGGGCAGCGTGCTCTCCGGCCGCCTCTCCTACGCCCTCGGCCTGGAAGGGCCCGCGATCACCGTCGACACCGCCTGCTCCTCCTCGCTGGTCGCCCTGCACCTCGCCGCCCAGGCGCTCCGCGCCGGGGAGTGCACGCTGGCCCTGGCCGGCGGCGCCTCGGTGATGTCCACGCTCGAAGGCCTGGTCGGCTTCTCCCGGCAGCGCGGCCTCGCCGCCGACGGCCGGAGCAAGGCCTTCGCCGACGCCGCCGACGGGTTCGGGATGTCCGAGGGCGTGGGCCTGCTGCTGCTGGAACGGCTCTCCGACGCCCGGCGGTTGGGGCACGAGGTGCTGGCCGTGGTCCGGGGTTCGGCCGTCAACCAGGACGGTGCGTCCAACGGTCTGACCGCCCCGAACGGTCCCTCGCAGGAGCGGGTGATCCGGGCAGCCCTCGCCAACGCCAGGCTGACGGCCGCCGACGTCGACGCCGTCGAGGCGCACGGCACCGGCACCCCGCTCGGCGACCCGATCGAGGCACACGCCCTGCTCGCCACCTACGGCAAGGACCGCCCGGCCGAACAGCCGCTCTGGCTCGGATCGGTGAAGTCCAACATCGGCCACACCCAGGCCGCCGCCGGTGCGGCGGGCGTGATCAAGATGGTCGAGGCGCTGCGCCACGGCGTGCTGCCGCAGACCCTCCACATCGACGCGCCCTCCTCGCACATCGACTGGTCCTCGGGCGGCATCGCCCTGCTCACCGAGCAGCGGGCCTGGCCGGCGGCCGACCGCCCGCGCCGGGCCGGCGTCTCGGCGTTCGGCGTGAGCGGGACGAACGCGCACGTGATCCTGGAGCAGGCGGAGCCGGCCGGCGGCGCCGAGCCCATCGACGGAGCCGCAACGCCCGTCGGTGCCGGGGAGAACGTGGTTCCCTGGGTGGTCTCGGCCGCCTCGGAGGCGGCGCTGCGTCAGCAGGCCGCGCGGCTGGCGGCCTTCGCGGAGGGACAGCCGGCTCCGGACCTCGCCGCCACCGCCGGGGCGCTCGTCACCGCGCGCACCCGGTTCACCGAGCGTGCCGTGGCCGTCGGCGCCGACCGGGCCGCGCTCGTCGCCGCCCTGAAGGTCCTGGCCGAGGGGGAGGCCGCGGCCGGGCTGGTGTCCGGTCGGGCGGAGGTGAGTGGTCGGTCGGTGTTCGTCTTCCCGGGGCAGGGTTCCCAGTGGGCCGGGATGGGGCGTCGGCTGCTCGCCGAGTCCGTGGTCTTCGCGGAGGCTCTCGGTGAGGTCGACAGGGCCTTGAAGCCCTATGTCGACTGGTCGTTGCTGGATGTGGTGAACCAGGTGCCGGGTGCCGCCTCGTTGGAGCGGGTGGACGTGGTGCAGCCGGTGTCGTTCGCGGTGAACGTCGGCCTGGCGCGCCTGTGGGCGTCGCTGGGCGTCATCCCTGACGCGGTGGTCGGCCACTCCCAGGGCGAGATCGCGGCGGCGCACGTCGCGGGCATCCTCTCGCTGGAGGACGCGGCGGCGGTGGTGGCGCTGCGGTCGCAGGCCATCGCGCGGGGCCTGGCCGGACGCGGCGGGATGGTCTCGGTCGGGCTGCCGCTCGCCGAGGTGGCCGACCGGCTCCCCGCCGGGGTCGAGGTCGCGGCGGTGAACGGCCCGTCCTCGGTGGTGGTGGCCGGTGACCCGGCGGGTCTGGACACGCTCGTCGTCGCGTACGAGGAGCAGGGCGTGCGCGTGCGGCGGATCGCCGTCGACTACGCCTCGCACACCTCGCACGTGGAGTCGATCGAGGCTGAACTCGCCGAGCTGCTGGGCTCCGTGAAGCCCCAGACCGCTACGATCCCCTTCCTCTCCACCGTCGAGGGCCGCTGGCTGGAGGGCCCGGAGCTGGATGCCGGGTACTGGTACAGCAACCTGCGGCAGACCGTCCGCTTCGCCGACGCCGTCGAGACCCTGGCGGGTGACGGTTTCCGGGCGTTCGTCGAGGTCAGCGCCCACCCCGTGCTCGCCCACGGCATCGTCGAGGCCCTGGAGGAGGCCGTTCAGGCGCCGACCGTCGTCACCGGGACCCTGCGCCGTGAGGACGGCGGCTGGGACCGCGTCCTGCTCGCCGCCGCCGAACTCCACGTGCACGGCCTGTCCGTGGACTGGTCCACGGCCCACGCCGGAGCCGGCACCGTCCGTCCCTCCGAACTGCCCACCTACGCCTTCCAGCACCAGCGCTTCTGGCTGGAGCCCGTGGCCGCCACGGGTGACGTGACCGCGTTCGGGGTCGCCGCCGCCGAGCACCCGCTGCTCGGCACCCTGGTTGAACTGCCGGACGGGGGAGAGGTGTTCACCGGGCGGCTGTCGATCCGATCGCACCCGTGGCTGGCCGGCCACGCCGTCTCCGGGACGGTCCTGCTGCCCGGCGCGGCCTTCCTCGAACTCGCCCTGCGGGCGGGGGAGCGGACCGGTCTCGGCCGACTCGACGAGCTGGTCGTCGAGGCGCCCGGGATCCTGCCCGAGCGCGGTGGCCTCCAGGTCCGTGTCACGGTCGACCCGGCCACCGCCGACGACGACCGCCGGGCCGTCCACGTGCACTCGCGGCCCGAGGACGCGGAGGGCGGCGTGTGGACCCGGCACGCCACCGGCTTCCTGGCGGCCGAGACCGCACCGGAGTTCGGCTACGAGGCGTGGCCGCCGGCCGGCGCGGAGCCGGTCGCCCTGGACGGCTTCTACGAGCGGCTGGCCGAGGCGGGTTACGAGTACGGCGACGCGTTCCGGGGCCTGCGGGCCGCCTGGCGGTCGGGCGAGGAGGTGTTCGCCGAGGTCGCGCTGCCGGAGGAACTGACGGACTCCGCCGGGCGGTTCGGACTGCACCCGGCCCTGCTGGACGCGGCCCTGCAGTCCGCCAACCTGGGCGCGGCGCCGGTGGCCGGACCGGGGGAGGTACTGCTGCCGTTCGCCTGGAACGACGTGGCCCTGTACGCGTCCGGGGCCACCGCGCTGCGGGTGCACTCCCGCCGGGAGGGCCCGGACAGCGTCTCCTTCGCACTGACCGACCCGGTCGGCCGGCCCGTCGGTGCCGTCGGGGCGCTGGTCCTGCGGCCGGTGGCGCCCGAGCGGCTGTCCGCCGCCCGGGACACCGCCGCCGAGCACCTGTACCGCGTCGACTGGGCGCCCGCCGACCTGCCGCGGGCGGCGGACCGCCCGTCCGGGGACGATGTGCTCGACCTGACCCGCGTCCCCGAGGGGCTGTCGGTGCCGCGGGCGGCCCGGGCACTCGTCGGCGCCGCGCTCGGCGGGATCCAGGAGCACCTGGCCGGTGACTCCGCCGGCCCGCTCGCGGTCCTGACCGCGCACGGCGCCGGGGACCCGGCGGCGGCCGCCGTCCGGGGCCTGGTCCGCACCGCGCAGCTCGAACACCCGGGCCGGATCGTCCTGGTGGACACCGACGGCTCGGCGGTGCCCGCCTCACTGGTGGCCGACGCGCTCGCGTCCGGTGAACCCCATGTCGCGTGGCGCGACGGGACCGCGGTGGTGCCGCGCCTGGCGCGTGCCTCCGTCCAGGACTCGGCTGACGGGCAGGGGGTTCTGGATCCGGCGGGGACGGTGCTGGTGACCGGTGGCACGGGGACGCTGGGCGGGTTGGTGGCCCGGCATCTGGTGGAGTCGCACGGGGTGCGGCGGCTGCTGTTGGTGAGTCGTCGCGGCGTGGCGGCGCCGGGTGCGGCGGAGCTGGTGGCCGGACTCGAGGCGCTCGGTGCCGAGGTGGAGGTGGTGGCCGCCGATGTGTCGGACCGTTCGGTGGTCGACGACCTGGTCCGTCGGGTCCCGGCGGAGCATCCGCTGACGGCGGTGGTGCACACCGCAGGCGCGCTGGCCGACGGCGTCTTCGAGACGCGGTCGGCGGAGGAACTGGGGGAAGTGTTCGCCCCGAAGGCGGACGCGGCCTGGCATCTGCACGAGGCGACCAGGGATCTGGGTCTGGCGGCCTTCGTCCTCTTCTCCTCCGGCGCCAGTGTGTTCGGGAACGCCGGGCAGAGCCTGTACGGGTCGGCGAACGGGTTCCTGGACGGTCTGGCCGGGTGGCGCCGTGAGCGGGGTCTGCCGGCGGTGTCGCTGGCCTGGGGCCTGTGGGCTCAGGCCAGTGGGCTGACCGGGCACCTGGACGAGGCCGACCGGGCCCGGCTGGCCCGGGGCGGCCTGGCGGCCATGGCGACGGAGGAGGCGCTGGCGCTGTTCGACGCCGCGCTGAGGTCCCCGGAGGCGCTGCTGGTCCCGACCCGGCTGGACCGCGAAGCGCTGCGCGGGCAGGCGGCGGGCGGCGAACTGAACCCGCTGCTGCGCGGCCTGGTCCGCACCCCCCGCCGCACCGCCGCCACCGCCGGAGCGCCGGCCGGCGACGGCCGTGAGGTCCTGTTCCGCAGGCTCTCCGCGGTGGGCGAGGCCGAACAGCTCCGGCTGCTCCTGGACCTGGTCCGGGCCAGCGCGGCCAAGGTGCTCGGCCAGAGCATCGACGAGACGGTGAAGCCCGCTCAGGCGTTCAAGGACGTCGGCTTCGACTCGCTGACCTCGCTGCGGATCCGTACCAGCCTCACCGAGGCCACCGGTGTCCGGCTCCCGGCGACCCTGGTCTTCGACCACCCGACCCCGGCCGCCGTCGCCGAGCACCTGCGGGACCGGCTGGGCCTGGCGGGCTCGGTGGCCGTGCCGCCCGTCCTGCTCGAACTCGACCGGCTGGAGCAGGCGTTGGCGGCCACGGCCGGGACGGCCGGCGCGTCCGGGGCGCCCGACGGACTGCGCGCCCAGGTGGCCGCCCGGCTGGAGGCCCTCACCGCCCGCTGGGCGGAGTCGGGCGAGGAGCCCGAGGCCGAGGGCGTCGACCTGGGCGCCGCCTCGGACGACGAGCTCTTCGACCTGATCGACAACGAACTCGGCCTTTCCTGATGACGGATACGAGGAAGAACCCCATGTCGAACGACGACAAGCTGCGCGACTACCTCAAGCGCGTCACGGCCGACCTCCAGCAGACCAGGCGCCGCCTGCGCGACGTCGAGGCCCGGCGCACCGAGCCGATCGCCATCGTCGGGATGGCCTGCCGGCTGCCCGGCGGCGTCGCCTCCCCGGCCGACCTGTGGCGCCTGGTCCACGACGGCACCGACGCCATGGCCCCGTTCCCCCGCGACCGGGGGTGGGACGTGGACGGCCTGTACGACCCCGACCCGGACGCCGCCGGGAAGACCTACGCCGAGGAGGGCGGCTTCCTCGCCGACCCGGGCGGCTTCGACGCCGCGCTCTTCGGGATCTCCCCGCGCGAGGCGCTGGCGACGGACCCGCAGCAGCGGCTGCTGCTGGAGGCCTCCTGGGAGGCCCTGGAGCGGGCCGGCATCGACCCGGCCTCGCTCAAGGGGCAGCCGGTCGGTGTCTACGCGGGCCTGATGTACCACGACTACGCGCACCACGTGCTCAACCTTCCGGAGGGCCTGGAGGGGTACTTCGGGATCGGCAACTCGGGCTCGGTCGCCTCCGGCCGGGTCTCCTACACCCTGGGTCTCGAAGGCCCGTCGGTGACGGTGGACACCGCCTGCTCCTCCTCCCTGGTCGCCGTCCACCTGGCCGCGCAGGCGCTGCGCGACGGCGAGTGCACGCTGGCCCTGGCCGGCGGGGTCGCCGTGATGGCCACGCCGGAGGTGTTCGTCGACTTCGCCACCCAGCGCGGCCTGGCGCGCGACAGCCGCTGCAAGGCGTACGCGGACGGCGCCGACGGGACCGGGCTCGCCGAGGGTGTCGCCGTCCTCCTGCTGGAGCGGCTGTCGGACGCCCGGCGGTTGGGGCACGATGTGCTGGCGGTGGTCCGGGGTTCGGCCGTCAACCAGGACGGCGCGTCCAACGGCCTCACCGCCCCGAACGGGCCCTCGCAGGAGCGGGTGATCCGGGCGGCCCTCGCCAACGCCCGGCTGACGGCGGCGGACGTCGACGCCGTCGAGGGCCACGGGACGGGGACCTCGCTGGGCGACCCGATCGAGGCGCAGGCGGTGCTGGCCACGTACGGGCAGGGCCGTCCGGCCGAACAGCCGCTCTGGCTGGGGTCGTTGAAGTCCAACATCGGCCACACCCAGGCGGCGGCCGGTGCGGCCGGGGTCATCAAGATGGTGGAGGCGCTGCGGCACGGCGTGCTGCCGAAGAGTTTGCACATCGACACGCCCACCTCGAAGGTCGACTGGGACTCGGGCGCGGTCGCGCTCCTCACCGAACGCCGCGACTGGCCGGAGGTCGACCGCCCGCGCCGGGCCGCCGTCTCCTCCTTCGGCGTCAGCGGCACCAACGCCCACGTGATCCTGGAGCAGGCCCCGGCCGGGGACGCTCCGCAGCCGGAGGCCGAACCGACCGGTGCCGCACTGCCGTTGGTGCTGTCGGCCGCCTCCGAGGATGCCCTGCGGGCCCAGGCCGGCGCCTGGGGCCGGCTCCTGGCCGAGCAGCCGGACACCGGCCTGGCCCGTACCGCCCGTACCCTCGTCACCGCGCGGGCCGCGCTGGAGCAGCGCGCCGTGGTGGTGGCCGCCGACCGTGCGGACACGGTGGCGGCGCTGGACGCGGTGGCACGGGGGGAGGAGGCGGCGGGTGTCGTCTCCGGCCGGGCGGAGGTGAGCGGCCGGTCGATCTTCGTCTTCCCGGGTCAGGGTTCCCAGTGGGCGGGGATGGGGCGTCGGCTGCTCGCGGAGTCGGCGGTGTTCGCGGAGGCGTTCGGTGAGGTCGACAAGGCTCTGAGGGCTTATGTCGACTGGTCGTTGCTGGATGTGGTGAACGAGGTGCCGGGTGCCGCTTCGTTGGAGCGGGTGGATGTGGTGCAGCCGGTGTCGTTCGCGGTGAACGTCGCGCTGGCGCGCCTCTGGGCGTCGCTGGGTGTGGTGCCGGACGCGGTGGTGGGCCACTCCCAGGGGGAGATCGCGGCGGCGCACGTCGCCGGCATCCTCTCCCTGGACGATGCGGCGGCGGTGGTGGCGTTGCGGTCGCAGGCCATCGCCCGTGGTCTGGCCGGACGCGGCGGCATGGTGTCGGTCGGGTTGCCGCTCGCCGAGGTGGCCGACCGGCTCCCCGCCGGGGTCGAGGTCGCGGCGGTGAACGGTCCGTCCTCGGTGGTGGTGGCCGGTGACCCGGCGGGTCTGGACACGCTCGTCGTCGCGTACGAGGAGCAGGGTGTGCGGGTGCGCCGGATTCCGGTGGACTACGCCTCGCACACCTCGCACGTGGAGTCGATCGAGGCCGAACTCGCCGAGCTGCTCGGCGCGGTGAAGCCTCAGCCGGCCGTCGTCCCGTTCCTGTCGACGGTCGAGGGCCGCTGGCTGGAGGGTCCGGAGCTGGACGCGGGGTACTGGTACCGCAACCTGCGGCAGACCGTCCGCTTCGCCGAGGCCGTCGAGACCCTGGCGGGTGACGGTTTCCGGGCCTTCGTCGAGGTCAGCGCGCACCCCGTGCTCGCGCACGCCGTCGTCGAGGCCCTGGAGGAGGCTGTCCAGGCGCCGACCGTCGTCACCGGGACCCTGCGCCGCGAGGACGGCGGCTGGGACCGCGTCCTGCTCGCCGCCGCCGAACTCCATGTGCACGGCCTGCCCGTGGACTGGTCCACGGCCTTCCCGGACGCCGCCCTCCTCCCCGCCTCCGAGCTGCCCACCTACCCCTTCCAGCACCAGCGCTACTGGCTGGAGACCCGCCCCGCCACCGACGTGGGCGCCGCCGGGCTGGCGCCCGTCGGGCACCCGCTGCTGGGCGCGGCGGTGCAACTGCCCGAGGGCGGGGCGCTCCTCACCGGGCGGCTCGACCCGAAGGACCACCCGTGGCTCGCGGACCACGCCGTCGCCGGCACCGTCCTCGCCCCGGGGGCCGCGCTGCTGGAGCTGGCCTCGCGGGCCGGCGACGAGGCGGGCACGCCCACCGTCGAGGAACTGGTGATCGAGGCCCCGCTGCTCGTCCCCGGGCGCGGCGCCCTGCAGCTGCACCTGCGGGTGGACGCGCCGGAGGACGACGCCCCCGGCAGCCGGCGGCCGTTCGCCCTGTACTCGCGGCCCGAGGACGGCGAGGGCGGTGCCTGGACCAGGCACGCCACCGGGTTCCTGGGCGGCGAGCAGGCGCCGGACACCGTCGCCCCCGGCGCGTGGCCGCCGGTCGGCGCGGAGCCGGTCGCCCTGGACGGCTTCTACGAGCGGCTGGCGGACCGCGGCTTCGGCTACGGACCGGCGTTCCAGGGGCTGCGGGCCGTCTGGCGGCTCGACGGCGAGGTGCACGCCGAGGTGTCCCTGCCCGCCGGCCGGGCCGCCGAGGACTTCGGCATCCACCCGGTGCTGCTGGACGCCGCCCTGCAGGCCACCAACTTCCTGGGCATCGCCGAGCCGGAGCCGGGCCACGTCCTGCTGCCGTTCGCCTGGAACGACGTGGCCCTGTTCGCCACGCGTCCCACTGCTCTGCGGGTGCACGCCCGGCAGACCGGCCCGCACGCGTTCTCGCTCGTCCTCACCGACCCGACCGGCGGACCGGTGGCCTCGGTCGGCTCCCTGTCGCTGCGGCAGGTGCCGGTCGACCGGCTGGCCGGCCTCGGCGGGGCCGGTACCGACCACCTCTACCAGGTGGGCTGGACGCCTCTCGTCCTGCCCGCCGGCGCGGCTGGTGTCGCCGCCCCGGCGGTGCTGGACCTGACCACCGGGACGGCCGAGGGGCCCGAGGGCGCCCGGGCGCTGGTCGGCCGGGTCTCGGAGTTCCTGCACCAGGGGCTCACCGATCCCGCCCGGAGCGGGGAGCCGCTGGCGGTCGTGACCGGGCCCCCGGACGCGGACCCGGCGGTCAACGCGGTGTGGGGGCTGGTCCGTTCGGTCCAGCAGGAGCAGCCCGGCCGGATCGTGCTCCTCGGCGGCGAGGGAACGGGCTTCCCCGCCGCGGCGGTGGACCCGTCGGTGGTGGGCGGCCTGCTGGCGTCCGGCGAGACCCAGGCGCTCTGGCGCGACGGCGGTGTGGTGGTGCCGCGTCTGGCGCGTGCCTCCGCTCCGGCCTCCGCTGACGGGCACGGCGTCCTGGATCCGGCGGGGACGGTGCTGGTGACCGGTGGTACGGGGACGTTGGGCGGATTGGTGGCCCGGCATCTGGTGGAGTCGCACGGGGTGCGGCGGCTGGTGCTGGTGAGTCGTCGTGGTGCGGCGGCGCCGGGTACGGCGGAGCTGGTGGCCGGGCTTGAGGCGCTGGGTGCCGAGGTGGAGGTGGTGGCCGCGGACGTGTCGGACCGTTCGGTGGTCGACGGCCTGGTCCGTCGGGTTCCGGCGGGGCGTCCGCTGACGGCGGTGGTGCACACGGCCGGTGCGCTGGCCGACGGTGTGTTCGAGGGGCAGCCCGCAGGGCGGCTGGGGGAGGTGTTCGCGCCGAAGGCGGACGCGGCCTGGCATCTGCACGAGGCGACCGAGGGCCTGGGTCTGGCGGCCTTCGTCCTGTTCTCCTCCGGCGCCAGTGTGTTCGGGAACGCCGGGCAGAGCCTGTACGGGTCGGCGAACGGGTTCCTGGACGGTCTGGCCGGGTGGCGTCGTGAGCGCGGTCTGCCGGCGGTCTCACTGGCCTGGGGCCTGTGGGCTCAGGCGAGTGGGCTGACCGGGCACCTGGACGAGGCGGACCGGGCCCGGCTGGCCCGGGGTGGTCTCAAGGCCATGGCGACGGAGGAGGCGCTGGCGCTGTTCGACGCCGCGCTGCGTTCTCCGGAGGCGCTGCTGGTCCCGACCCGGCTGGACCGCGACGCGCTGCGCGGGCAGGCGGCGGGCGGCGAGTTGAACCCGCTGCTGCGCGGTCTGGTCCGCACGCCCCGGCGCACCGCCGCCACCGGTGCGCCCGCCGACGACGCGGCGGACTTCGCCGCCCGGCTGGCCGCGCTGCCGGAGCGCGAGCAGCACCGCGAGGTCCTCGACCTGGTGCGCTCCGCCGCCGCCGCCGTCCTCGGGCACCCGTCCAAGAACGCCGTCGCCGCCGCCCAGGCCTTCAAGGAGGCCGGGTTCGACTCGCTCGGCGCGGTGCAGCTGCGCAACCGGCTGGCCCGGGCGACGGGCGTCCGGCTCCCGGCGACCCTGGTCTTCGACCACCCGACCCCGCTCGCGCTCGCCCGCCACCTGCGGTCCGAGCTGCTGCCGGAGCCGGCGGCCGGTCCGGCGGCCGTGACCCCCGAGCCGCGCGTGGCCGGCCCGGACGCGGGACCGGTGCCCGTGGACGGGCCCGCCATCGCGGACCTGGACATCGACGGCCTGGTCGCCCGCGCCCTGCGCGGCCGCGGCTGAACCTCCCACCTACCGCGCCCACCCGACCGCGCCCGACCCGACCGCGCGGACCCACCGCGCAGACCCACCGAGCCGACGCACCGCGCTCACCGACCCGCGCCCGTTCGTCCGCGCTCGGCGCCCGGCGCACCATCCGAAAGGCTGACATGACCACCACCACCAACGACGGCGCGGCCGCCCTCGACCAGACGGCGAGGCTGGTCGAGGCACTGCGGGCCGCGCTCCAGGACAACGAACAACTCGCCTCCGAGAAGGCCGCGTTGGAGGCGGTGGCCGGTGAGCCGATCGCCATCGTCGGGATGGCCTGCCGGCTGCCGGGCGACGTCGCCTCCCCGGCCGACCTGTGGCAGCTGGTCGCCGACGGACGCGACGGCGTGGCCGAGTTCCCCGAGGACCGCGGCTGGGACCTCGACGGACTCTTCGACCCCGACCCGGACCGGGCCGGCCGCTCCTACGTCCGCGAGGGCGGATTCCTGCACGGCGCCGCCGACTTCGACGCCGCCTTCTTCGGGATCTCACCGCGCGAGGCGCTCGCCATGGACCCGCAGCAGCGGCTGCTGCTGGAGACCTCCTGGGAGGCCCTGGAGCGGGCCGGCCTGGACCCGGCGGGCCTGCGCGGCACGGCCGTCGGCGTGTTCTCCGGCGTCATGTACCACGACTACGCCACCGGTCTGCGAAGCGTGCCCGCCGGGCTCGAAGGCTTCCTCGCCACCGGCACCTCCGGCTCCGTGGCCTCGGGCCGGGTCGCCTACACGCTCGGCCTGGAGGGGCCCGCGATCACCGTCGACACCGCCTGCTCCTCCTCACTGGTCGCCGTCCACCTGGCCGCCCAGTCGCTGCGCAGCGGCGAGTCCACGCTGGCGCTGGCCGGCGGTGTCGCGGTGATGTCCCAGCCCTCGCCGTTCGTGGAGTTCTCCCGGCAGCGCGGCCTGGCGACCGACGGGCGCTGCAAGGCCTTCGCGGACGCCGCCGACGGCACCGGCTGGGCGGAGGGCGTGGCCGTCCTCGTCCTGGAGCGGCTGTCGGACGCCCGGAGGCTGGGGCACGAGGTGCTGGCCGTGGTCCGGGGTTCGGCCGTCAACCAGGACGGCGCGTCCAACGGCCTCACCGCGCCCAACGGGCCCGCCCAGCAGCGGGTGATCCGGGCAGCTCTCGCCAACGCCCGGCTGACGGCCGCCGACGTCGACGCCGTCGAGGGCCACGGCACCGGCACCCCGTTGGGCGACCCGATCGAGGCGCAGGCGGTGCTGGCCACGTACGGGCAGGGCCGTCCGGCCGAACGGCCGCTCTGGCTGGGGTCGTTGAAGTCCAACATCGGCCACACCCAGGCGGCGGCCGGCGTCGCCGGCGTGATCAAGATGGTCGAGGCGCTGCGCCACGGCGTGCTGCCGCGGACCCTCCACGTGGACGCGCCGACCACCCAGGTCGACTGGTCGGTCGGGGAGGTGCGGCTGCTGACGGAGGCCCGGCCGTGGCCGGCGGCCGACCGCCCGCGCCGGGCCGCCGTGTCGGCCTTCGGGGTGAGCGGCACCAACGCCCACGTCATCCTGGAGGAGGCGCCCACTGCGGACGCGCGGACACCCGCCGCCGAGCCCACCGCGGAGCCCGCCCCCGAGGCCGCCGCCGTCCCCTGGCTGCTGTCCGCCGCTTCCGCCGGCGCCCTGCGCGCCCAGGCGGAGCGGCTGCTCGACTACACCGAGGCACGCGGCCCGGCACCCGCCGACGCGGCCCGGACGCTGGCCGAGGCCCGGACCCTGCTGGCGCACCGCGCCGTCGTGGTGGCCGACGCGCTCGACGGTCACCGCACCGGCCTGGCCGCGCTCGCGGGCGACGCCGCCTCGCCCGCCCTGGTCACCGGCACGGCGGACGTCGCCGGGCAGACCGTCTTCGTCTTTCCGGGCCAGGGTTCCCAGTGGGCGGGGATGGGTCGTCGGCTGCTCGCCGAGTCGGCGGTCTTCGCGGAGGCGCTCGGTGAGGTCGACAAGGCCCTGACGTCCTATGTCGACTGGTCGTTGCTCGATGTGGTGAACCAGGTGCCGGGTGCCGCTTCGTTGGAGCGGGTGGACGTGGTGCAGCCGGTGTCGTTCGCGGTGAACGTCGGCCTGGCGCGCCTCTGGGCGTCGCTGGGCGTGGTGCCGGACGCGGTGGTCGGTCACTCGCAGGGGGAGATCGCGGCGGCGCACGTCGCCGGGATCCTCTCGCTGGACGACGCGGCGGCCGTGGTGGCGTTGCGGTCGCAGGCCATCGCCCGGGGCCTCGCCGGCCGGGGCGGCATGGTCTCGGTCGGCCTTCCCCGGGAGCGGGTGGCGAGCGCGCTGCCGGACGGCGTGGAGATCGCGGCCGTGAACGGTCCGTCCTCGGTGGTGGTGGCCGGTGACCCGGCCGCGCTCGACACCCTGGTGACCGGGTACGAGGAGCAGGGCGTGCGGGTCCGCCGGATCCCGGTGGACTACGCCTCGCACACCTCGCACGTGGAGTCCATCGAGGCCGAACTCGCCGAGCTGCTGGGCTCGGTGAAGCCCCAGCCCGCCGCGATCCCCTTCCTCTCCACCGTCGAGAGCCGCTGGCTGGAGGGTCCGGAGCTGGACGCCGGGTACTGGTACCGCAACCTGCGGCAGACCGTCCGCTTCGCCGAGGCCGTCGCCACCCTCGCCGCCGCCGAGTACCGGGCGTTCGTCGAGGTCAGCGCCCACCCCGTACTCGCCCACGGCATCGTCGAGGCCCTGGAGGCGGCCTCCGTGCGCGAGGCGGCCGTCACCGGGACCCTGCGGCGCGACGAGGGCGGCTGGGACCGCGTCCTGCTCTCGGCCGCCGCGCTGCACGTCCGCGGCGTGGAGGTCGACTGGTCGGCCTCCTACGCGGGCGCCGGCACCCTCCCCGCCTCCGAGCTTCCGACCTACCCCTTCCAACACCGGCACTACTGGCTGGAGTCGGTGTCCGTGACGACCACCCCCGCAGGAGATTCCCCGATGGCCACCGAGACCGAGCCCGACACCACCACCGAGGAGGCGCCCGGCGCCGTCCTCGCCCGCCGGCTGGCGGACGCCGACCCGGGGGAGCGCCTGGCCGTGCTGGTCGACGTGGTCCGCACGGAGGTCGCGGCCGTCCTCGGGCACGAGGGCACCGACGAGATCGGGGCGGACGCCGTCTTCTTCGACATCGGCTTCGTCTCGCTGACCGCCGTCGAGCTGCGCAACCGCCTCCAGAACGTCACCGGGCTCGAACTGCCCGCCCTGCTCGCCTTCGACCAGCCCACCCCGGAGCGGATCGCCGGCCACCTCCTCTCCCTGCTCGACGAGACCGTGCCCGCCGAGACCGAAGCCTCCGAGACCGTGCCCGCCGAGACCGAAGCCTCCGAGACCGTGCCCGCCGAGCAGCGGACCGAAGGGAAGTGACCGCCGTGTTCGACACCGCCGCCTACCTCAAGGCCCTCGACTACGACGGCCCGCTCGACCCCACCGCCGACACCCTGCGCGAGCTGCACCGGCGCCACCTGATCGCCATCCCGTACGACTCCTCGCTCAACACCGCCCGCGGCGAGGCCCTGTGGGCGGGCGTCGACATCGACGTCGACGCCGTGTTCGACGCCGTCGTGCTCGGCGGCCGGGGCGGCGTCTGCTACGAACTGAACGGGCTCTTCCTCGCGCTGCTGCGCGAACTCGGCTACGAGACCGGGCTGTTCTCGGCCGGGATCCGGCAGGTGGACGACAGCTTCGGGCCGGACCTGGAGCACGTCCTCGGCTTCGTCCGGCTGGACGGCGACCTCTGGCTGGTCGACGTCGGCTTCGTCGGCCCGTCCTACCTGGAGCCGCTGCGGGTGGTGCCCGACGAGGTGCAGCCGCAGTTCGGCACCGACTTCCGCGTCGTGCGCGCGGACACCGGCCACCACGTGGTGCAGCGCCGGGGCCGGGTCGGCGACTGGCGCGCCGTCTACCGGTTCCACGCGCGGCCGCGCGCCTTTGCGGACTGGCTGGTCCCCTCACCGGAGCTGGACCGGTTCGCCCGGGCCCTGGCCGGCTCCGGCATCGTGGTGCGCGGCCGGGCCTTCGAGGGCGGCCAGCGGATCCTGATCGGCACCCGCCTGGTCGTCGTCGAGGACGGCACCGAGCGGCTGCGCGGCCTCGCCGACCCGGAGGAGCACGCCCGGGTGCTCGCCGAGATCCTGCGGAAGGACGCGGCCACCGCATGAGCACCCCCGTCCACACCGAGACCGCCGCCGCTGTGGGAGACGGCGACGGCTTCGACACCGACGTCGCGATCGTCGGCTACGGGCCGGTCGGCCAGACCGCCGCCCTGCTGCTGGCCGCCCGCGGCCACCGGGTCACCGTCCTGGAGCGCTTCCCCCGGCCGTACCCGATGCCGCGGGCGGTCTCCTTCGACGGCGAGTCCGCCCGCATCCTCGCCGCCACCGGCGTGGGCGCGGCCCTGGACGAGCACGTCGAGTCCTCCCGGGACTACGTCTGGCACAACGCCGACGGGCAGACCCTCTTCCGGGTGGACGTCGAGGACGCCGGCCGCTCCGGCTGGCCCGACTCCAGCGCCGTCTACCAGCCGGGCCTGGAGGCCGCGTTGGCCGCCCACGGCGAGCGGTACCCCACGCTGCGCGTCCTGCGCGGCCACCGGGTGACGGCGCTCGCCGACCGCGGCGACGCGGTCACGCTCACGGTCGAAGGACCGCGGACCGGCCCGTCGGGCGGCCCGCTCACCGCCCGCTGGGTGATCGGCTGCGACGGCGCCAACAGCGTGGTGCGCGAGGAGGCCGGGCTGACCGCCACCGACTTCGCGTTCTTCAACGACTGG
Source organism: Kitasatospora sp. SC0581 (assembly GCF_048159585.1). Lineage (NCBI taxonomy): Bacteria > Bacillati > Actinomycetota > Actinomycetes > Kitasatosporales > Streptomycetaceae > Kitasatospora > Kitasatospora sp. SC0581. The sequence continues at coordinate 44,180 of NZ_JBLRWA010000032.1, read as the reverse complement.
CTGACCTGCGACGTCGTCCCGCACGACGGCCGGGAGTTCGTCCCCAACAACCTCCAGGTCTGCGACCCGGCCCGGCCGCGCACCGCCGTCTCCGCCGGGCCGGGCCACCGGCGCTGGGAGTTCATGCGGCTCGACCACGAGTCGCCCGAGGAGTTCGGCGGCGAGGCCAACGTCTGGAAGCTGCTCTCGCTGTTCGACATCGACCCCGGCAACGCCACCCTGCTGCGGCACGCCGTCTACACCTTCCAGGCGCGCTACGCGGACCAGTGGCGGCGCGGCCGGGTGCTGATCGCCGGGGACGCCGCCCACCTGATGCCGCCGTTCGCCGGGCAGGGCATGTGCTCGGGCCTCCGGGACGCCGCCAACCTCGCCTGGAAGCTGGACCTGGTGCTCACCGGCCGGGCCGGCGAAGGGCTGCTCGACAGCTACACCGCCGAGCGGCGCGAGCACGTGCGGCACGCGCTCACCATGTCGATGGACCTGGGCCGGGTCATCTGCCAGACCGACCCGGCCGCGGCCCGCGACCGCGACACCGTCATGCTGGCCGCCCAGGAGCGGGCCCGGCGCGGCGCGGAGGTCGGCGCGGCCCGGCCGCGCACCCCGGTCCAGCCGCTCACGGCGGGCCTGCGGCACGGCGGCGGCCCGGCCGGCGACCTGGTCGTCCAGGGGCGGGTGACGGCGGCCGGCCGGCCCGCCGGGCTCTTCGACGACGTGGTGGGGCGCGGCTTCGTGCTGCTCACCACCGAGCCGCCGGAGAGCCTGCTCACCGCCGGGGACCGCGCCTGGCTGGCCGACCTCGGCGGCCACGCGGTGAGGGTGCTCGCGGCCACCGACGAGGAGCCCCCGGCGGGCGCGGTGGGCGACACCGACGGGGTGTACCTGCCGTACCTGGCCGAGGCCGGGGCGGTCGCGGTGCTGGTCCGGCCGGACTTCTACGTCTACGGCGCGGCGGCGGACCGGACGGAGCTGGCCGCGCTCCTCGAAGCGCTCCGCACCGACCTCGCCGCCTGACGGCCCGTCCGCCTGAACCTGCCTGAACCCGTGGGGAGTTGCCCGCCCCCTCCCGCGCACGTGCTGACGGCCCGCTCCCCCTCCGCGTGGAGGAGCGGGCCGTCGGTCCGGGTGGGCGGTCCTCAGACCGCCACGGGCGCCCGCCGGGCGGAGTGCTCCAGCAGGATCTCCGCCACCACGCGCGCCAGGTCGAGGGTCTGGCGCCCGTTCAGCCGCGGGTCGCAGCCGGTCAGGTAGCGCTCGGGGAGCTGCTCCTCGCGCAGGTCCTCGCGACCGCCGAGGCACTCGGTCACGTCGTCGCCGGTCAGTTCCAGGTGCAGGCCGCCGGGGTGGCTGCCTATCGCCCGGTGCACGGCGAAGTACCCGCTCACCTCGGCGGCGATCCGGTCGAAGCGGCGGGTCTTCAGCCCGCCGGCCGCCGTCTCGGTGTTGCCGTGCATCGGGTCGCAGAGCCAGACCACCGGGTGTCCCGCGTCCGCCACCGCCTCCACCAGCGGCGGCAGCACGTCGGACACCCGGTCCGCGCCCATCCGGCTGATCAGCGTCAGCCGGCCGGGGACGCGGTCCGGGTCCAGCGCCTCGGCGTAGGCGACGGCCTGCTCCGGGGTGGTGGACGGGCCCAGCTTGAGGCCCAGCGGGTTGGCGATCCGGCGGGCCAGGGCGACGTGCGCGCCGTCGAGTTCGCGGGTCCGCTCGCCGATCCACAGGAAGTGGCCGGACAGCGCGTACCCGTCGCGCACCAGCGGCACCTCGTAGTCGAGCAGCAGGGCCTCGTGACTGGCGAACAGCTCGGTGCGGGTCGCGTCGGCCACCGAGTCCAGCACGTCGAGCGCGGCGCCGGCGCCGTCGTACGCGGTGAGCATCCGCCGCGGGTCCGGTGTGCGGGCCTCGGCCGTCGCCGCGAGGCCGTTGACGATGTCGCCCCGGTAGGAGGGCAGCCCGTCCGGGCCCGTCGGGCTGGAGCGCGGCTTGGCGTACTGCCCGGCGACGCGTCCGACCGGCACCACCGGCAGGCCGGAGGCGACCTCGAACAGGGTCGCGCAGTGCAGCAGGGCGTGCAGGTTGGCGCGCACGTGCTCGGGGGTGTTGCCAGCGAAGGTCTCGGCGCAGTCCCCGCCCTGGACGACCAGGGCCCGGCCGAGCGCGGCCTCGGCCAGGCGCTCCCGGAGCCGGTCCACGGCGGCGGGCTCCACCAGGGGCGGCAGGGCGCCGAGCGCGGCGCGCACCTCGCGCACCCGTTCCTGATCGGGCCACTGCGGTTGCTGGCCGGCGGTCAGGCCCGCCAGGGCCCGGGCGAGGTCGGGCCCGGTGCCGTCGTGCACCGTCAGGCTGGTGGCGGTCGGCGTGGTCATCGGCGTCGTCATCCCGTCTTCCTCAGGTTGGCCCACAGATCGGCGGGCAGGTCCTTGCGTCGGCGTACCCCGAGCTTGCGGTAGACCCGGGTGAGGTGCTGTTCCACGGTGCTCGCCGTGACGTACAGGCGTCCGGCGATCTCGCGGTTGGTGTAGCCGAGTACGGCGAGCGAGGCGACCCGCCGCTCGGACTCGGTGAGCGCGTCGACCCCGCCCGGCTCCCGTGCGTCGGCGGCGGGGCCGCTCTCGCCGAGGTCCGCCGAGACCGACAGCAGCTCCTGGACGAGCGGCTGCAGGGCGCACATGTTCGCCACGTGCAGGGCCTGGCGCAGCAGCAGCCGGGCCCGGCGCCTGTTGCCGGAGCCCTGGTGCACCCGGCTCAGGTCGGTGAGCACCCGCACCTGCTCGTAGCGGTCGCCGGAGGCCTCGGTGAGGTCGACGGCCTCGGTGAGCAGGGGGCCGCGCCGCCCGGCCGGCCCGGCCGCGGCGAGCAGCCGCAGCGCCGGGCCGCGGTTGTGCGGCAGGTCGGCGTCGGCCCGGCTGAGCTGTTCGTGGATCAGCCGCCAGGCGCGGTCCCGGTTGTCCAGCCGCAGCCAGGCGTCGGCGGCCTGGGTGCGCCAGGGCACCACCCCGGCGCCGTCCAGGCCCCAGGTGCGCAGCAGTTCGCCGCAGGACAGGAAGTCGGCGAGTGCCGCGTGGCCGTGCCGGGTCGCCTGGTAGTGCTCGCCGCGGGCGAACAGGTAGTGCAGCCCGTACAGGCTCTGGAACATCGCCTCACCGACGGCGTGGGTGAGGTGCTTGGCGGCCGAGCGGTGCTCGCCGGTGCGGCTCTCGGCGATGACCAGCGTGCCCAGCGGCAGGCCCACCGCGATGCCCCAGGAGGTGGGGCTGAGGTGGGTCAGCGCGGCCCGGCTGTGCTCGGCCGCCGTGGTCGGCTCGCCGAGCCGCAGGGCCGCCTCGGCGTGCGCCGCCGAGTACAGGGCCGTCGCGGTCGGGGCCTCGCGGCGCGCGGCGGTGCCGAGCAGCCGTTGGCTCCAGACCGCCGCGGTGTCGGCGCGCCCGGCCTGGAGCAGCACCCGCAGCGCGAGCAGCGCGGCCTCCTCGGCCCACGCGGTGCGGCCGTGCAGGTGGGCGTCGTGCAGCACCTGCTGGGCGTGGTCGACGGTCTCCGTGGCCCGTCCCCGGGTGAGCGCCCCGGCGAGTGCGGCGGCGGCCCGCAGCTGCGGGTCGACGTCCGGGGCGACCGTGTGCCGCAGGTCGGCGGGCAGCACCGGGACGCGGCGGCCCCGGGCCAGGCCCGGGTGGGTGTAGGCGAGCCAGGTTTCGACGTCGCGCAGCGCGCCCGTCTCGGCGGGGGAGGCCGGTCCGGCCGGTCCGGTCCGGGCGCGCAGCAGGTCCAGGACGGCCAGCGCCTCCTCGCCGCGGCCGTGCCACAGCAGGTACCGGACGAGGACGAGCGCCTCGGCGAGCCCGAGGTGCCCGGCCCGGACCGCGGCGGTGAGCGGCACCAGGTGCCGGGCCGCCGCCGAGGGGTTGAGCTGCCACTCGGCCTGCGCCAGCCGGTGCCGGAGCACCGCCCGGTCGTTCTCCTCGGCGGCCTCCTTGTGGGCCAGGCTCAGGCAGGCGACGGCGGTGCGGTGACGGTGGTCGAGCAGGGCGTGCTCGGCCGCCTCGGTCAGCGCGGCGACCGCCCACGGCGCGGGCGCCCGCCCGGCCTCGACCAGGTGCCGGGCCACCTCGGCGGCGGGGCTGCCCGTCTCGTGGGCCAACTGGGCGGCCCGCAGCCGCAGTTCGGTGCGCTCGTGCGGGGCGAGGTCCTCCAGGACGGCGGCGCGGGCGGCCGCGGTGCGCAGCCGTCCCTCGCCGTCCAGCAGTCCGGCGGCGGTGAGCGTGGCGCGGGTCCGGGCGACCGCGTCGGCGCTCTCCCGCTCGCCCAGCAGCCGGGCCACGTCCTCGGCCGGGGCCTCCTCGCCGAGCACGGCCTGGGCCTGGACGACCCGCAGCACGCCGGGGCCGGCCCGGTGGAGGCAGCTCAGCAGGGCCGGGCCGTAGCGCGGTTCGGGCTCGTCGGCGCGGTCGAGGTGCTCCTCGACGAGGGCGTGCAGCAGCAGCGGGTTGCCGCCGGCCACGTCCACCAGGCCGGGGCCGCGGTGCCGGGCGTCCTCCTCGCCCAGGCCCTCGGTGACCAGGCGCAGCGCGCCGGCCCGGGACAGCGGGGCCAGTGCGAGGCGGTGCGCGTGCGGGTGGCGCAGCAGTTCGGCGTGCAGCCGGCGCCGCGCGGGCCACGGGGTGCTGCCGTCGGTGAGGACCAGCAGCACCCGGCTCTGCGGCAGGTGGCGGACGAGGTGGCGCAGGAAGTGCAGGGACGCCTCGTCGGCGTGGCCGATGTCCTCGACGCAGAGCAGCACCGGGGTGTCGGCGGCGGCCGCGAGCAGGGCGGTGGTCAGGTCGCGGCAGGCGCGCAGCAGCGCCGGCGACGGCGGGCCGGCCGGGTCGCCGACCGCGCTGCTGCCGTTGAGGGCGGCGCCGTTGAGGGCGGTGCCGCCGGCACTGTCGGCCGGGTCGGCGAGGACGGCCGGGTCGGCCAGCGCGGCCAGCCGCTCGGCGTGCTTGGCGGGCCAGCCGGGGGAGTGGGCGATCCGGTCGGCGATCCCGAAGGGCAGGTCCCGCTCCTGGGCGGAACAGCCCGCGCCCACGACCAGGACTCCGCGCTCGGCGGCCCGGGCGGTGAACACCCGCAGCAGCTCGCTCTTGCCGCTGCCGAGGGGTCCGTCGACCAGTGCCACCCGGCCCGCGCGGCCGAGACATTCGGCGAGCAGGTGGTCGAGTCTGTCGATGTGCGCGTCACGTTCCAGCAGGGAAGGCACCGGGTACCCCCGACCTCGTCTCTTGTAGGCGTCCGGCCGCCGGTCCTCGGCGGCTCCCCCGGGGCGGTGGCGACGGCCACCCGCTCCCGGTCGAACCCATCATGGGGACACCCCGCCCATCGCCCGGGAACTGATCGCTCATGGGCGGGCCACTGCGCCGGGGCGGCCGGGTGGGCAGGGCTGGTCCAGGGTCCTGACGATCTTTCATCGTCCCTGCTCAGGGGCGTGGAGGAGGACGAGTGGGCGGGTGAGGGGCCGACCGGAGGCGTGGCGGAGGCCGGCCGCGATGCCGGTGCGGCCGTGGTCGCGGAGGGTGTTGATCGCGGACGGCGTTGATCGCGGGGTCGCGCGGGGTCGCCGTGTTCCCGGGCCCGTGGCCGGTGCTGATCCCGGGGGGCGTCCTCGCGGAAGGCGGTGTCGCGGACGGAGCGGAGCCGGGGTCTCGACCATGCGGACCACGGGGATCCACTGGTGACGCCGGCCGGTCCACCGGGCCGGCGCCGTTACGACGCCCCCATGGCCCGCACGCCTGCCCGATCACCGCGACGTCGAATCAACCCGGCCGGTCGGCGGCGGCGAATTTGCCTCGGGGAATACCGGCAGGGGGGTCGCCATCGATAGCGTAGATCGAAGTCGACGTGCGGTCAACGGAAGGCCCCGGATCGATCTGATGTACCATCGGGCACATTCTCCGGAATGGCTTTCTCCGGAATCGCAGGGAATCAAGGGGGTAGGGGTGCGATTCAACGTTCTGGGGCCGCTTGAAGTGCTCTCCGACGGCACCGACGTGCCCATTCGCGGCCTGCAGCAGAGGGCCCTGCTCGGTGTTCTGCTGCTCCGCGCGAATAGCGTGGTGGGTATCAACGAGATAGTCGCCGCACTCTGGGGCGATGACCGTCCGTCCACGGCGCGGAAAATGGTGCAGAACTCGGTGGCCGGGCTGCGCCGCGCATTCCAGGCGGTCGGGGAGCCGGCGGACGGGAAACCCGCGCTGAATACCACTGTGCCCGGATACGTGCTCAGAATCGAGCCTGAACAGCTCGATCTCACGGAATTTCATGAGCTTGTCACATTGGGCCGGGCCCGACTGGCGGCCGGCGACTGGACGCGGGCCTCGGAACTGCTGCGCCGCGCCCTCGGCCTGTGGCGCGGCCCGGTGCTCGCCGACGTGAGCGACGCCGGGCTCACCTGGCCCGAGCTGGCCGCCCTCCAGGGCACCCGGCTCGCCGTCCACGAGGACTGCATCCAGGCCGAGTTGGCGATGGGGCGGGACCGCGAGCTGATCGGCGAACTGGAGTCCATGCTGGAGGCCGAGCCGACCCGGGAACGCCTGGTCGCCCAGCTGATGGTCGTCCTCTACAACTGCGGGCGCCAGTCCGAGGCGCTGGACCGCTACCGGCGCACCCGGGACCTGCTCGCCGACCGCTTCGGCCTGGAGCCCGGCCGCGACCTGCGACGCCTCCAGCGCGCGATCCTCAGCCACGACCCGGCCCTGGCGCTGCGGCTCACCACCGCCCCGGGCGGCGCGGCGGACTTCCCGCCCCCGGTCGGACCCCGCCCTGCGGCCGCAGCCGCCCCGCAGCCGCCGCGCCCCCGGCCGGCCCCCGCCCCGCCCGCGCGCGCCGACGACCGCGCCGACGACAGCCGCGCCGACGACCGCGGCGCCGGCCGCGCCGGGACCGCCGCCGCCCCGGCCGCCGAGCACGCCTTCCGCGCGTCCTGGGAACGGGTCGAGCGGCGCGCGGCCAGCGTCGTCATGGTCCGCGCCCAGTGGACGGCCGACGGCGGCGCCCTCGCCCCCGAGCGCGTCGACCACGCCGTCAAGGAGCTGACCGCCGACATCCGGCGCGAGATGGCGCCCTTCGGCGGACACGTGCGCCGCGCCTTCGGTTCGGTGTGGCTGGTCGTCTTCGGCGTCCCCCGGGCCCACGAGGACGACGCCGAGCGGGCCCTGCGCGCCGCCCTCGCCCTGCACCGCCACTTCGAGGCGCCCGGACCGGCCGCCCCCGGGGCCACCGCTGCCGGACCGGTGCCCGGCAGCGGGGCCGCCGCCACCCGGCCGGTCACCCACCTCGTGGTCGGCACCGGCGAGGTGGTGGTCACCTACGACGACAGCGCGCCCGAGCCCGTGGAGGTCACCGGCGAGGTCCTGGACGCCTGCCACCACCTGCTGCTGCAGGTCCCCCGCGGGGAACTGTGGGCCGCCGACGCCACCGTCGAGACCGGCGGCGCCGGCCTCGGCTTCGCCCCGGTCCCCGGCGTCCCCGGCGTCCACCGCCCCGCGCCCGCCCGCCGCGACGGCCGCGGGCCGTCCGGGCACCCCGCCGAACCGCCGTTCCTGGAGCGCACCCACGAGCTGAACCTGCTGCGCGGCGCCTACCAGGACAGCGTCCGCCGCCAACTGCCGTACCTGGTCACGGTGCTGGGCGAGCCCGGCATCGGCAAGACCCGGCTGATCGGGGAGTTCGCCGCCGCGCTGCGCGACGGCGCCGGACCGCCGGCGCCCCGGGTGCTCCACGCGGGCACCCCGGCCTTCGACGCCCACACCCCCTACGAACCGCTGGCCGGCCTGGTCCGCGCCTACACGGGCATCCGCGCCGGAGCCCCGGCGGCCGTCGTCCTGCCCGCACTGACCAACGTCGTGCGCGGGCTCCTCCCGCACGCCGACACCGGACCGATCGTCACCGCGCTCGCCGCCTGCCTCGGCCTGCCCGCCCCGGCCGCCTCCGCCGAGGGGCCGGACGGCGGCGCCGTCCCACGGGAGGAAGTCCTCGGCGCGCTGCGGCAGTTCCTGGAGGAGGCGGCCGCCGAGCGCCCGCTGGTGGTCGTCCTGGACGACCTCCACCGCGCCGCCGACTTCGTCCGCTCCTTCGTCGAGGACCTCACCGTCCGGCTCGGCCCGGTCGCCCTGCTGCTGATCGTCGGAGCCCGTTCCGAACTGCTCCACACCAGGCCCTCCTGGGGGTGCGCCAAGCGCCGCTCGGTCCTGCTGCACGTGGCACCGCTGTCCACCGCGGCCACCGCCACCGTGATCGGTGCCGCCTCCGGCCGCCGCCACCCGACGCCCGCCGACGACCGCCGCGCGGCCCTCGCCGACGGCAACCCGCTGTTCGCCCAGGCCTACGCGCGGGCGGCGGACGCCGGCGCCGACCACCCGCCGGCCGTCCTCGCCGTCGCCGCCGCCCAGCTCGACGGCCTCGACCGCACCACCCGCTCGGTGCTGCGCGACGCCGCCGTCGTCGGCGGCACGCTGTGGCGCGGCGCGGTCGAGGCCGTCAGCCAGCGCGACCCCGAGGAGGTCGGCCGCAGCCTGGAGCTCCTGGAGTCGCGCGAACTGCTGCGCCGGGTGCGCCGCAGCGGCGTCCCCGGAGACGTCGAGTACGCCTTCCGGTACGCCGTCAGCCGTGATGTCGCGCTCGCCCAGCTGCCCGGCCGCGTCCTGGTCGAACGCCATCTGCGGGCGGCGGACTGGGCCGCCCTGCTGGACGTGCCCCGCCCCGGGCTGCTGGCCTTCCACCACGACCGCGCCATCGCGCTCGCCGAGGCGGACGGCACCCCGGTGGAGGCGATGGAGCGCCGTGCCTGGGAAGCCCTGGTCGGGGCGTCCGCCCGGGCCGCCGCCGCGGGCGACGACGCGCTCGCGGTCAGCTGTCTCGACCACGCCCTGGACCGCTGCCCGCCCGGGGAGCCCGAGCGGGTCTGGCTGGTCACCCACCACCGCCGCATCCGCGACAGCCTCGGCGCCCGCGCCCATCGCCGCCGCCCGGCCGTTACCGGCTGACCCCGGCGGGGACGGGCAGCGCCGGGGCGAGGTCCCGCACGCGTTCCAGCGAGCGGATCTTCTCCTCGACGTCGGTGACGTTGTTGGTCACCATCAGCTCGTCCGCGCCGGTGCGCTCCAGCAGGTCCGTCAGCGCCCGGCGGACCTCCTCGGCGTCGCCGACCGCCTGGGTGCTGAGCAGCGCGTCGGCGGAGGCCAGCTCGGCCTCCGTCCACGGGTACGCCGCCGCCTCCTCGACGGTGGGCAGCGGCGCGATCGGCGAGGCGCCGTTCAGCCGCAGCACCGGGAACAGCGCCGGCGCCGTCAGCCGGCGCGCGTGCTCCGTGGTCTCCCCGCACACCGTGTAGGCGGTGACGATCGCGTGCGGCCGCTCGGCCCGGGCCGAGGGCCGGAAGCTCTGCCGGTACGCCCGCAGCGCCTCCTCGGTGCCGCGCGAGTTGAAGAAGTGGTGGGCGAACGCGTACGGCAGCCCGCGCCGGCCCGCGTCCACGGCGCTGCGCACACTGGCGCCCAGCAGCCACGGCCGCGGCGGCTGCGGCGGCTCCGGCAGGGCCTCCAGCCGCTGGTAGACGTGCCCGTCCGGGAAGCCGCCGTCGACGAAGGCGAGCAGCTCCTCCAGCGCCGCCGGGAAGTCCTCGTCGGGCGCCCGGCGCAGCGCGTGGGAGAGCAGCGGGTCCGCGCCCGAGCGGCCGATGCCCAGGTCCACCCGGCCGGGGAACAGCGCGGCCAGCGTCCGGAAGGACTCCGCGACGGCGTACGGCGGGTGGTTGGGCAGGATCACCCCGCCCGCGCCGATCCGGATCCGGCTGGTCCGCTCGCCGAGCGCGGCCAGCAGGACGGCCGGCACGGAGCCGGCGATCCCGCGCGAGTTGTGGTGCTCGGCCACCCAGAACCGGGTGTAGCCCAGCTCGTCGGCGGCCGCCACCAGCCGGCGGGTGCCGACCAGGGTCTCGGCGGGGCTGCCGGCGGAGTCGATGGACGATATGTCGAGGACGGACAGCGGGACGGTCGGGGAACTGCTGGTCATGCGGGGGTGCTCCTTACTCGGGGTGTCACGCGTACCAGGTGGGGCGGGGGACTTCGCCGTGCAGGAGGTGGCGCCCCACCACGCGGGCGCGCCCCGGGTCGTCCTCGTGCACCCGCCGCGCCCGGGTGTCCCGCCAGTAGCGGTCCAGCCCGGCCGCGGCCTCGGCGCCGCCGGGGCAGGCCGCCCCGAGCACGCCGGCGGTGACCGCGTCGGCCGCCGCGCCGGCCTGCGCGGCCAGCGCCGCGACCCGGACGGCGTGCCGGCCGCGCTCCTCCTCGGTCACCGTGCGGCGCCGGGCGTGCAGGGCGTCCGCCTCGGCGCCGACGGCGTCGGCGAACGCCTCCACCGCCCACAGCGCGGAGGCCAGGGCGCCGTAGTGCCGGGCCGCGTCCGCGGCGGCGGCCTCGGTCAGCGGCGCCTCCGACCACTGCTCGCGGGCGTGCCGGGCGGCGGCGTCCAGCGCGCCCCGGGCCGCGCCGATCAGCGCGTTGGCCTGGGCGAGCTGGAAGGCCGGAGTGAGGAAGGTGTTGTAGACCCGGGGCACGAAGGTCTTGTCGACGTGGCCGAGCGCCCCGGTCCACGGGATGTTCGCGCCGTCGGCGACCACCGTCCCGGCGGCCAGCGACCGCAGCCCGAACTCCTCGGCGCCGGGCTCGAAGGACAGCCCCAGGTGGTCGCTCATCGCGAGCGCGCTGATCGGGGTGTCGCCGTCCTCCAGGAAGCCCTCCAGGATGGTGATGTCCGACACCGGGTGGCCCAGGACGCGCTCCAGCCGCCCGTGGAACAGCATCTCGCGGCCGGTGTCCTGGATCACCAGGGGCGCCGAGCGGGGCTTCGAGGACCCGCTGTAGAACCACCGGGCCCGGGCCGACACCTCGGCGATGTGCTGGATCTTCTCGTCGGTGCCGATGAACTCGGCGATCGACACCCACACGTAGTGGTGGGCCAGCAGCTCGCCGACCGAGGCGTCGGCCGCCGCGACGGTGCGCACCACCCGGAACGCGGTGGACCAGTCCTGGCCGGCCCCGCCGTACTCGACCGGCCCCAGCAGGGTCACCAGGCCGGACTCCTTCAGCAGCCGGATCTCCCGCACCGGCGGGGTGCCCTCGCGGTCGCGCCGGGCGGCGCCGGGTGCCAGCAGCGCCGCGACCTCCTCGGCCCGCCGCAGCCACGCCTCGGCGGCCTCGGGGACGGCGTCCGTCGTCGTGTCAGTCATGTCTCCCACTTCGTGACGTGCTCGCCGTCCTGCCCGGCGACGTGTTCGGTGTCCTGCTCGGTGTTCCGCTCCGGGGCCTGCTCCGTGTCCTGCTCCGGGTCGTCGCGGCCCGTGACGTCGGCGCCGTGCGTCCTGCCCGAGCCGTCCGTACTGCCCGCACTGCCCGTACTGCCCGCGCCGTCCGCACCGTCCGCGCCGGGCAGCCGCAGGACGGCGTCCAGCAGGGCCCGGGTGTACGGGTGAGCGGGGGCCTCGAAGATCCGCTCGGTCTCGCCCTCCTCGACGACCGACCCGCCGCGCATGATCAGCACCCGGTCGGCGACCTGCCGCACCACGGCCAGGTCGTGGGTGATGAACAGCAGGGCGATGCCCCGCTCGCGCCGCAGCCGGTCCAGCAGCTCCAGCACCTGCGCCTGCACCGAGACGTCCAGCGCCGAGACCGGCTCGTCGCAGACCAGCACCCGCGGACGGCCCGCCAGCGCCCGGGCGATGGCCACCCGCTGGCGCTGACCGCCGGACAGCTGGTGCGGCCGGCGGGAGAGCAGCTCGGCCGGCAGGCCGACCTGGTCGAGGAGTTCCGCGCACCGCCGGGCCCGCTCGGCGCGCCGCAGTCCCGGCAGCGCCTCGCCGATGATCCGCGCCACGGTGAACCGGGGGTCCGCCGAGGCGTACGGGTCCTGCTGGACGAACTGGATCGCCGAGCGCCCGGCCCGGCGCCGCCGCTCCGGCAGCGCCGACCAGGGCCGCCCGTGCAGCAGCACCTCCCCGGCGTCGGGACGGGACAGGCCCATCGCGACCCGTGCCAGCGTGGTCTTGCCCGAGCCGGACTCGCCGACCACGCCCAGCGCCTCGCCCGCCCGCAGGGTGAACCCGACCTCGTCGAGGGCCCTCGGCCCGCCCGGGGCGAAGGACTTGACCAGCCCGCGCCCGGTCAGCACCGGGGCCGCCTCCTCGGCGTCCGGTGCCCCGGTGTCCGGAGCCTCGGCCGGGGCCGAGGCCTGGGCGGGACGGGCCGGCGGGCGGCCCGAGGGCACCGCGTCCAGCAGCATCCGGGTGTACGGGTGCTCCGGGGCGGACAGCACCCGGCCGGTCGGCCCGCTCTCCACCACCTCGCCCCGCCGCAGCACCAGCACCCGGTCCGCCAACTGCGCCACCACCGCCAGGTCGTGACTGACCAGCAGGAGTCCCCGGCCCTCGGCCTTGAGCCGGCCGAGCAGCGCCAGGATCTGCGCCTGGACGATCGCGTCCAGCGCCGTGGTCGGCTCGTCGGCGATCAGCAGCGGCGCGTCGGCGGCCAGCGCCGAGGCGATCAGCGCGCGCTGGCGCAGCCCGCCGGAGAGCTGGTGCGGGTACTGGGTGCGCCGGGCCTCCGGCTCCGGCACGCCCACCGCCGTGAGCAGTTCCACCACCCGGGCGCCGACGTCCGGGCCGGCGGTGCCGCCGAGACGGGCCGCCTCGGCGATCTCGGCGCCGACGGTGCGCAGCGGGTCCAGCGCGGTCAGCGCGTCCTGGAAGACCACGGCGACCCGCCGGCCGCGCACCGCGCGCCACTGCCGTTCGCCGAAGCCGGCGGTGTCCGCCCTGGCGACCTCCAGGGTCCGGGCGGAGACCCTGGCCCTGGCGCCCGCCAGCCCGATGAGGGAACGCGAGGTGACGGACTTGCCCGAGCCGGACTCGCCGACCAGCGCCACGCACTCCCCGGGGCCGATGGCCAGTGACACCCCGTCCACGGCGGGCCGCGGCGCGCCGGGGAACGACACCCGCAGCCCCTCCACCCGCACGAGCGGGCCCGGCACCGGCGCACCGGTGTCCCCGGCCGTCGCCTCCGCACCGGTCGCTTCCGTTGTCGTTGTCGTCGTCATCGCACCGCCCTCAGCTGCAGCGAACGGCCGATCAGCGTGGTGCAGACCACCACGACCGAGACGGCCAGGCCGGGTGAGATCGAGATCCACCAGGCCGTCTGGAGGAAGTCCTTGCCGTCGGCGACCATCGAGCCCCAGTCCGCCTCCGGCGGGACGGGGCCCAGGCCGAGCAGGCTGAGCCCGGAGCCCGAGATGATGGCCGAGCCCAGCCCGATGGAGGCCAGCACCACCAGCGGGCCGCCGACGTTCGGCAGCACGTGCCGCAGCACCGACCGCCAGGCCGGCACCCCCAGCACCCGCGCCGCCTCCACGTACTCCGAGCGCAGCACCAGCCGTGCCTGGCCGCGCACCAGCCGGGCGTAGTGGGGCACCCCGGCGATGCCGATGGCGATCGCCACGTTGACCGTGCCGCCGCCCAGAACCGCCACCACCACCAGCGCGAGCAGCAGTTCGGGGAAGCCCAGCAGCACGTCCACCACCCGCATCAGGACGAAGTCGACGCGCCGTCCGCCGCAGCCGGCGACCAGGCCGAGCAGCGCGCCGCCGCCCACCCCGATCAGCGTCGCGCCGACCGCGATCAGCAGCGACAGCCGGGTGCCGTGCACCAGCCGCGACCAGACGTCCCGGCCGAGTTGGTCGGTGCCCAGCCAGTGCTCGGCACCGGGCGGGCGCAGCGCCGCCGCGACGTCCGTCGCCGCGGGGGAGTGGGTGGCGAACACCCCGGGGAAGGCCAGGACGAGCGCCACCGCGGCCAGCAGGACCAGCGGCGCCAGGCGGGCGGGCGAGCGCAGCAGCGCACCCCGGCGGGCGGCGGCCGCGGCCGGCTGGTCGAGGAGGGCGGTCACGGTGCTCATGCCGCTCCTCCCTCGCGCAGCCGGGGGTCGATCAGCGGGTGGAGCACGTCCACCAGGGTGTTGATGACCACGAACGCCGCGCTGGAGATGACCACCAGGGCGCTGACCACCGGCAGGTCGCGCGAGCCGACCGCGTTGGCCAGCACCCGGCCCAGGCCGGGCCGGGTGAAGATGTTCTCCACCAGCACCGCGCCGCCGAACAGGCTGCCCAGCACGAAGCCGGCCAGCGTGGTCAGCGGCAGCAGCGCGTGCCGCAGGGTGTGCCGCAGCAGCACCGCCGTCGCGCCCAGGCCGCGCGAGCGCGCGGTCAGCACGAACGGACGGCCGTCGGCGCTCTCCAGCTCCTGGCGGATCACCTGGGCGAGCACTCCGGCCAGCGGCAGCGCCAGCGCCAGCGTCGGCAGCACCAGCGCCGCCGGCCCGTCCGCCCCGATCGAGGGCAGCGCGTGCAGCCGGTAGGAGAACACCGTCAGCAGGATGATGCCCAGCCAGAACGACGGCATCGACACCATCAGCAGCTCGGCGACACCGGCGGCGGCGCGCACCGCCCGGCCCCGGCCGGCCGTCAGGGTGGCCGCCAGCACCGCCAGCACCAGCGCGGTGACCAGCGCGGACACCGCCAGCTCGACGGTCGGGCCGAGCTGGCTGCCGAGCAGCCGCTCGATCGGCTCGTTGAGCTGGTACGACCAGCCGAGGCCGCCGCTCGCCAACCGGGCGAGCTGGCGGCCGTACTGGACGAGCAGCGGGTCGTTCAGGCCGTTCTCGGCGATCACCTGGTCACGCAGGGCCGGGGTGCCGGCGGCGCCCGGCCCGATCAGTCCGTCCACGATGTCGCCGGGGGCGAGGTGGAGGGCGAAGAACGTCACCGTGAGCGTCCCCCACACCACCACCAGCCCCGCCGCGAGCCGCCGGGCGACGAACCTGGCCCAGGGCGGCACGTGCCGGGCACTGTTCGACACCTCAGGCCACCCCGATGCCGTAGAAGTCGGTGTTGGCGTCGACGTCCAGGACCAGCCCGTTCACCTTGCCGTGCCGGGCGACGTCCATGGTGGCGATGTAGGCCGGGAAGGAGTACGCCTGCTCGACGATCTTCCGCTGGACCTTGCGGTACAGCTCGGCGCGCCGCTCGGCGTCCACGGTCGCCTCGGCCTCGTCCAGCCAGCCGTCGATCTCGGCGTCCTTGACCCGGCTGCCGTTCGCCCCGCCGCCCCCGAACTGGGACTTGGAGTGGTAGAGGCTGCCCAGCAGGACCGGGTCGGAGCCCTGCCAGGCGAAGGCGAACACGTCGTAGTCGCCCTTGCCGGTGCGCCCGATGGAGCCCGCGGAGTCCAGCGGCACCAGCTTCAGCTCGATGCCGACCTGCTTCAGCGCGTCCTGCACGCCCACGTCGAAGGTGTGGTTCTGGGCCGAGACGAAGGTCTGCACGTACGGCTGCTCGGCGCTGAGGCGCTTGCCGTCCCTGGTGCGGTAGCCGTCGGCGTCCCGCCCGGTCCAGCCGGCCTCGTCCAGCAGTTTCTCCGCCTTCTCCTTGCTGTACTCCCAGGCCGGCTTGGCGAACGACGGCTCGGCGCCGGGGGTGGAGGGCGCCAGCGGCCCCCAGGCCTGCTCGTACTCGCCCTGGAAGACGCCCTTGACGATCCCGGCGAAGTCGATGGCGTGCCGGACGGCCTGCCGGGTGCGCGGGTCGTCGAACGGCGCGCGGGCGGTGTTGAGGTAGTAGGTGTAGGGGACGCCGGGGACCGCCTTGCGGACCACTTCGACGCCGTTGCGGCCGCGCAGGCCGGCCAGCCGGTTGGCGGGGATCAGCTCGGCGGCGTCGACCTGACCGGACGTCAGGGCGCCGACCCGGGAGGCGTCCTCCTTCAGCAGCAGCACGACGATGCTCTCCAGCTTCGCCGGCCCCTGGTGGGCGGCGGTCGGCGGGGCCCAGTCGTAGTCGGAGCGGCGCTTGAACACCGCCTGCTGACCCGGCGTCACCGACTCGAAGGTGAACGGGCCGGTGCCGACGACGAACGCGCCGCCGGAGGAGAGGTCGCCCGCGTGGTCGCGCAGCGCGACGGGGGAGTGGAAGCCGAGGAAGGTGCTCCCCGCCGAGTTGAGGAACGAGGCGTGGGGGGCCGTCAGGTGCACGGCCACCGTGCGCGGGTCGACCACCTCGGTCTCCTTGTACGGGCCGAGCAGGCCGGCCGCCCGCTTGGACGCCGTCTTCGCCGCCGTGACGTGCTCGAAGTTCGCCTTCACCGCCGCCGCGTCGAACGGGGTGCCGTCGCTGAAGGTCACGCCGCTGCGCAGGGTGAAGGTGTAGGTGAGGCCGTCGGGCGAGACCGTCCACGACTCGGCCAGCCACGGCTTGACGGTCCCGTCCGGAGCGATCGCGACCAGCGACTCCAGCACCGGGCGCAGCAGCCGCCCGGTGACGGCGGTGGACGCGGCGTGCGGGTCCCAGCTGTCGGGTTCGACGGCGGCGCCGTAGCGCAGGGTGCCGCCGCCGGCGCTCTTCGCGGAGGGCGGGGCGGAGGAGTCGGAGCAGGCCGTGAGGACGGCGGGGCCGATGACGGCGGCGGCGGTCAGGGTGACCGGGAGACGGAGGAAACGGCGTCTGGTGTACATGGGTTCTTTCTCGATCCTGCGCGAGGCGGGGAACGGTGGGCGGCGTGAGGCCCGCCCACCCCGCGGGGGAGACGCTGATGGACCCGGCCGCGGACGATGCGACGAGTCTGCTGGCTCCGTCCGGATCCGACCCCCCTGACCGTCCCCCTAAGCGGGCCCTTTCCCGGGGCCCGCGGGTTTCGCGGCGGGATCCTCGTGGGTGTGCTCGGCCGACGTGCTCGGCCGGCGTGCTCCGACGCGGTGCTCCGACACGGTGCTCCGACGTGGTGCGGAGTGCGGTGCGGCCCCGGCGGCGGTGCGCGCCGTCAGGGTGGTGCGGCCGTTCCGGGAGGCCCTCCGGAACGGCCGCACGGGGACCGTCAAACGTGCGGTACGGGGGTGTCCGCAGACTTGAGGTCCGACTCGGGGGCGTTCTCGGCGCCGTCCGCGGGGCTGCGCAGGACGAAGGCGGCCACCAGGACGCCGACCGCCACGAACAGGGCGCTGAGCCCGTAGGAGAGGTGGAAGCCGCCGGTGAGCGCCGCCACCTTGCTGTCGCCCTCGCCGAGCAGCGTCGCGGTGCGGGAGGCGGCCACCGTGGCGAGCACGGCGGTGCCGATCGAGGCGCCGACCTGCTGGGTGGTGTTCACCAGGCCGGAGGCGATGCCGGCGTCGTTGGGCGAGGTGACCGACATGGCCTGGCCGATCAGCGCCGGCATGGCCGCGCCGAAGCCGAGGCCGAGCAGCACGAACGGCGGCACGATGTCGGCGAGGAAGCTTCCGTCGCTCGGCACCCGGGCCAGCAGCGCGAGCGCCGCGGCCACCAGCAGCAGGCCGACGACCAGCACCCGGCGGGGCCCGAACTTCTGGTTCAGCTTGACCGCGAAGCCCAGCGAGACGATCGCGATGGTGACCGGCGCGGGCAGGAAGGCGAGCCCGGTCTTCAGGGCGTCGTAGCCCAGGACGTTCTGGAAGTAGAGCGCGGTGCAGAACTGGTAGCCGAACAGGCCGGCGACCATCAGGACCATGATGCCGTTGGCGCCGGAGACCGCCCGGGAGCGGAAGATGTGCAGCGGCAGCAGCGGCTTGGCCGCGTACGCCTGGCGGACCACGAAACCGACCAGCAGTACCAGCGAGCCGGCCAGCAGGCCCAGCGTGCGGGCGTCGCCCCAGGTGTACTCCTCGGCCTTGATGATCGTGTAGACCAGCAGCATCAGACCGCCGGTGGCGAGCACCGAACCGATCAGGTCGGCGCCCTCGCGCAGCCCCGCTCCCTTCCCACCGGGCACCACGCTCTGCGTCAGCACGAGCGCCACCAGGCCGATCGGCACGTTGACGTAGAACACCCACGGCCAGCTGAAGCTCTGCGTCAGCACGCCGCCCAGGATCAGGCCCAGCGAGGCGCCGGCCGCGGAGACGAACGCGTACGCCGCCAGTGCCTTGGCGCGCTCGCCGGCGTCGGGGAACAGGGTGATGATCATGCCCAGGACGACGGCCGAGGCGAGCGCCCCGCCGACCCCCTGGACGAACCGGAACACCACCAGCGCCGTCGAGGAGGAGGACAGGCCGCAGGCCAGCGAGGCCACCGTGAACAGGCCCAGGCCCGCGCTGAAGACGCGCTTGCCGCCCAGCAGGTCGCCCAGCCGGCCGGAGAGCAGCAGCAGCCCGGCGAAGGCGATGAGGTAGGCGTTGACCACCCAGGCCAGGCCGGACTGGGTGAAGCCGAGGTCGGTCTGGATGGTCGGGAGGGCGACGGTCACGATCGAACCGTCGAGGATGATCATCAGGTTGCCGGTGCAGAGGAGCCCCAGTGCCAACCAGCGTGACCTGGAAGGCTGGAGGGACGGCGGGGCTTGCGTGGTCATCGGAGCAGTCCTTCGGGGGAATGGCCCGGGAGGGGCGCCCGGTGGCGCCCGCGCTCCCTGAGGGCACTTCTTGTTACAGCGACCATCATGTGTGACCATCAAGTCCACCGTAAGGAGGCACTTTCATGTTCCTGGGGAACAACGATGTGATCGAGGACATCGACGAGACCGGCGGCCTCGACGACCCGGCCCCCGCCCGCGAGGCGTGCACCGTCCTGGAGGCGCTCAACCGGATCAGCGGCAAGTGGGCGATCGGGATCCTGCTCAACCTCAGCCACGGCCCGGTCCGCTTCACCGAACTCGAACGGTCCGTACCCGGAATCAGCCGCCGCATGCTCACCCTGACACTGCGGAACCTCGAACGCGACGGACTGATCGAACGCACCGTCTACGCGACCGTGCCGCCCAAGGTGGAGTACCGCGGCACCGAGATGGCCGCCGAACTCTACGCCTCCCTCAAGGGCCTCACCGCCTGGGCGGAACGCCACCGCGACGCCATCGCCCGCTCGCGCGACTCCTACGACCGGGAGCAGCTGGCGGCGGGCGCCGGGGACCTCTGAGGCCAGGCCCTCCACTATGCGAAGGGCGAGCCCGTCATCATGCTCGACGGGCTCGCCCGGGTACTGCACGTCGACCGGCAGGAGGCGGCCCGCCGGGTCCTGACCCCAGCCGTTCGGCGCGGCGGCGCCCGAAGAACTGCCGGATAGGACACGGACGTTGGTGGCGGATCAGGGCTCGGCCTGACCGCCACGATCCTGGGCTACGTCAGCTTGTAGGCCATCTCGGCGAGCTCGAGTGCCTGGCGGAGCGTGTTCTCGTCCGTGATCTGCACGCTCACCCGGTAGGCCCGGTGGCCCTTGGGGACGAGATAGGCGTCCGGTGCGATGCCGTGAAGGATCGCGGCGTCGCTGTCGTAGTTGAGCCGCAGGTTGACCACGCCGGTGTCGGCGTAGACGTACGCGAACCCGCCGAGCTGGCTTCCCTGCCGTCGCAGGCGCAGGTAGTCGCTGTAGTCGAGGGGTTCTCCCTCCTGGTGGGTCTTCCGCTTGACCCCGTGCAGCGCGGCGTTGGGCCACGACGTCGTCTCCTCGAGGAACGCGACGAACTGCTCCGCGGCGGGGTTCCGGGTCAGCATCTTCCTCACCTCCGCCTGGCCCTCGGCCGCGAGGCCGGGAATCGGCAGCGACTGCCAGCTGCCCCCGACCGGCGCGTCCTCCCCTGCGCTGGGACGGCTGGCGGGCGTCGGGCTCACTCCCATCGCGGCGATGAGCTGCCTTCCCACGTCGGACGCGTCCAGCTCTTCTGCCGTGCCCTCCACCTGGATGAACGTGACCTTCACTTCAACCCCTCCCTGAGTTGCATCAGTACATGGAAAGTAGCATCAACTCCCAATGTATGAAATGTACTTAGGAGGCCCTGGAGCGGGAGGTGCCGGGTGCCGGAATGGGTCTTCGTCGCGCGCCCGAGGCTCCGGACCAAACACCGTCCGTTCCATGAGGGCCTCCAGCCACGCGACGACCGAGGCCGGTTCGCGTACGGGAGGGCGTCGCCGAGTACGTCTCCTACACCTACCGCGGCGGGGCCGGCCCCGCGGATCCGGCCGGTCGGGTGCCGTCCGGGGCGCGGCGGATCAGCCCTTCCCGGTCCTCAACCGTCCCTTCTGGAGGGACGATCAGGCGCCAGCGGGGATCGACTCGGCAGCATGCCTGGTCAGACCGTCGATGTGTAGTAGCTCGTGAGAGCCTCGCGCCCGTCCCGTGAGTTGCTGTCCTGTGACTCTCGCCCGTTTGATGCAGCTCCGAAGGCTGCTTCAGCTGTGTGCTGTTCTGGGGGTGTGCTTCCCGAACGGGTTTCCTGCGGGTGGGACCGGGTCCGGAGGGGAGGCTTCGAGTACCGCTTGGGCGGCGGCGAGGGCGGCCTCCAGCTGGTCGCGGAGGGGCTCGGAGAGGGTGGCGGAGCCGAGTGCGCAGGCGGCGAGGGTCTGTGCGAGTTCGGCTGTCCGGCCGGGTCCGAGGCGGTCACGGACACCGGGGTGGGTGAGGAGGTCGCGCAGTGCGTAGCCGTCGCCCGTTTCACCCGCTCGGTGGGAGAGCTGCTCGATCAGGTCTCGGGAGGCGGGGGTGTCCGGGCCGGCGGTGTCGATCGCGGTCAGGGCGAGGCGGGTGGTGAAGACGGCCAGGCCCTCATCGGGTTCGAGGGCGAGGCAGTGGTCGATCGCGGTTTCGACGGCGGGCCGGTCGCCGGGGCGGCACAGGGCGGTGAGGACGGCGGTGACGGCGTTCTCCCAGGGCGCGCCCGGCTCGGTGTCGGCCAGCAGGGCGAGGGCGCCGGGGAGGTCGCTGGCGGTGGCGTGGGCGAGGACGGCGACTTGGCGGCCGTCGAGGATGCGCCGGCCGATGCCGCGGTGCTGCTCGATGTGGCGCAGGGCGTCCGTCCAGCGGCCGGCGGTGGTGAGGGCGCGGGTGCCGTCGGCGATGAGGACGCGCCACAGCCACCGGCGGACTTCATGCTGTTGCTCGGTGGTCTGGGTGAGGCGGGTGGGGATGGTGATGCCGTCGAGGGTGGTCTCGGTGGCGGTGGTGACGGCTCGGTAGAGGTCGAGGAGGAGCTGGTGGCCGTGCTGGTGGTGGCCGGCGCGGATGTGGAGGCGGGCGAGGTTGACGACGGGTTCGAGGAAGTGGATGGCGCTGGTCGCGGGGAGCAGGCCGCGGGTGAGGTGGAGGGCGGCGTGGCGGTGGCAGAGCTCGCGGGCGTAGCCGGGCAGGGCGAGGTCGGAGGCGAGGAGGGCCGCCTGGTTGAAGACGGCGGAGGCGAGGCTGGGATCGTCCTGCCGGGAGGCTGTGTCGGCCAGCTCGGTGAGCCGGCCGACACGGGCGGTCAGGGGCAGGCACGCGGGCCGGTGGCGTGCGACCAGCGGGAACCGCCGGGCGATCGGTCCGGTCGGGTGCATGCGGGTTACTCCCAGATGACGGTGATCGGGTGGTGGGGGCGGTCCAGGAAGAAGCGGCCGGCGGCCGGGGCAGTGGTGGCGGGGGAGTCAGGGAGTTCGAAGCGCGGTTTCCGGCTGCGGTAGCCGGTGTTCCAGGTGCGGATCTGGTCGGTGACGAGGTCGGCGAGGGCGGCGCCCGTCGGGCCGTGGCCGATGACGCCGGTCTCGTAGGTCTTGCGGCCGTCGGTGTCGGGTGGGCCGGGGCGCAGAGTGAGGTAGGCGATGGAAGCGGCGTCCACGGTGGCCATGGCGCCCCAGCCGAACATGGGGTTCACGCCGCGTTCGCGGGCGGTGCCGGTGACGCTCATCCGCATCACGGAGTTCGGGAGGGTGAGGGCGAGCCACAGGTCCTGGTACTCGTAGGTGGTGCCGGCCGGGATGGTGACGCCGGTCCAGACGTCGTGGCGCTCGGTGTCGAGGACGCCGAGCAGCAGGTCGGCGTGGACCGCGTCGCTCTGGTCCTTGTGAACCTGGAGGGTGACGTCGCCCTGGTGGGTCAGGGCGACGGTGCGGCGGGCGTCGTCCATGCTGCCGCGCAGCGGCATGAAGACGGCGAGCTGGTCGTCGACGGACACCCAGCCGTTCTCGCCGCGCTCGAAGGCGATGGTGCGCGAGGCGGTGCCGCGCAGACGCAGCGGCAGGACGATCCGTCCGGTGGGCTTGACCTGCCGGAGCCAGGCGGTGGGCACCTCGCTGGTGCTCACGGTGGCGATCAGTCGGTCGAACGGGGCGCCGTCGGGGTGGCCGAGGGCGCCGTCGCCGAGGACCACGTCGGTGTTGGTGATCCCGGCATCGCCGAGATGCCGGCGGGCGCCGTCGACGAGGTCGTCGTCCACGTCCACGGCGACCACGTGTCCGTCGGGGCCGACGATGGTGGCCAGGTAGGCGGCGTTGACGCCGGTCCCGGCCCCGGCCTCGAAGACGCGCTGGCCGGGCCGGGCGTCGAGCTGCTCCAGCATCAGGGCGACGATGGCGGGCTGGGAGGCGGCGCTGATCCGGGTGCCGGACCCGTCGGTCTTGATGTAGGTGGGGTTGTCGGCGTAGGCGGCCTCCAGAGGGAAGCCGGGCAGGAAGTGCTCGCGGGGAACGGTGCGGAAGGCACGCTCCACCGAGGTGCTGGTGATGTGCTTCTGGGCGAGCAGACGGTCGGTGAGGCTGTTGCGCAGCTGCTCCGCGGAGGTGACGGCGCTGTTGCTGAGAGTAGTCACGTCGGCGACCCTAGTGGTTGTGCGGATGGTGGGCTGCGAGGGCGTGGGGCCCTCGCCGGAATGGAAGACGGTTTCCAACGCGCGTGCAGCAGTGGCGGATTGGTGCTCGACCGGCAGGCCGGCGCGGTTGGCGTGGAAGATCATCAGGTGGGTGAGGACGGCGCGTAGCCCGCGGGTGAGGCGGCCGTCGCGCGCCAGGCGGACGAGGTCCTGTCCGGCCTTCTCGAAGGCGTCGACCCAGTCGGATTGGCCGGCGAGCGGTTCACCAGGGTGGGTGAGTCGGCGGGTGTCGAGGGTCATCAGGCGGCGCATCGCGGCGGTCAGGGGGGCTGCCCGTACGGGTGCGAGGGCGGGCGGCTCGGGTCGCAGTTCGGCGAACTTGGCCCAGACGTCGCCCTGTTCGTACCAGTCGAGGCCGGCGGAGCGGAGCATGGCGGAGACGAGGACGACGAGGGTCTCGGTCCGGCCGAGTGCGGGCGGGTCGGGCTCGGCGGTACGGGCCATCAGGTGCCGGCTGTCGGTGTGGAAGAGCCGGTGGGCGATCTCCATGGCGTCGGGGCCGCCGAACGCCTCGGTTTCCGGTTCGTAGATCACGGTGGCCCAGCCCGTGAGGAGTCCCTCCTCGGCGAGCACGTCGAGGAGCGCGGTGATGACGAGGGCGGGGTCGGCGGCGCGGTAGCGCAGTCGCAGCCCCTTTTTGCGGATGTACCACCAGCCGTTCAGCGCGCCGGAGTTCTGGCCGTAGGTGAGGACGGGGGCCAGGCGGTGGGCGGTGATCTGTTCGACGGTGGCAAGGTCGGGGAAGGTGAGGTCGTGCTGGATCCAGCCGGTGGTCATCGAAACGGTCCTTGGTCAGGCGGTCAGGAGACAGGCGTCCCAGCGGGTCGCAGGCGCGGCGCCGGTGGCGGGGGCGAGCAGGGCGAGGGCCGTGCCGGCCGCGCCTTCGAGGAAGGCGGGGCCCGCCGTCGCCAGGAGCCGGCGTGCCTGCGTGTCGGGGTCGGTACGGGGCGGGTGGGCGGTGTCGAGGAGCAGGGCGGCGGCCGAGCGCAGCCGGACTGCGTTGTGTGGGAGGGCGTCGTCGGCAGCGCGGTGGGCGATGTGGGCGAGCCCGGCGTAGCCGTGGCAGACGGACAGGTCGGTGGTCGCGGCGAGCGCCTTCGGGTCCGCGAGCGCGCTGGCGAGGTCGGTTTCGGCCTGGTGGCGCAGGCGTTGGTCGCCGAGGGCGAGGGCGGCGAGCTGCTGGACGCGGGCGAGGCCGGCGGTGCCGTAGCACCAGCTCGGGCGCTGCGGGGGCAACGGGCCGCGGGCGACGGCGTCCAGCTGGCCGCGGGTGATCCAGTGCGGCCAGGCGTGGCCGTCGCGCCAGCGCTCCAGCCAGGCGGTGATCGTGCCGATCGCCTGGCGCTGGCCGTCGACCTGCACACCGCGGCGTAGAGCCAGGGCGAGCAGGGCGAGGGGACCCGCGACGCCGTGTGCGAGGCCGTTGTTGGCGTGCCCTCCAGGGAACCGCTCGTCGGGCCTGCCGGAGGGGCCGTGCGGGGTCCACCAGCCGGGCAGCAACCTGCCGTCGTGCTCGACGTCATCGGTCAGGCGGACCAGGCAGCTGAGGACCCGCCGGACGGTCTCGCCGTCGGGGGTACGGCGTAGGAGGACGGCGCCGATGCCGGCCAGTCCGCGGATCGCGTCGAACTCGGCCAGCGCCGGCAAGTCGCCGCGATCGAGCCGGGTGAGGGCTTCGTCGCAGCGCCTGGTGGCATCGGCCGCCACAGCCTGGTCGAGGTGGGCGAGGGCGCGCTGGTAGGAGCAGGGGCGGGCCTGGGCAGCGCAGGCGAGGGTGTGCGCGAGTGCGGGAGCACCGTAGTACAGGTAGCTGTCAGCTCCGTTCGTGACCGGAGCGTCGGCGGCGACCGCGAGCCAGGCGCGTACCGGTTCCCACGGGCCCCGGCCGGTGGCGGCGCGTTCGATGTGGAGCAGGGCGACGCCGGGGGCGCCGTGGGCGAGGGACTGGCGCCACTGCGGGCGGGACGACCAGGCGGACGCTACGGCCTCGGGGTCGGCGAGGAGTTCGGCGATCCGGTCGGACAACCGCAGAGAGGGGTGAGGGATGGTCACCGGTCACCGTCCCGCGACAGGCGGGCGAGGGCGGCGGCGCGGGCCAGGTAGAGGACCTGGGCCTCGTCGTCGAAGTCGATGCGGTGCGCGCGGACGAAGCTGCAGTGCAGCAGGGAGCCGAGCACGTCGTCCGCCAGCACGCCTTCGGTGTGCGAGCCGGGGAAGAAGCAGCGGTAGGAGTCGAGCGCCCGGTGGCGTACGGACCAGGCATCCACGATCGCGGCACCGCCGGGCGCCGTGCGTAGCGCAGCCCAGTCGTGGGCCGGGTCGGCCAGGCGCACGGCTTCACGGAAGACCGGCCTGGGCACGGGGGCCGGCGCCTGGGCGGGGACGTTGTCGACGAGCCAGCGCAGCCCGGCGGCGGCGGAACCGGTGAACCCGGTGGCCACGGCGACCGCGTGGGCGGCGAGCAGCGCCTGCCGACCGGGCCCTGCGGGCTGGGACAGTTGGGTGAGGACGGCGGCGGAGTCGGCGCGGAACACCTCTTCCGCCGCGGCCCATGCCGGGCCCTCGCCCCAGCGTCCGGTCTCCGTGTACGAGGTCGGGTACACGACCTCGGACAGCAGCCCGGCCTGGTGGAGTTCGGCGGTCCAGGTGCTGATCACGCTGTCGCTGGAGCCGAAGTCGCTTGGGTCGGGCAGGGCGACGCGCAACCGCAGGTGCTGGCGCGGGTCACGGAAGCGCACGAACCACCACTCCGGGTGCCCGAGTCGCTTCAGGAGGTCGGGCAGGTGCCGGGCGAGGACGGTGTTCTGGCGTTCCAGGTCGCCGTAGAGGGAGGCGAGGAGCACGCGGGAGGCGCCGGGGGCGTCGCCGTGGCCCCGCTTCAGGACGCGGGCAGGGGTGGGCTTGGGCAGGCACGGCCAGGCCGGGGCGTGGGTGGCGGTGACGGGGACCACGATCTCGTGAGCCCGTCCGCCGGCCCAGCCGAGGTCGGCCGGGTCGGGTTCCTCGATGAGGACCGCGTGCCGGACGGAGCGCAGGCGGTCACGCAGCAGGACGCGGTGGCCGGGGCGGTCGAGGTCAAGGGGCAGGCCCTGGCTGTCGGCGGCCAGCAGCACGTGCCGCGGGGCGCGACGCAGCTCCGCCCACGAGGCGAGGGCTCCGTCCCACAATCGCTGCGGGACGTCGTCGGCGGGGAGTTCGGTGGCGGTGAGCCGCCAGGCAGCGGGGGAGAGGACGACGCGCCGGTGTCGCAACCGCGGCCGGAACGGTAGCGCGTGGAGAGCGCCCCAGTCGAAGCGGGTGACCTGCGCCGTCTGGGCGCGGGACAGTTCGGTGATCAGCCGGGCGAGCGGCGGGGTGTGGTGGTGAAGGTTGAGGGCGTGGGTGGGGGCGGCCTCGATTCGCACACCGAGCTCCGGTGCTGTCAGGTACATGCGCCGTCCGTCGCAGCCCACCGCCAGGTCTTCGGGGCAGAGGACGCCGTCGGCAGCGCGGCGGTGCTCGGCGAGACTGATCACCAGCTGGCCGGTCGCCACGCTGCGGGCGACGTGTCCGGTCGCCGCGTCCAGCGGCCGGAACGAGAGCTGCGCGGTGACGGCGTGCTCGTCCAGCGTCGGCAGGTTCCTCAGCAGATCGGTGAACACCGCCCGGTGCCCGGGTTCGAGGAAGTGGAGGAAGCGGCCGACCGAGACGCCGGCGGCCCGGGACGCCGAGACCACCTCCAGCCGGAACTCGCCCTTCTCGACCGCTTCCTGGCTGAGGGCGTGGACACGGGCGACGATCTCCAGGTGCGGAGGCAGGCGGGGTGCGTCCGGGCCCCGGTCGAGAGTGGCCAGCAGTGCCTCGTCGAGGACAGTCTCGCGAGCGTTGTCGAGAGCGGCCCGTTGGGCGAGGGAGGCCAGGGCCTCGTCGCGCTTGTCGAAGCGCGGCTTCTCGGCGGGCCGGGCGCCGGGGTAGCCGTCGGGCCAGCCGATCCCGCTGTCCGCCACCACGTCGAGCAGCGGAACCAGCGTGCCGCGGCCGTAGCGCTCGTAGAACCGCTGGTGGTAGGCCCGCCAGGCCGCGGTGCCGTTGGGAGCGGGGCTGAGTCGGGCGAGCAGGTGGGCTGCGCGTGCGGCCTCGTCGGCCACGGCGCGCGGGAGGACGAGGTCGGCGTCCAGCCGCAAGTCCACGGCCGACGAGAGAATGCCGTGCCCAGGGGCAGCAGCGGCGCGTAGGTCCGCCAGGGGCTCGGCCGCTTCGGCGACCTCGTCGGCGCCTGCGTTTTCCAGGGTGACCAGGAGACGACAGGCCGGGTCGGTGTCGGTCGCCGGCCTGTGAAGGTTCGTGATGAGCACTTGGTGGGCGACGAGTTCGGACAGGAGGCCGGTGATCTGCTCGACGGTCGTGGTGGGGAACTCGGCCTGGACCTTGTCGGCCAGCTCCTGGAAGCGAATCGGTCGGCGGGCGGCGGCGAGGGCGAAGGAGACGGGACGGGTGTGGCGCAGGGTCGTCTCGGCCGCAGCCGTGCCGCCGTCCGGGCGGTCGAGCGGCCGGTGGGGGACGACGAGACGATCACCGCGTACCTGGACGGTGGAGTTCGCCGTCACGTCCAGACGGGCCAGCAGGGTGGGACAGCGCTCGAGCTGCCCGATCGCCCGGGCGAGCCGGGCGGCCGAGGGGCGGGTGACCACGTGGTGCTCGTGGCCCCAACGCAGTTCGCAGGTCGGGCCGAACGACGCTGCCTGCACGCCGGCGAAGTAGCCGAACGGGGTGGGACGGCCGGTTGCGCGAGCCAGATAGCGGGCGGTGGAGAGAGCGGCACGCCGTACGTCCCGTGGCTCGGGCGACGGGGTGGCGGTCAGCTGGGCGACGCGACGGGCGAGGACCGGGCTGGCCACTGCGAGGGCCTGGGCGAGTTGCTGGTCCGCCCACACCGCGCGCAACCATCGCGTGCGGCGGCCCGTTGCCGAGGGGCCGTCGCCGTCAAGGTCCGGCCACGCGGGAACCCGCAGATCGGGGCGGGCGACGGCGCGCACGAGCGCCACGCCGGCGGCGCGGTAGGGAACCGAGGAAGTGGGAGGGCGCATGGCCGCGAACCTCGCAGTCGGAGACAGGATGAGATGGCGGTGGCGGCCGGTGCCCGGGGACGTCGTCGCCCAGGGCACCGGCCGGTCGGGTCAGTGCAGGCCGGTGGTGCAGGCGCCGCAGGTGCTGCCGCAGCCGTCGTCGGTGAGGACCTGCAGGCTGGCCGTGTCGGTGGTCTCGACGGTGCGGACGTCGAGGTCGAACTCGTCGCCGACGGCGTCGGGCGCGGCGGCCCTGGAATCGGCCGTGATCTTCTGAGCCATGATGGCTCCTCCTTGAGGGTTTCCCTTGTGGGACCTGGAGCCGGGGCGCGGGACGCGCCCCGCGTCACCAGGAGATGGTGGGGTGGCAGTGTCGGGTGTCGAGGGCCGGCTGAGCCGCGCGGCCTGCGATGGACCATGGCGCGGGGAAGCCCGACCGGAGGCCGAGCGCGGGGTGCGGTTCGCCCAGTGCGCGCAGTATCAGCCGCTCGCCCGTGAAGGCGGTGCGGCCGTGCAGCAGGCGGTGGTTGTCCAGCACGACGCCCTGTCCGGGGGTGAGGCGCAGCCGGCGGGTGTT
Source organism: Kitasatospora sp. SC0581 (assembly GCF_048159585.1). Taxonomy (NCBI): domain Bacteria; kingdom Bacillati; phylum Actinomycetota; class Actinomycetes; order Kitasatosporales; family Streptomycetaceae; genus Kitasatospora; species Kitasatospora sp. SC0581. The sequence goes on along the minus strand of NZ_JBLRWA010000032.1, from coordinate 15,877 downwards.
CCGGTCGATGGCCTGGCGCAGGGCGGGCAGGTGCGCCTCGGCGTCGGGTGAGAAGCGGGCGAGGTCGTCTTGCCTCAGCCGCAACCGCCAGCGGCCGCCGGGCAGTTGCTGAAGAACCGGGGCGAACAGACCGTTTGATCCCCCGAAGTAGGCGGATCGTTCCGTGGAGAGCACCTCGATGACGGCCGGGCGGTACGCGGCCAGCTCGGCCAAGACGGCCTGGCCGTCCACCAGCAGGCTCTCGCCGCCGACGGCACCGGCCCGCGCGCACGCCAGGAGAAGCAGTCGGGGCGGATCCGGGTGCTGCGCGCACTCGGTGTGCAGGGCCAGGGCACCACGCCCGAGGCCGGCGAATCCCGGTCGTCCGTCGTGGCGCCCGGTGTCGCGGATGACGGTCAACCCGTCCGGGTCGGCATCCCGGTGCTTCCACAGCGAGGACATCACCCGGCCGGCGGCGAGGAGCACGTCGTCGCGCCCGCCCAGCCTGGCGAGTCGCAGCATCCCGTGCTCGCGCAGCAGTGCTCCGGCGCGCTCGTGGGCTGCTCCGTCCAGCAGGCGTGCGGTGAACTCCTCGCCGTTGGTGCCGTTGGTGACGTTGGTGTCGGAAGACGGCATGGTGGATCTCCCTCGTGGGACCGAGTGGGTGGGAGGCGACACACTCTTCACGCCCCATCGCCCGGATGGGAAGTGACAGATTGTCAAAGCTGGATCACCGGGCAGCGGGGCACCGCCCAGCCGCGCGACTGCTACCTTCGACGGGCCCGTGACCACCTGAGCGCCCCGGAAGAAGCGATGCCCGGACAGACCGAACAGCCTTACGTGCCAACGACGTTCCCGATCTCCGTCAAGGGCGTCGTGCTCGACCCGCGGCAACGGGTACTGCTGCTGAAGAACGAGCGCCAGGAGTGGGAGCTGCCAGGCGGGAAGTTGGAGGGGACGGAGACGCCCGAGCAGCGGGTGGTCACGGAGATCCAGGAGGAGAGCGGCTGGACGGCGGCCGCCGGCCCGCTGCTCGACGTGTGGATGTACGAGCCGATCCCCGGTCGCAAGGTCTTCATCGTCACCTACGGGTGCACAGCCACCGACGCACACCGACCCCCGGTCGTGAGCCACGAGCACAAGGAAGCCGGCCTTTTCCACCGAGACGAGGTGTCCGGCCTGGTCATGCCGCAGGGCTACAAGGACTCCATCACCCGCTGGTACGAACTGCACGACCAGGCCTGACCCGTGGCCGGGATCGACCCCCACGGTGGCATCCGCTGGCACTGGACCACGCCCAGAGCCCAGGACATCCTGCGCCGCCGAGCCCTGCCCGAGATCCTCCAGCTCTACCGCGAACTCCACGGCCTGCCGCAACAGGAACTCGCGGACCTCCTCGGCTACTCCACCAGCTACGTCTCCCGCATCGAGACCGGCTCGCGCACCATCACCGACATCGCCGCCCTGCGTCACATCGCCGAACGCCTGGGCCTCCCGCCGCACTGCCTCGGCATCACCGACGACACCGACGCGGACCACCAACTCGTGATCCAGCTCGCCGACTCCGTGCTGCGCCTGGCCGAGATCGCCCGCCAGGCCGGCCAGGCCACCACCGCGGTCGCCGAGCTGTGGCCACTGGTCGCCCGACTGGAGGCCCGTACCGCGGACGGCCATGCGGACCTCGACACCCTGCGCCTGCTCGCCAGGGCCCGGGTCGGCCTCGGCGTCGCGCTGGGACACGTGCTGCCCGAGGAGCGCCTCGCCACCGCGGCCCGCTGGACCGGCAAGGGACTCAGCGTCGCCCGACGGGTCGGCGATCCGGCGCTGCACGCCCACGCGCTGCGCCACCATGGCAACGAACTGCGCAAGTCCGGCCTGCACCTTCGCGCATTGGACCGGCTCGGCCAGGCCCGTGATACCGCCCGCACCGCCACGGAACGAGCCGAGGCCGTCGTCCTGCTCGCCCGCGCCGCCGGAGCCGCCGGGAACGCCGCCGTCTTCGACGCCGCGATCGACGACGGCTGCCGGCTTCTGCACGACGTGGCACCCACCGCTCTGTTCTCGGAGTTCACCCTCCACGAGGTCCGCCTTCGCGGTCTCATGAACACCGGCCGGGTCGCCGAAGCGGTCCGGCAGTTGGACCGGGCACCGGCCGCCGGACTCGGAGCGACCGCCCAGTGGCGGATCATCGCGGCGATCACCGCCGGCGAGGTGCTGCTGCGGAAGGGAGATCCGATCGGCGCGGCGCAACAGCTCAGCGCCGCGGTCGACGGGGCGGCCCTCCACCGTCTGCCGCACCAGCTCCAGCGCGCCGTCCGGGCCGGCCGCCGTCTGCCCGAAGTCAAGGAGCGGGCGGGCGGTGCCCTGGAACGGCTGCGAGCCGAGATAGCGGCCTGATCTCCAGCCCGGCGGCGGGACGGCGATGAGCACGGCGGACCACATCCCTTGACTGGTGGGCAGACGCCCGGAGCGAGAGCGTGAGGTGGCGGGGGTGGGGTGCCGCCCAGCGTGCGGAGCGGCACCCCACCGGGATCACTGGCCGGAAGCCGCCCGGATCGGGAGGCTCTCAGCGACGGAGGCGGTCCGGATCAGCCAACCCATAGAGGTGTTGGAGGCAGGGCGACGAGGCCGGTGACGAGGGCGACGGCAGCGGCGTGGGTGCGGCTGCCGCGCCACGAGAGCGCACGGACGACCCTGGCCTCGACGGTGCGGGCCTCGCGCAGGCTCAGCCCGGCGGCGTTCGCCCCGGCCTCGCTCATCGTCCCGGTGCAGATCAGCGTGAGCACGGCTCGCCCCGCCTGATCCAGCTCGGGCACGCGGTCGGGCAGCCCGGCGCGCAGCCGCTCGGTGCCGATCAGCTCCGTCGTGATCAGGCGGACGGCCAGGTGCGCGTCGTCCACGGCGCCGGCGCGTCGGCGCAGGTCGGCCAGGCGGTGACGGACCAGGTACTCCCCGGCATGGACCCGGCCGCTGATCTCGGCGATGGTCAGCCCCTCGGCGGCGAGTTCGGCGATCCGCCGCTCCAGCCCGTTCAGCTCGGGCGCAGGGGCACGTCGTGGCTCCGTCCGCGGAACGAAGCTCGTGGTCGCCAGGACCCGGCGGAAGCCGGCTTCCCCGGCCACGGGTACTTGATCGGCGGTGCACGCGAGCAGGAGGTCGTCGGCCGGGGCGCCGAGGCGGTGGGCGGCGGCCACGTAGGCGGCGGTGCCGTTGTGCGCGCCCTGGCGTACGGCGCAGGACCAGGCCGCTCTCAGCCCGACCACTTCGACGGCACGGTCCGGATCGACCGCTACTGAAGGAAGCACCAGAGCGCACGGGAGGCCGAGGGCCAGCGCCTGGTGCACCAGCCGGACGACGGTCGGCGCGGCCCCGCGAGGTGCGGCCCCGGCCAGGACCTCCGCCAGCGACGGCACTTCCGGAAGGGCGGCAAGTGCGCCGAGGTGTACGACCAGACCGCGCGTGGACCGGAGCATCGCGACGGCGCGCTCCACCGGATCGGAACGGTGGCAGAGCTCTGCCGGGGTCGTCGCTACGGGTCCGGACGCACCGGCCGCTCCCTTCGTCCGGTGGTGCCTGGTGCGGCCCTGGCCCGAATCGGCCGCCATGGGTGTGGTGAGCCCGGCCAGGGTGTCCCCGGCCGGGTCGATCAGCTGGTGTTCCAGTGCTCGGCGGACGGCGACAACGCGCTTGCGCGTGCCGAAGACGTCCAGCACGGCGTCCTCGTAGAGCTCCGCCGCGCGCTCCCGGACCTCCAGCGCGCGGGCGACGTCGAGGCGGTTCCCGCCCGCCGCCCAGATCCGCAGGATCAGCGTCTGCTCGTCCGTGAGGGCCGGCGGAGCACCCGTCGGGGCCGAACGCGTGAGCAGACCGGACTGCCACGCCCAGGCGAAGGCCTGGACCCGGTTCGCCGTCCCCAACCGGTCGTACGCCTGGCGCAGGTGGTACTTGACGGTGTCGACACTCAGATCCATGGCCGTGCCGATCGCCGCGTTCGTCATCCCGAGACCGACCCTGTCCAACACCGCGACGAACTGCGCGGCCGGCGCCGTGGACGCCACTTCCGTACGCATCAGCACGCCTTCGCCCGCTGCCGAAGCCTGCTGAGCTTCACGGCCGGCCAACCGACGCCGAGTGCCCGCAGCGGTACCAGGTCGCCGAGAACGGCCGCGGCGCTCGCCTGCTCCCGCGACCGGGCCCCGAGCGTCCTCAGGACGGTCTGGGTGTAGGTCTTCACCGTGTTCACGGCCAGGCCCAGGCGCTCGGCGGTGACGGTCGCGTCCTCGCCGCCCACCAGCCCGGCGAGGACGGCGATGTGCTGCGCCGACAGCGGGTTGCCGATGGGGTTCATCAGGTGCACCTCCTGCACCAGGCCCCATCCCGCGCCCAGGGCGGTGGCGTGGAAGCGCGACTTCGCTCCGATCTTCGGCAGCAGAGTGAGGATGGCAGCGCCGACCCTGGCCCGCTCGATCCCGGTGGCCCGGCTGATCGCCCCGTACAGGGCGCCGCGGGCCAGCTGTTGCAGGAGGAGGACGTCGGCCTCGGACAGGTCGGGCTTGACGGGGCGGGAGGTGGGCATGGCGGATCTCCAGCAGAAGCGGGGGAGGAGGGGAGGCTACGAGCGGTCGAGGGCGGCCAGCAGGGAGGGCCCGATCCGGCGGGCGGCGTGGGGGCCGATGGTCAGGACCAGGTCGCCCCGTCGGACGAGGGAGGCGACCAGCGACTCGGGGCCCGGCTGGTCCAGGCCGGGCTCGTAGCGGATCACCGTGCCCGCGGGACTGGCGGTGAGGATGCTCTCGCCGCCGTCGATGCGGTTGTGGTGACGGGGGAACGTCGAGTGGACGGGCAGCAGCACCGTCCGGTCGGCGGCCGTCAGGGCGTCGGCGATCAGGCCGGCGAGCGTGTTCGACCGCAGATGCCCGGAGGGCTCGTACACGGCCACCACCGCACCCTCGGTGAGCATCCGCGCGCCCTGGAGGTCGGCCTCGATCTCCCTCGGGTGCACGGCGATGGATTCCACGACGTCGATTCCACCGCTCGTGCCGAGCCGGGTCAGCGACCTCTCGACGCCGGCGAACGCGCCGAGCCCGTCGACGAGTTCGTGGCCGGGGACACCGAGCGCCCAGCCCGCGGCCCAGGCCGTTGCCACGGCCATGGCGGAGTTCGTCCCCGCGACCGGCACGGTGAAGGTGTGACGCTCGCCGCCGGCCTGGACGGTGACGCGGTGCTCCTCACCGGTCCAGAAGCTCCCGAGGACCTGCACGTCCATGTCGGCGCCGCGGCCGACGGTCACCACGCTCGGGCCCCGGCGCCGGCGCAGCCGGTCCGCGAGCTCCAGGCAACCGGGCTGGGCGGCCCACAGCACCACCGTCTCGCTCCGTCGGGCGAGGGCCTCCATCTGGTCCAGCGCCTCCTGCTGGTTCCACCAGCTCGGCGGTGCGGCGTCCGCGGCGGTGACCAGAGTCACGGCGGGGGTGAGGCCTTCGCCCAGGGAGCGGAAGCGCCAACCGGGCGGCGAGGCGTCGTGGCCGGAGCTGTCCGGGCACAGGTCCACCACCAGGAGCTCTCCGCCGCCGTCGTAGCCGGCGGAGTCCCCTTTGGGTGCCTCGGCGAGGATCCACCCGGGGTCGCGGCTGACGAGCGCGCAGGTGAGCGCGGCGGCGGCCATGGTGGTGGAGTGGCTGCCGGCGACGGCGACCGTGGTCGGCGCCGTCGCGGCCAGCAGCTCGACGGCCCGCCCGTAGCCCAGTATCGGAAGGCCTCGGCCGACGGCGTGGTCCAGGACCTCGTGCACCACGGTGTTGTCCCCGCCCCAGATCAGCGAGGCCGTCCCGGGAGTGGCCGCCCGAAGGCCGACACCGCACCGTTCGAGCCTTTGGAGCAGGTCGGGGCGGGAATCGGGGCGCGGCGGCGAGACCGTCACCCGAGCGTGCCTCCGGGCCAGGTAGGAGGCCAGGCCCGCGATGCCGGGGGTGTGGGGGTCGAGGATGTGGACGGCCGAGAGGAGGCCGGGCAGCGGCAGGGGCCGTCGAGGCGCCTCGGTGCTGTTCGCGTCGGCGGTCGCGTTCACGCCGCCTCCGTCAGAGCGAGCCCCTTGGGGCTGACGTGGATGTCGGCGAGGACGCCGGCGGTGCCGATCAGGTCGCTGACGACGGCGCTGAGGATGCACGGGATCATGGCGAGTCTCCGCAGATGAGCGGGTGGATTCGAGCCGGCCGATTCGATCCGGTCGAACCGGCGGAGACTCAGAATGCCGGTGGGGAGGGGGACATGATCAGGCCTGAGCTGGACGTCTTGGGACGTCCTCGGTATTCTCCTGGAGTCTCAATACGTCCCAAGACGTCCCATCCGGGGGTGCCATGGCGAACGAACGCCTTCGGTCCGCGCTGGTCGTCCGCGGAGTCACCGAGCGGGAACTGGCGGAGCACTGCGGAGTCGATGCCAAGACGGTGGAGCGCTGGATCCTCAAAAGCCGTGAACCGTACAGGCGGCATCGCCAAGCGGCGGCGGCCAAGCTGCAGACCGACGAGGACTACCTCTGGCCGGACGCGAAGTCGGAGACCCGGCGCCTGGACGAGGCCGACGCCGAGATCGTCCATGTATACCCCCACCGCTCCTCCGTGCCACCGGAGTTGTGGTTGCAGTTCGCCCAGCGCTCGGCTGCCGACATCGGCGTGCTCGTCCATGCCGGCGTCCATCTCGCCGAGAACCCGCGCTGGCACCGGGCGCTCGCCGAACGGGCTCGGGCGGGCGTCCGGGTCCGTCTGCTGCTCGGTGACCCGGAGAGTACGGAGGTCGCGCGACGGGGCGAGGAGGAGGAACTCGGCGAGGGCGTCGCGTACAAGGTGCGCGAGGTCATCAAGCTCTACCGGCCGCTCTACGGAACGCCCGGCATCGAGTTCCGGACGCACCGGTCCACGCTGCACAACTCCTTGTACTGGTTCGACGACGAGATGCTGGTGAACACCCAGATCTACGGGGTGAGCGCACCGCTCACCCCGGTGCTCCACCTGCGCCGCGTCGTCGGCGCCCAGCTGGTCTCGACCTACCGGCAGAGCTTCGAGAAGGTCTGGGCCGGTGCTGTTCCGCTACCAAGGCAGGAATCGTGAGCCGGACCGACTACTTCGACGATCCGAAGGCCCCGGAAGCCCAGCGAATCGTGCCCGCCGTCACCGCGTTCGTGGTGAACGAGCGCGGCGATCTCCTGTTGGAGCGGCGCTCCGACAACGGCCGCTGGGGTATGCCCGGCGGGGTTCTGGAGATCGGCGAGAACCTTCCAGGGGCCGTCGTGCGCGAGGTGCGGGAGGAGACCGGTATCGAGGTCGAGGTCACCGGCCTCGTCGGCACGTACAGCGACCCCGGGCACGTGATCGAGTTCTCCGACGGGGAAGTGCGCCAGGAGTTCTCCCTGTGCTTCCGGGCGCGGCCGGTCGGCGGCCGCCTCACGGCCAGCTCCGAGTCCTTCGAGGTCCGCTGGGTTCCGCGAGCGGAACTCGAAGGGATGGACATCGCCCCGACGACCAGGCTCCGCCTCGACCACGGCTTCCGGAACGAGCCGGCCCCACACCTCGGCTGACTCAGGCGCTGGCGGACTCGGCCAGCCGCTTCGCGACCCGGTCGACCATGGCCAGCAGCGCCGGGCGAGCCGCGGAGACGGCACGGTGGACGACGTGGCCGGTGCCGTACCGGTGAAGGACCTCGTCGAGCCGGGACACCGGGTCGACCACGGTGCCGTCGGGTCCGCTCGTGAGATCGCAGTACGTGATCGCGTCCAGCAGGTCCGACGGCGGTCGGCGAAACTCCGCGAGCGCGGCCGACAGTCCCAGTTCGGCCGCTTCCCACTCCGAGGACGAGTGGTAGGCGACGAGCGAGCAGACCTCGGCATGGACACCGATCCGACGCAGGTACCGGGCGCCGTCGATCATGTGCTGGCCGGTGTCGACCGCCGAGGGCGCGTACCCGACATCGTGAAGAACTGCGGCGACACGCACCAGCTCCTCGTCGCCCCCGAGCGTCGGGCCGAGGAGCCGGGCCTGCTCGAATACCTGACGGGAGTGCGCCCAGCGCAGGGGGATGTCCGTGAGCAGCGATTCGGCGGTCCGGTACGCAAGGCTCAGGTTCATCGCTCAAGGCTAGTAGTGCTTTGTCAGGTCGGGGCTGGCATTGGCCTGGATATCGTTTGGTGGCAGGTCGGGCATATGCCGTTCCAGGTCGCCAGGAGCTGTTGGAGGGCTCTGACGGCCTGGTAGGGGGTCATGCCCGAGCAGGCACTTCTGGGCGAATCCGGACCAGGGTCACGAAGAGGTGGGTGGCGGTGACGAGGGTGACGTGGCGGTGCCGGCCGGCCCACGAGCGTCCGTCGAAGTGGTCCAGGCCCAGGGGAGTCTTCAGCTCGCGGTAGTCGTGCTCGATCCGCCAGCGGATCTTGGCCAGGCGGACGACATCCTCGACCGGTGTCGGCGGGAAGGTCGGACACCCAGTAGTGGGAAGGCTCGGCCAGGTGGGCGGGCCATTGGCAGCCAGCACGTGGGCAGGGTGCCGTCTTCCTTAAGCTGGGGCCGCCGCCCGGCTGGCGGCCCGTATGATCTGGCAGTTCCCGACCTGGCCGAGTGTCCCGGAGTACCGGCGGGCCACCCCGGGCGAGCTCGTGCCGTCCTTCGGGACCCGGTCTCGTGGATCACCCAGGCAGCCGGTTTCAGCGACTGCACGGCCCGGCAGGCGATACGGGCGCGGACCTCGTCCAGGGGCCAGGTCGAGGTGGTGATGAACTGCTGCAGGCGCTGGTGGTCGATGCCGAGGCGCTCAGCCATCGGCTGCATCGACTTGTGCCGTCCGTCCAGCAACAGACCACGCGGATGGCTCAAGTCCTTGTCCTGCTGGTCCGAGCGCTGCAGCGGAGCGAGTATCTCCGCCGCGAACTCCTCCAACTCATCGTGTAACGCTGTTAGTTCGTCCGGATTCACACCGGCAACGCCGAACACCCGACCTGCCCAAGCCCTGCGCAGCGCGTGACAAGGCACTACTAGCTGTTCCGCACCTTCGGCGGCGGCCCGCGCGCCGGGCGCCCGTGGCCGAAGTTCACCGTGGACAATGAGCGCGACCAGGTCGAGTCCCGCGCGCGCAACCCTCGAGGGCATCGACTGGAGGTTTCGCGGTCACCCGGCCAAGGCGTCAGCAACACTTACTGGCCGCAGAGTTGGCGAGTCGTTGCGTGGGTTTGACGGGGGCTTGTTCCCGGAGCCTGGCGGGCGGCCTAGGCTGCCGGGATGACGACATCTCCGGCGACCGGGTTCGGCGCGGTGGTATTCGACTTCTTCGGTGTCCTGACTTTCAACATGGTCGAGGTGATCCAGGCGTTCGAGGATCGGGAGAAGATCGTCCGCGGGACGTTCCTTCGCGGGTGGGCTTCACCGGAGGGACAGGAGCTGTTCCGTCGGCTCGAGCTCGGCCAGATCACCCAGGAGGAGTGGAACTCGAGGTTCGGCGGCCTGATCGGCGTCGAGCCTGCCGGCTTGATGGCGCGGTACCTCCACGACGCCTTCCCCGCCTACCCGGTGCTCCGCGTTGCTCGCCAGGCGCGTGCAGCCGGGATCAGGACGGCGGTGCTGTCGAACTCGCTCGGCCGCCAGCCGTTCGACCCGTACTCCGGATTCGACCTCGCCGGTACGTTCGATGCGGTGGTGCTCTCCGCCGACGTCGGCGTACGCAAGCCGGATCCGGCGATCTTCCGGATCGTGTTGGACCAGCTCGGTGTGGGCGCGGATGAGTGCCTGTTCGTTGACGACAGTGAGTCGAACCTTGAGGCCGCCGCCGGACTCGGGTTCACGCCGTTGCTCGGGTTGGACGAGGACGTGGTGGCCCGGCGTCTGCGCGAGCTGCTGCACCTACCCGGCAGCGGCCTGTAGGAAGTCCGCGATGGGCCGGTAGGCGGCGTGCGGGGCGAGTTTGACCCGCAGTCCCTTGAGCTGGGAGGAGGAGCGGGCGGAGTCGACGGAACCGAGGCAAGCGGCCGCCTGCCAGGCGGCGGCGACGGCCGCATCGAGGTCGTTCAGGACGAGGTGGGCCTCGGCGGCGCGGGCCAGGTAGATGGCATGGCTGCGGGGAAATTCTTCGTCGACGCTGGGGTGTGCCCGCATGCCGGCCTCGAAGCGGCGCAACGCCTCGGCCGGGTCGCCGAGGTCGAGCGCGCACGAACCGGCGATCATCTCCACCTCCGACCTGGTCACCCAGTAGAGGAACTCGGGTTCGTCGTCCTGTGGGCCTCTGTCCAGCATGTCGTGTGCCAGGCGGAGTTGGCGGCCGGTTGCCGCCTTGGCAGTGGTCTTCGACATCGCACGGGCGGTGCGGGCGGCCAGCATCGCCTCCATGCGGGGGGTGCTGTGTCGCCGCAGCTGCGAGCGGGCGGTCTCCAGGAGGGCCACCGCGCGGTCGGCCTGGCCGGTGGAGTAGAGCTGGACGGCTGCGAACGAGATGGTGTAGATGCCCCCGGTTGCGTCGCCTGCTTCGGCGGAGGCGCGGAGGGACGCGTCGAAGTACCGCTGGGCAACATCGGGGCGGCCTTGGTCGAAGGTGTACCAGGCGACCTGCCGTGCGGCTTCACCCGCGAGCCGGAGGAGGCGGTTCGCGGCAGTGCCCCGGTAGCGGCCGGCCTTGAGGAGGGTCACCGCGAGCGACAGTTCCCCGGAGGCCTGCCTGCGGACCTCCCCGCTGCCGAGCTCGTCGTCCAACCTGCGCAGGAGCTCGAGTCGGCCGGCCATGTTGACCAACAGGGCCGTGCCCCCGGCGCTCTGCGCGCTCTCGACGGGTGCGCTGGGGCGGGCGATGCCCAGAGCGCCGGCCCATCCTCCCGCTGATGCCGACATTGCGGCACCGGCCTTGACGAACCCCCGGCGATCCACTCGGCCTGCTCTCCCGTCCACGAGGTCGGCGAGGACCGTCAGTGCCGTTCCGTCCTGACCCCACGGAACGGCGGACGGCGCAGTCTTGGCGTTGGCCAGCTCCTTCTCGAACTTGCCGTCGGTTCGCAGCGCGCGGTCGTAGGCCGCGGCCACGTCGATGGTCAACGATCTGTTCCCGTTCTCCACGTTACGCAGATACGCCGGTGTGAAGCTCGTTGCCTGGGAGAAGTGCGCCCAGGACATCCCGGAGTCCCGGCGCGCCTGCCGTAGGTCGTTCCGTAGTCGCTCGGACATCGCGACGCTCCTCGGGATTTGGGATCGCTTGTGGATCGGCCCCAGCCATTGTTCCCGGGACGCTGGCGGTGTGTGCTCGGTTCAGCACAGATTGCCACTTCCGCCTGGTCGGAGCTGGGCCCCGGCCCGTTCAGGAATGACGTGTGGGATATCGCCCGCAGCACCCGTTCACCACCCGCCGGAGATCCCGTACCGGCTGCTGCTCACCGGCAGCAGCGACTCGAACCGCGCCCACTGGGCAGCGGCCAGAACCTCCTGCATTCCACAGCACTGCCAACGGCCGACGCCGGACAGCGCGATTCTTCGGTGAAGCCTGCACCCGGGCGGGTGCGCTGCTCTATCGTCGGACGGCATGGGGATGGCAGGGGCTGACGGGTTGGGGCGCGGGGCGCCGTTCACGGGGGCACCGCCTGTGTTCGGCGACCGGACCCGGGACGCGTGCGTGGTGGTGCCCGGCATCATGGGCAGCGTCCTTGAGGACACCGCTATGGGCCGCCCGTTGTGGGGTGTCAACCTGGCGACGCTCACCGACGCGCTGAGCGGCGATGCCCTGTTCGCTGCCCTGCGGGCGGACGCCCAGGAGCGGGAAGCCGATGCCGACACCGCCCGGCGGGCACCGCTGACCCGCGTCCGTGCGACCGGCCTGCTCGCCAAACCGTGGTGGCTGCCCGTCTTCCAGGGGCTTGACCCCTACGGCAGGGCGGTCGAGGCCCTGCGGAAGGTCACGCTGGCGCCGGAGGCGGTGGAGCCGTTCCCCTACGACTGGCGGCTGGCGGTCGCCTACAACGGCGCGCTGCTGGCCCGGAGGGCCCGTGCGCACCTGGAGTCGTGGCGGGAGCGGGTGGCGGCGGTGCCCGGGTGGCGGGCGGCCGGCGCGGCGCGGCCGCGGCTGGTGTTCGTGGCGCACTCGATGGGCGGGCTGGTGGTGCGGGCCGCGCTGGAGCAAGACGTGGAACTCGCGGCCGACACCCGGGCGGTGGTCACCGTCGGGACGCCGTTCCTGGGCTCGGCGAAGTCCGTCCTGGCGCTCAACGCTCTGCACGCCGAGGCCGAACCGGGCCGGCTGGTGCGGCGAGTGCAGGCGATGGCGGCGACCCTGCCCGGTGTCCACGACCTGCTGCCCGGCTACCGCTGCCTGGACCGGGGTCTGGAGGTGGAGCGCCTCACCGCGGGTGATGTCGCCCGGTTCGGCGGCGACCGGGACCTGGCCGCCCGTTCCCTGGCCGAGCGCGCACGCCACCGTGGGAGCGGGTTCGTGCTGCCGGGGCACCGGGCGGTCGTCGGTGAGGCCCAGCCGACCGTGCAGACCCTGGAGGAACAGCGCGCCGGCCTCTCGGTCGTCGCGGGCCGCCACCACGCCTTCGACGTCGGCGACGACGGCGAACTCGTCCGCGATCCGGCCACCGGCATCCCCGCCCGCCGCGACGCCTCCGGTGACGGCACCGTCCACATGCCCTCCGCCCGGGCCGGCACCGAGGCCGTCCACTACGTGTTCGGCCAGCACGGCACACTGATGTCCCACGACGAGGTCCTGCGGCAGATCCGCCGCATCGCGCTGGAGCGCCCGCAGGGCACCGACCTCGGTGACGGCACCGGCGACGGGCCGGGCCTGGAGACCCCTCACCTCGGCGGGACGCTCGGACAGCCGCTCACCCTCACCGTCACCGGCCTCGACACCCCGGCCGGGGCGAGCCTGAGCGTGCGCTCGGCGACCACCGGCCGCCCCGGCCACCCCCTGACCCTGCGCCGCGACCCGGACCGCACGGACGGGGCCCTGTCGGCGCGGTTCACCGCAGACGCGCCGGACCTGTACAGGGTGGCCCTGAACACCGGCCGGCACGCGCCCCTGACCCAGCTCGTCCTCGTCACCCCTCCCGACGCCTGACCCCAGAGATCCGCCCATGACCACTCCCCACGCGAACACCCCGCCCTCCCAGCTGCCCCCCGGCCCGGGCCGCACGACGGCCGGACCGGTCCCCGAGGACGGGGGCGTCGAGCTGTTCCCGGTCAACTTCACCGCCTACCGGAACCACGTGGAACTCGACACCGAGCAGCACGTGCGGGCGATCGCCGACCTGCTCGCCCCCTACGGCCTGCACGTCAACCACTGGGCGGCCCCGGAGAAGGAACGGGACCGGCAGGCGGTCGAGGACCGGCTCGGCGACTGGAAACGCCTCACCGCCTCCCACCGCGGCAACACGGTGCTCTACTGGGTCGGCCACGGCAGCGCCGAACACCTCGCCCACCACCGCACCCCGGCCCCCATCGACGACGGCGTCCACCCGGAGGACGTCGCCCGCGCCATCGGCCGCCGGCGACTGCACCCCGACGCGGAGGACAGCTGGGCCGTCGTCGTCCTGGACGCCTGCTTCTCCAAGGACTTCGCCCGCAAAGTGCACGGCACCCTCATCAGCGAGTACGGCGACGCCGACCGGTTCCTGCTGCTGTCCACCGCCGCCGAGGGCCACGCCGAACTCGGCGACTTCACCCGGGCCCTGGAACACGCCCTGACCATCACCTTCCTCGGACAGAAGACCATCGGCCTCGCCGAACTCGGCAGCCAGCTCGCCCGCGAACTCCGCGGCTACCGCGCCATCAACGTCGACGACCACCGCGACCGACTGGTCCGCACACTCCCCGACGTCGCCTCCGCCGTCTCCGCGCCCCTGGACCAGATCGCCGAACTCCAGGCCGTCATCGACCGCCTGCCCGCCGACGAACAGCGCCACTTCCTCCCCAAGGCCTCCGGTGCCGAACTCGGCGAACTCGCCTGGTACTTCCACGGCCGCACCGAGGAACGCGACACGATCCTCCGCTGGCTCACCACCACCGCAAGCGGCTCCCTCGTCGTCACCGGCCCCGCCGGCTCCGGCAAATCAGCCCTCCTCGGCCACATCCTCCACCACACCAACCCCCAGCTGCGCGACGTCCTGATCCGGCACGGCCACCTGACGCCCCTGCCATCCGAAGTCCCCTGCCCGGACGACCCGTTCGACCTCACTGTCCACCTCTCCGGCCTCACCCTCACCCACACCGTCCAACTCGTCGCCCAGGCAGCCGGCCTGCCCGACCTCGCCCGGCAAGCGGCCGACGGCCAGCCACCCTCCGACCTCGTCGCCCGGCTCCTCGGACGCCTCCGCGACCGGCAGGCACCACTGACCCTGCTCTTCGACGCCCTCGACGAGGCCGAACAGCCCCTCGTCCTCGCCGACACCCTCCTGCGCCACCTCGCGGACCTGCCCCGGGTCCGGATCGTCATCGGCACCCGTAGCTCCACCAAGGAAGGCCCCGACCAGCCAGCCCCCGACGACACCGACATCCTCGACGCCCTCCGCCCCCGCTCCCACTCTCACGGGACCGGCCTGGAGTACGTCGAAGTGACGCAGAATCAGGACGCCCTCGCCGGATACCTGCGGGCCAAACTCCACGCCGCCCGGCAACAGCGCACCCTGGACGCCGACGAGGCGACCATCGAGGCCGCCGTCCGCCGACTCGTCACCGACCAGCAGCAGGACGGCACCGAACCGCAGCAGTTCCTCTACGTCCGCCTCGCCGCCCACGAACTCCTCAACAACCCCACCCTCCTGGCCGACCCCACCGCGCTGACCGGCCGCACCCACCGCCAACTCTTCACCCAAGCCCTGCAACGCCTCCACCACACCAACCCCCACTACACCCCCCTGCTACGCTCCCTCGGCCTCGCCCAGGGCCGAGGCCTGCCCGACCAGGACGGCATCTGGGCCCGCACCGCCGACGCCCTCACCCCCGAAGGCGCGGGCCACACCGGCGCCGGCATCCCCGGCCTGGTCCGCGACGCCGCGCCCTACCTCGCCCTCGACCAGGAACACGGCCAGAGCGTCTACCGCCTCGCCCACCGCACGTTCACCGAACACTTCACCACCACCCCCGACAGCCCTGCCGCCCATGCCGCCATCACCACCGCCCTGGCCCGGCAGGCCCGCCACAGCCTCGCCACCCGGACTTCCAGCGGCGGTGCCGTGCGGCCCGGGGACGTCAGCCCCTATATCCGCCACCACCTCATCACCCACGCACGGCTCGGCCACACCGCCGGAGCCCTGCAGACGCTCGCCGACCACCCCGATGTCCTTGACACCCTCGACCTCGCCGGCATCACCGCCGCCACCCTGTATCGCGGTCTGCCCCCGAACGAAGTGCCGCCCGCCATCGCCGGAACCGTCCTCTTCCAGAACCACATCCACGAGACCGGCGCCGACCAGTACGACCACGACATGATCGGGTGGCGCCGATGGTGGCGCCGACTGGGCACCGCCTACATCCAAGGCACCCCGCCCCCCGCCGAAACCCACGCCCACAGTCCCGCGACATGGCCGCCCAGACTGGTCGGCGGCGCAGTCCGCCGACGGCAGCTCCACCTCCAACTCGTTGGCCATGACGGTGCGGTGGGGGCGGTGGCGGTGTTCGCTGCGCCGGACGGGACCCCCCGCCTCGTCACCGGCGGCAACGACGGGACGGTGCGGATCTGGAACCCCGCCACCGGCACCCAGGACGGCGAGTTCCTCACCGGATACGGGTACGGCGGGGTGGGGGCGGTGGCGGTGTTCGCCGCGCCGGACGGGACCCCCCGCCTCGCCACCGGCGGGTACGACCGGGCGGTGCGGATCTGGAACCCCGCCACCGGCACCCAGGACGGCGAGTTCCTCACCGGCCATGACGGTGCGGTGGGGGCG
>NZ_JBLRWA010000031.1:0-90979 GCF_048159585.1 Kitasatospora sp. SC0581 | reverse complement strand
GCGGCCTAGCACGCTGCCCTCTCACGGCAGTAGCGCCGGTTCGAATCCGGTCGGGGGTACGGATCCCGCAAGGGATCACCTGGAAAGCCCCCGTTGTGTAGCGGCCTAGCACGCTGCCCTCTCACGGCAGTAGCGCCGGTTCGAATCCGGTCGGGGGTACGGATCCCGCAAGGGATCGCCAGGAAGCCCCCGTTGTGTAGCGGCCTAGCACGCTGCCCTCTCACGGCAGTAGCGCCGGTTCGAATCCGGTCGGGGGTACTTCAGAGCAGGAAGCCGGTGGGCTCGCCCATCGGCCCTTGCTTTGTGTTGGGGTATGGTGTAATTGGCAGCACGAGTGATTCTGGTTCATTTAGTCTAGGTTCGAGTCCTGGTACCCCAGCCAGAAATTGGAAAGGCCCCGGTTGTCCGGGGTCTTTTTCGTTGTGCGTCGAAGGCTTTCCGAAAGGGCCCCACCCGTGACCGGGTGGGGCCCTTTCGGCGTTCTGTGAGGCCTCCGCGCGACCCTTCCCGGGGGTCTCCGCAGGCTCCTCCGGGCAGCCCTCGCGGAGCCTCCGCCGAGCCTCCGCCGAGCCTCCGCCGAGCCTTCGCGGGGCCCGGCCGGCCGGGGGCGGACGGGGGTGGACGGGTCGCCGCGCGCTGTCCATGCGCTAAGACCGCGATCTCACTCCGCGAGACACAAGTTCAATCTCCGGCGAAAAGCGCCACTCTGGACGGGAGCGGCCCGGGAGTCTCAGGGCGGCGCACACGCTTTGACCTCGACGACACGAGAAGGCCGGCAACGCGGCCGGCTGGAGGGAATCCGATGGGACGGACACTCGCAGAGAAGGTCTGGGACGACCACGTCGTGCGGCGCGCGGAGGGCGAACCCGACCTCCTCTTCATCGACCTCCACCTGCTCCACGAGGTCACCAGCCCGCAGGCCTTCGACGGGCTGCGGCTGGCCGGCCGTACGGTCCGCCGCACCGATCTGACGATCGCCACCGAGGACCACAACACCCCCACCCTCGACATCGACAAGCCGATCGCCGACCCGGTCTCCAAGGTGCAGCTGGAGACGCTGCGCAGGAACGCCGCCGAGTTCGGCGTCCGGATCCACTCGCTCGGCGACGTCGAACAGGGCGTCGTGCACGTCGTCGGCCCGCAGCTCGGCCTGACCCAGCCCGGCATGACCGTGGTCTGCGGCGACTCCCACACCTCGACCCACGGCGCCTTCGGCGCGCTGGCGTTCGGCATCGGCACCAGCCAGGTCGAGCACGTGCTGGCCACCCAGACCCTGCCGCTGGCGCCGTTCCGGACCATGGCGGTCACCGTCGAGGGCGACCTGCCCGAGGGCGTCACCGCCAAGGACCTGATCCTGGCCGTCATCGCGAAGATCGGCACCGGCGGCGGCCAGGGCTACGTCCTGGAGTACCGCGGTTCGGCGATCCGGAGCCTCTCCATGGAGGCCCGGATGACCGTCTGCAACATGTCGATCGAGGCCGGCGCCCGGGCCGGCATGATCGCCCCGGACGACACGACCTTCGCGTACCTCCAGGGCCGCCCGCACGCCCCGCAGGGCGAGGACTGGGACGCCGCCGTCGCGTACTGGCGGACCCTGGGCACCGACGAGGACGCGGTCTTCGACCACGAGATCTTCATCGACGCGAGCGAGCTGACCCCCTTCGTCACCTGGGGCACCAACCCGGGCCAGGGCGCCCCGCTGGGCTCGAACGTGCCGGACCCGGCCTCCTTCGCCGACCCGCAGGAGCGCCTGGCCGCCGAGAACGCCCTGACGTACATGGGCCTGGAGGCCGGCACCCCGCTGCGCGAGGTCAAGGTCGACGCGGTCTTCGTCGGCTCCTGCACCAACGGCCGGATCGAGGACCTGCGGGCCGCCGCGGCCGTCGTGGAGGGCCGCCGGATCGCCGACGGCGTACGGATGCTGGTCGTCCCCGGGTCCGTCCGGGTCGCGCTCCAGGCCGTCGAGGAGGGGCTGGACAAGGTGTTCACCGCGGCCGGCGCCGAGTGGCGCCACGCGGGCTGCTCGATGTGCCTGGGCATGAACCCCGACCAGCTCGCCCCGGGGGAGCGCTGCGCCTCCACCTCGAACCGCAACTTCGAGGGCCGGCAGGGCAAGGGCGGCCGCACCCACCTGGTCTCCCCGCAGGTCGCCGCCGCGACCGCCGTGCTGGGCCGCCTCGCGTCCCCCTCCGACCTGACCGCCGACGTCGCTCCCGTGGAGGCCTGAGCCATGGAGAAGTTCACCACCCACACCGGCCGGGCCGTCCCGCTGCGCCGCAGCAACGTGGACACCGACCAGATCATCCCCGCCCACTGGCTCAAGAAGGTCACCCGATCCGGTTTCGAGGGCGGCCTGTTCGAAGCCTGGCGCAAGGACGAGTCGTTCATCCTCAACCGGCCCGAGCGGCAGGGCGCCACGGTCCTGGTGGCCGGCCCCGAGTTCGGCACCGGCTCCTCCCGGGAGCACGCCGTCTGGGCGCTCCAGAACTACGGCTTCCACGCGGTCATCTCCTCGCGCTTCGCCGACATCTTCCGGGGCAACTCCCTGAAGAACGGCCTGCTGACGGTCGTCCTGCCGCAGGAGACCGTGGAGCGGCTCTGGGCGCTCACGGAGAGTGACCCTTCGGCCGAGATCACCGTCGACCTGGAGGCGCGCGAAGTACGGGCCGAAGGCGTCACGGCGGCCTTCGAACTGGACGACAACGTCCGGTGGCGGCTGCTCAACGGGCTGGACGACATCAGCATCACGCTGCGGAACGAGGCCGACATCGCGGCCTTCGAGGAGACCCGTCCGGCCTTCAAGCCCCGTACTCTGCCGGTCGCCTGAGTTCCCCTCAGAACAAGCATTCTGACGATCCACCGCGTGGCCCGTGCCCCCCTCGGGGGGGCCGGGCCATCCGTCGTTCCGGAGCACGAGT
The DNA here is from genome assembly GCF_048159585.1 of Kitasatospora sp. SC0581. Taxonomy (NCBI): domain Bacteria; kingdom Bacillati; phylum Actinomycetota; class Actinomycetes; order Kitasatosporales; family Streptomycetaceae; genus Kitasatospora; species Kitasatospora sp. SC0581. Next base: position 88,061 of record NZ_JBLRWA010000031.1, on the reverse strand, counting down.
TAGCGCCGGGGTCCGCCCCGGATTGCCCATTTGGCTTTGCGGAAGAGGGGCCCGCGCAAGTACAACTGCGGGTAGATGGCACAATCAGTACATGCACCGGCACCATGAACCTCCGTACGCGGGCGGCGAACCCGCGACTGAGGACTCCATGGGCCGGCCATCCGAACGCCGAATTGACGACCGGCCGGACGTCACCTCCGCACCAGCTGAGGGGCCGGACGACCAGGAAGTCGTAGCGCTCTACGCGCTTGTGGCCGAGCGGTTGAAGCAAGCTCACGCCCGCGTGCATGCGCTGAACGTGTCTGCCGATGCAAAGACCGCTCTCACCCGTCAACTCCTCATCGTCACCGAGACCGCCAAGCGCGATCTTCCGGAGGCGGCAAGGCGGTTGAGTCGCTTTGTACATGACCTCGACGAGGGGCCCCCGCCGCTCGACTGAGGTCGCCGACGCGCAAATCCATTGCGACACTAGGGTGATTCGCGCGTTTGGTAATTGAAAGTCCGCAGATACATACCTAACGTGCGAAAAGAACGGATGGAATCATCCGGCGCCCGTTTCCGAAGGGGAAGACGTGAACAAGGCTCAGCTTGTCGAAGCGGTGGCCGAGCAGCTGGGCGGTCGCAAGGCTGCCGCAGAGGCCGTCGACGCAGTGCTCGACACCATGGTCCGTGCCGTTGTGGCCGGTGACCGGGTCTCGGTGACCGGGTTCGGCACCTTCGAGAAGGTGGAGCGCTCCGCGCGCTTCGCCCGCAACCCGCAGACCGGCGAGCGCGTCAAGGTCAAGAAGACCTCGGTCCCGCGCTTCCGTCCGGGCCAGGGCTTCAAGGACCTGGTCAGCGGCAGCAAGAAGCTGCCGAAGGAAGGCCCCTCGGTGAAGAAGGCCCCCAAGGGCTCCCTCACCCCGGGCAAGAGCGGCGTGGCCGCCACCCCGGCCGCCAAGCGTGCCGCCACCAAGCGCGCCGCCGCCGCTGCCGCCGCCCCGGCCGCCAAGAAGGCCGCCGCCAAGAAGACGGCGACCACGGCCGCCGCCAAGAAGGCGACCACCACGGCCGCCGCCAAGAAGACCACGGCGACCGCCAAGAAGTCCGCCGCGAAGACCACCGCCGCGAAGACGACGGCCGCGAAGACCACCGCCGCCAAGAAGGCGACGGCGACCGCGACCAAGGCCGCCGCCACCAAGAAGACGGCCGCCGCGAAGAAGGCGACCACCACGGCCGCCGCCAAGAAGACCACGGCCACCGCCAAGAAGGCGGCCGCCACCGCCAAGAAGACGGCGCCGGCGAAGAAGACCGCCACCCGCAAGACCACCGCGCGCAAGACCTCTGCCAAGTAAGTCCCGCGCGACCGTCTTCGGACGGCCTTCGGCCCAGAGCCGCGGCACCCCCCCTCCCGTGAATTCGCGGAGACCGGTCGCCGCGGCTCTTTCGATTTCCGGGCGCTTAGTCAGGAATCCGCGGCGTGCGTCGGCAGGGGGCGGTTCCGAGCGGGGTGGCGGGGTGCGGGCCGGTCCCCGGCGGGGCCGGTCGGGCCCGAAGGTTCCGGCGGCGCGGGTGGAGCCCGACGGGGCCGTCAGCCCTCGGCGGGGTCGGGGAAGGTCTGGAGCGTCACGAAGACCACCCGGCGGGCCTCGCCGGTGCCCTCGGTGCGGATCCGCACCCGCTGTCCGGGGCGCAGCAGCCGCAGGCCGCCGGCGTCGAAGGCGGCCGCGTCGAACGGCACCGGGGTCCCGTCGTCGAGCAGCACGGAGCCGGCCCGGGTGGCGGGGTCGAAGGTGAACGCGGTGGCCTGCATGCGTGCAGCATAGCGAGCGGCCCCGCCCGGGCCGGGGAGCAGGTCGGCGCCGGGCCGGGCGGGCTCCGGAGGGGCCGGGGCGGGCTCAGCGCAGGCTCAGGCGGGCGAACAGCGCGCTGGTGTGCGGGCCGAGGCCGAGCGCCGCGGCCTCGCCGAGGTCCGTCCCGGTGTCCACGTCCCGGCGCACCGACTCCACGTCCGGCAGGCGCAGTTCGAGCGCTCCGCCGGCCGCGTGCCGGGCCCGTGAGCCGTCCCCGAAGGCGGGGGAGAGCGGTCGCCCGGGCGCGCAGGCGAGCAGGGTGGTGCCGAGGCCGGGGGAGTCCGGCAGGAAGGCCCGGCCGTCCGGCGGCACCGCGCCCAGCACCCGGGTCAGTTCGGCCGGGCGCAGCGCGGGGAGGTCCGCCGAGAGCGCCGCCAGCGGGGCCCGCGGGGCCAGGGCCAGGGCGGCCGCGGCGCCGTGCGCCAGGGCCCGGTTGAGGCCGCCGCCGGGCTCGTCGGCGACCACCAGGGCGCCGAGCGCGGCCAGCCGGGCGCCGGCCTCGGCGTCGCGGGTGACCACCAGGACCCGGTCGACGTCCGGGGTGGCCAGGGCGGCGGCGACGGTGTCCAGGGCGAAGGACAGCGCCAGGTCGGCCCGGTGCGGCCCGGCGTACGGGGCCAGTCTGCTCTTCGCCAGGGCGAGCGGCTTGAGCGGGAGCACCAGCGACCAGCCGGCCGTGGGTGCGGGGGGCGCGACGGGCTCACTGGGGCGTACGGTGTCCTGGGTCACCGGCGTCATTCTGGCGCCGGTCCCGGAGCCCTCGCCAGGCCGTTCGAGCTGTGCGGACGTGCGTTTGATCACGCCCGCCGGGCGGGTTGGCGCGGTTGCTCGACAGCCGGTGAGCGGGCGGGCGACACTGTTCCGCGCCCGTGGCCCGGGCACCGGCGGAAGCGGTGCGCGGCACCGGGACACCATGACCGCGGTAATCCGTGCCGCATCGGATGAGAAGGAGCTGGGGTGGCCCGCCGCTCGTACGCCAAGTTCGGCAACGCCGACTACGGCATCTGGTACCGCTTCGCGGCCGTGCTGGTGAAGCCGGTGACGACCGCCCTGGTGAAGCCCGACTGGCGGGGCTGGGAGCACGTTCCGAGGAACGGCGGCTTCATCGCCGCGGTGAACCACAACTCGATCATCGACCCGGTGATCTACGCGCACTGGCAGTACAACAGCGGGCGTCCGCCGCGCATTCTCGGCAAGTCCTCGCTGTTCTCCGTCCCCTTCATCGGGTTCATGCTGCGCAAGACCGGCCAGATCCCGGTGTTCCGCGAGTCCACCGACGCCGCGCAGGCGTTCCGGGCCGCGATCGACGCGGTCAACGGCGGCCAGTGCGTGCAGTTCTACCCGGAGGGAACGCTCACCCGGGACCCCGACCTGTGGCCGATGACCGGCAAGAGCGGGGTCGCCCGGGTCGCGCTGATGACCGGTGCGCCGGTCATCCCGGTCGCGCACTGGGGCGCCCACGAGATCATCCCGCCGTACGGCCGGCCCGGTTTCGGGAAGGGCCGGTTCAACCTGTTCCCGCGGCACCGGGTCACCGTCGCGGCCGGGCCGCCGGTGGACCTGAGCCGGTACCAGGGGCAGGAGCTCACCGCCCAGGTGCTCGCCGACGCGACCGAGGACATCATGACGGCGATCACCGCCGTGCTGGCCGAAGTCCGGGGCGAGGAGCCGCCGGCCGAGCGCTACGACATGCGCAAGGCCGCCCGGGAGCGCGCCGCGGCAGCGCTGGCCGAGCGCCGGCGCGCCAAGGGCGAGCCGGGCAAGGGCACCGAGGAGGCCGGCAAGTGACCCGTTGCGCCGTGATGGGAACCGGCTCCTGGGGCACCGCGTTCGCGATGGTGCTCGCCGACGCGGGCTGCGAGGTCGTGCTCTGGGCCCGCCGCCAGGAGCTGGTGGACGCCGTCAACTCCACCCACGAGAACCCGGACTACCTGCCGGGCGTCCGGCTGCCCGACACCGTCCGGGCCACCACCGACGCCGCCGAGGCGCTGGCCGGCGCCGACTTCGCGGTGCTCGTGGTGCCCTCGCAGACGCTGCGCGACAACCTGGCCGCCTGGACGCCGCTGATCGAGCCGCAGACCGTGCTGGTGAGCCTGATGAAGGGCATCGAACTCGGCACCGCCAAGCGGATGAGCGAGGTGATCGACGAGGTCACCGGGGTCGGTCAGGAGCGCGTCGCGGTGGTCAGCGGGCCCAACCTGGCCAAGGAGATCGCCAACCGGCAGCCCGCGGCCAGCGTGGTCGCCTGCTCCGACGAGGCGGTCGCCAAGCGGCTCCAGGCGGCCTGCCACACGCCGTACTTCCGGCCGTACACCAACACCGACGTGGTGGGCTGCGAACTCGGCGGCGCGGTCAAGAACGTGATCGGCCTGGCGGTCGGCATGGCGGCCGGCATGGGGCTGGGCGACAACACCAAGGCGACGCTGATCACCCGCGGGCTGGCCGAGACCACCCGGCTCGGCGAGGTGCTGGGCGCGGACCCGCACACCTTCGCGGGGCTCGCCGGGATGGGCGACCTGGTGGCCACCTGCTCCTCGCCGCTGTCCCGCAACAACACCTTCGGCATGAACCTGGGCCGGGGCATGACGCTGGAGGAGGCCCGCGCGGCCACCCGGCAGACCGCCGAGGGCGTCAAGTCCTGCGAGTCGGTGCTGGACCTGGCCCGGCGCAACGGGGTCGACATGCCGATCGTCGAGGCCGTGGTGGACGTGGTGCACAACGGGCGGCCGACCCAGGAGGCGCTGCAGGCGCTGATGTCGCGTTCGGCCAAGCCGGAGCGGCGCTGAGCCGAGCGGCGCTGACCGGAGCGGCGGCGCCGAGGGTGCGGCGCCGCTGACTTCCCGGAAGGGCCTCGCACGGTAGTCTCAAACCCGATATGAGCATCGAACAGTCCTCCCCGAACCGGTCCGACCGGAAGCCGCGCGTCGCGCTGGTCTTCGGCGGGCGCAGCTCCGAGCACGCGATCTCGGTCTCCACCGCGGGCAGTGTGCTCAGGGCGATCGACCGCGACAAGTACGACGTGCTGCCGATCGGCATCACGCACGAGGGCCGCTGGGCGCTGACCAGCGACGAGCCGGCCCGGATGGCCATCACCGACGGGAAGCTGCCGGACGTGGCGCACGTCGCCGAGGGCGTCGACGGCCAGGTCGCGCTGCCGGTCGCCCCGGGCGACCGCGAGGTGGTCCTGACCGAGCCGGGCAGCGCCCCCAAGGCCCTCGGCGAGGTCGACGTGGTCTTCCCGCTGCTGCACGGCCCGTGGGGCGAGGACGGCACGCTCCAGGGCCTGCTGGAGCTCTCCGGCGTCCCGTACGTCGGCAACGGCGTGCTGGCCAGCGCGGCCGGCATGGACAAGGAGTTCGCCAAGCGGATCCTCGCCTCGCACGGTCTGGACGTCGGCCGCTACACCATCGTGCGGCCGCGCGACTGGGAGACCGAGGCGGGCCGCGCGGCGGTGCGCGAGCGGGCCGCCGAGCTGGGCCTGCCGCTGTTCGTGAAGCCCTGCCGGGCCGGCTCCAGCATCGGCATCACCAAGGTGAAGGACCTGGCCGACCTCGACGCGGCGATCGAGGAGGCCCGCCGGCACGACCCCAAGCTGATCATCGAGGCGGGCGTGACCGGCCGCGAGATCGAGTGCGGCGTGCTGGAGTTCGAGGACGGCCCGCGGGCCAGCGTGGCCGGCGAGATCCTGGTCGGCGAGGGCTTCGACTTCTACGACTTCGAGGCCAAGTACATCGACTCCTCGGACGTGAAGATCCCGGCGGACCTCACCGCCGCGGAGCTCGCCGAGATCCAGCGCCAGGCGGTCGAGGCCTTCGAGGCGCTCGGCTGCGAGGGCCTGGCCCGGGTGGACTTCTTCCTGCTGGAGGACGGCACCTGGATGATCAACGAGATCAACACCATGCCCGGCTTCACCCCGATCTCGGCCTTCCCGAAGATGTGGGAGGCCAGCGGGGTCTCGTACCCGGAGCTGATCGACCGGCTGCTCGCGACGGCGCTGCGGCGCTCGACCGGACTCCGTTAGCGGACGCGCGGAGGGCGGGCCGGGAGCTTCCCGGCCCGCCCTCGGTGCGTCGGGGACCCGTTCGGCTCAGCCCGGGACGTTGGCCTTGACCGCGCCGCTCAGGGCGGCCGCCGGGTCGAAGGGGTTCTTCGCGGCCCCGGCCGGGACGGTCACCTCGACGTAGGCGGCGCGCATGGTCGTCACGAAGCGGTAGCCGCCGTCGGCGAGCTTCTGCGACCACCAGGTGACGTCGTCGATACTCGGGGACCAGTCCGAGGCGTGGTCGCCGTCCAGCTCCTCCGGCCGGTCGATGCCGCAGCGCAGCACCGTCCGGGGCGAGTCGCCCCAGCCGGCCACGTACGGCGAGGCGGGCGACGGGTCCCGGCGGGCGTGGCCGAGCAGGTCGGCGGGCAGCGCGGCGGCGAGCGCCCGGCAGTACCCGGCCGCCCGGCCGGTCGGCTGCGGGACCTCGACCGCCGGATCGGCCGGGCCCCAGCTGCCGACCAGCGCGACGACGGCGCAGGTCAGGGCGACGGGCAGGGCCAGCCAGCGGACCGGGGCCGGCAGGGCGGTCAGCGCCTCGGGGACGCGCAGTTCTCTGGCCACCCGCCGATGGTAGCCGGGGCCCGGACGGCCGGGACGGGCCGGTGCGCCGGCTCACGGGCACACCGGCTCACGGGCACACCGGCTCACGGGTGCACCGGCCTACAGGTGCACCACGGGACAGGTGAGCGTGCGGGTGATGCCGTCGACCTTCTGGACCTGGGCCACCACCATGCGGCCCAGCTCGTCCACCGTCTCGGCCTCGGCCTTGACGATCACGTCGTAGGGGCCGGTGACGTCCTCGGCGCTCAGGACGCCGGGGACCCCGGCGATGGTCCGGGCCACGGCGGTGGCCTTGCCAACCTCGGTCTGGATCAGGATGTATGCCTGTACCACGGGGACCTCCCGGCGGCCGGTTAGGGGGGATAGCCGCCGTGATCGCCCGGTCAGGTGTGTGGGTGGGTGGGCTCACCGGCAGTCTGATCACCACGCTACCGCGCTGCGGGCCGGGGAGGGGAGACCTCGATGCTCCCGAAGGGCGTACGCTGCGCGCGGGGGAGCGCGACGGGGACCGAATCGGATGGAAACGCGAGAGGACGGCAGATGCAGGGGACCGTGGGCGAGCTCGGCGAGTTCGGCCTCATCAGGGAGCTGACCGCCCGGGTACCGCTCACCGATGCCGTCGACCTCGGCCCGGGTGACGACGCCGCGGTGGTACGGGCTCCGGACGGCCGGGTGGTGGCGACCACGGACGTCCTGATCGAGAACCGGCACTTCCGCCGGGACTGGTCCACCGCCTACGACGTGGGCCGCAAGGCCGCCGCCCAGAACCTCGCCGACGTGGCCGCGATGGGGGCGGTGCCGACCGCCATCCTGCTCGGCCTGGTCGCCCCCGCGGACCTGCCGACCACCTGGGCCACCGAGTTGATGGACGGGCTGCGCGACGAGTGCCAGGTGGCCGGGGCGACGGTGGTCGGCGGCGACGTGGTGCGCGGCGACACCGTCACGCTGGCCATCACGGCGCTCGGCGACCTCCAGGGGCGGGCGCCGGTGACGCGCTCCGGCGCGCAGGTCGGCGACGTGGTCGCGGTGACCGGCTGGCTCGGCTGGTCGGCCGCCGGCCTGACCGTCCTCCAGCGCGGCTTCCGCTCCCCGCGCGCCTTCGTCGAGGCGCACCGCCGGCCCGAACCGCCGTACCACGCGGGCCCGGCGGCCGCCGATCTGGGCGCGACCTCGATGGTCGACGTGAGCGACGGGCTGGTCGCCGACCTCGGCCACGTCGCCCGGGCCAGCGAGGTGGACATCGACCTCAAGGCCGCCGACTTCGACGTCCCGGCGCAGATGGCCGACATCGGCCAGGCGGTCGGGGTGGACCCGCTGGTCTGGGTGCTCTCCGGCGGCGAGGACCACGCGATCGTCGCCACCTTCCCGCGCGGGATCCAACTCCCGGCCCGCTGGCGGGTGGTGGGCGAGGTGACCGGCCGCCCGACGGGCAGCCGCAGCGGCCGGGTGACGGTCGACGGCGCGCCCTGGGACCGGGTCGGCGGCTGGGACCACTTCGCCGAGTAGCGCGCGGCCGCGCGCCGATCCTTGTACGGCGGGCGGCGCGTGACGCTCCGGTGCGCGGGGGACGGGCTTCGCGGGTGCGTTGTGCGTAGGCTTGCGACACCCCGGCCCGCCCGTCCGGCGCGGGCGGCCCGAACCACTGCGAGCGGGAGCACACCACAGATGCGCATCGGTGTACTGACCAGCGGCGGCGACTGCCCCGGCCTCAACGCGGTGATCCGCTCGGTGGTGCACCGGGGTACCGACGTCCACGGGGACGAGATCGTCGGCATCCTGGACGGCTTCCTCGGACTGATCGAGGGCCGCACCCGGACGGTCACGCACGACGACGTCACCGGCCTGCTCACCCTCGGCGGCACCATCCTGGGCTCGGCCCGGGTGCGGCGGGACCGGATCGCCTGGGCGGTGGAGAACGCCAGGACGCTCGCCCGGGAGATCGGCATCGACGCGCTGATCGCGATCGGCGGCGAGGGGACGCTGACCGCCGCCAAGCTGTTCAGCGACGCCGGACTGCCCGTGGTCGGGGTGCCGAAGACCATCGACAACGACATCGACGCCACCGACGTGACCTTCGGCTTCGACACCGCCGTGCACGTCGCGACCGAGGCGATCGACCGGCTGAAGACCACCGCCGAGTCCCACCAGCGCGTCATGGTGGTCGAGTTGATGGGACGGCACACCGGCTGGATCACCCTCACCGCGGGCATGGCGGGCGGCGCGCACGGCATCCTGATCCCGGAGAAGCCCTTCGACATCGAGGCGGTGGCCCGGATAATCGAGGACCGCTTCGCGCGCGGCAAGAAGTTCGCCATCATCGCCGTCGCCGAGGGCGCCTCCCCGGTGCCCGGCACCATGCGCTTCGACCACGGCGAGGTCGACCAGTACGGCCACCGGACCTTCGGCGGGATCGGTAACCGGCTCGCCCACGAGCTGGAGGACCTGCTCGGCAAGGAGGCCCGCCCGGTCATCCTCGGCCACGTCCAGCGCGGCGGCACCCCGACCGCCCGGGACCGGGTGCTCGCCACCCGGTTCGGCTGGCACGCGGTGGAGGCCGTCCACCAGGGGGCGTTCGGGCACTTCACCGCGCTGCGCCGGACCGGCATCGAACTGCTGCCGATCGGCGACGCGGTGACCCGGCTGAAGACGGTGCCGGAGGACCGCTGGGCGGAGTCCGAAGCGGTGCTGTGAAACGGCGCGGGTAGGTTGGGGCCATGGCTTCGACTGCTCCCCCCCGCGTGCTCACCGTCGCCGGCTCCGACTCCGGCGGCGGCGCCGGCATCCAGGCCGACCTCAAGGCGATGCTCGCCCTCGGCGTCCACGGCATGAGCGTGATCACCGCCGTCACCGCGCAGAACTCGCTCGGCGTCCAGGGCTACTGGGAACTGCCCGCCGAGGCCGTCCGGGCGCAGTTCCGCAGCGTGGTGGACGACATCGGGGTGCAGGCCGTGAAGACCGGGATGCTCGCCTCGGTCGAACTCGTCGAGACCGTCGCCGAACTGCTGGCCGGGGTGGACGCCCCGGTGGTGGTCGACCCGGTCGGGGTCTCCAAGCACGGGGACGCGCTGCTGGTCGCCGAGGCCGTCGCCACCGTCCGCGAGAAGCTGCTGCCGGTCGCCACCCTGGCCACCCCCAACCTGCACGAGGTGACCCAGCTCACCGGGCTGGCCGTCGAGGACGAGTCGCAGATGCTGGACGCCGCCAAGGCGCTGGTCGACCTCGGGCCGCGCTGGGCGCTGGTCAAGGGGGGCCACCTGCCGGGCGAGGCCGCCGACCTGCTGTACGGCGGACCGGACGAGGTGCACTGGTTCCGGGCACCGCGCTACGACAACCGCCACACCCACGGCACCGGCTGCACCCTGGCCAGCGCGATCGCGGCCGGCCTGGCCAAGGGCGAGCCGCTGCCGCTGGCGGTGGCCTCGGCCAAGGAGTACATCACCGGCGCGATCGCCGGGGGCTTCGCCCTGGGCGCCGGCATCGGCCCGGTCGACCACGCCTGGCGCTGGCGCTAGCGGAGGCCCGGAACGTCCGGAACATCCGGAACGTCCGGAAAACAGCGGTGGGCGGACTCCTCAGAGGAGCCCGCCCACCACGGTCACGTCCGGAAATCGGCGCAACCGGCCACGGAAACAGTGGAGCCGGCCCATCCGAGGATGAACCGGCTCACTGGAGGACCGGCATGCCGGTCTGCGCGTCAGCGCGAGACCTTACCGGCCTTGATGCACGAGGTGCAGACGTTGAGCCGCTTCGGCGTCCGCCCAATCACAGCGCGCACCGTCTGAATGTTGGGGTTCCAACGACGGGGGGTACGGCGGTGAGAGTGGGAGATGCTGTTGCCGAAGCCCGGCCCCTTGCCGCAGACGTCGCAGTTGGCAGCCACAGGAGTCACTCCAAGACTTCAGATCAGATACTTTCGAAAACCCCGCTCAGCCACCAGAACACTCGCGTGAACCAGACCGGACAAGGGGGTGAGCCTGGACGGTTCCAGGCAACCGGAAGAGCATACAACGCTTGCTTCCGTCCCACGAAACTACCATGACCGGCCGAGTGATCGCTCCTGCCCGCCGGACCGGACGGCCCTCCCCGCCCCCCGATAACCTGCCGGTATCACCCCTTGCCGCCGCCCGGCCCGCGTCACCGCCCCGGGCCGCCGCGGCGTCCCGTCCGGAGGAGACCTGGTGCTGCACACGCTCGACGCCCCGGCCGTGCGCACCTGGTGCCAGCTCGCCCTGCGCGCGCTCGGCCAGGCCCGCGAGGAGATCGACGCGCTCAACGTCTACCCCGTCCCGGACGGCGACACCGGCACCAACCTCTACCTGACCGTCGAGTCCGCCGCCGCCGAGGTGGAGAGCCGCTTCGCCGACCCCGCCGCCGACCCGGCGCCCGGGCTGGCCGAGACGGTCCGGGCGATGGCCCGCGGCGCGCTGGTCGGCGCCCGGGGCAACTCCGGGGTGATCCTCGCCCAGTGGCTGCGCGGCACCGCCGAGACGCTCGCCGAGGGCGGCGGCGCCGAACAGCTGCGGGCCGCCCTGCAGCGGGCCGCCGACTCCGCCTACCAGGCCGTCGCGGAGCCCGTCGAGGGCACCCTGCTGACCGTCGCCCGGGTCGCCGCCCGGGAGGCCCACCGGGCCGGGGGCGGGCTCGCCCAGGTCGCCGACACCGCCTACCGGGCCGCCCGGGACGCGCTGCGGCACACCCCCGAGCAGCTCGCCGTCCTGGCCGAGAACGGGGTGGTGGACGCCGGCGGGCGCGGCCTGGTGGCCGTCCTCGGCGCGCTCGCCGACGCCGTCGCCGGGCAGCAGCCGATGGGGCCGGTCGCGCTGCGCGGGGACGTCCGGGCCGTGGAGAGCTGCGAGACGCACCTGCGGCCGCCCGGCCCCGGCCACCCCGCCTTCGAGGTCATCTACCTGCTGGACGCCCCAGACGAGGCGCTGCCCGCGCTGCGCGAGCGGCTCGGCGGGCTCGGCGACTCGCTGGTGATCGGCGGCGGCGACGGCCTGTGGAACGTGCACGTCCACGTGGACGACGCGGGCGCCGCCGTGGAGGCCGGGGTCGGCGCCGGGCGCCCGCACCAGATCCGGATCACCCACTTCGCCGAGGCCGCCGCCCGCTCCGGCACCGCCGCCGAGCGCGGCGAACGCGAGGAACGGGCCCGCGCGGTGCTCTCGGTCGTCTCCGGCGGGGGCCTGGCCGAGCTCTGCGAGCAGGCCGGCGCCGTCGTCCTGCACGCCGACCCGGACCGCCCGCCGGCCAGCGCCGAGCTCGCCGACGCGGTGCGCCGCTCGGCCGCCCGCGAGGTCGTCCTGCTGCTCAACGACCCCGAGCTGCGCGCCGCCGCCGGGGCCGCCGCCGACCAGCTGCGCGAGGAGGGGGTGCGGATCGCCGTCCTGCCCACCCGCTCGCCGGTGCAGGGGCTGGCCGCGCTCGCGGTGCACGAGGGCGGCCGCCGCTTCGACGAGGACGTGGTCGCCATGACCTCCGCCGCCGGCGCCACCCGCTACGCGGAGCTGGCCGTCGCCGAGGGGGAGTCCTGGACGATGGCGGGGGTCTGCCAGGCCGGGGACGTGCTCGGGCTGATCGACGGCGACGTCGCGGTGATCGGCGCCGGGCTGGCCGAGGTCGGCGAGAGCGTGCTGGACCGGATGCTCGGGGCCGGCGGCGAACTCGTCACCCTGGTCCTCGGCGGCGGCACCGACGAGGCGCTCGCCGACCGGCTGGTCGCCCACGTCCGGCACCGGCGGCCCGAGGTGGACGCGGTGGTCTTCCACGGCGGGCAGGAACCGGCACCGCTGCTCATCGGGGTGGAGTAGGGGCGGGGGCCGCCCTTGGCCCGGTTTGTCGGCCCGGTGGTGTAAACAAGGCGCTGATGGGCGCTCTCGATGAACCACTGACCAAGCTCGTCGGCGACCGCACCGCGAAGGTGCTCGCCGACAGCCTCAAGCTGCGCACGGTCGGGGACCTGCTGCACCACTACCCGCGCCGCTACGTCGAGCGCGGCCAGCTCACCAGCCTGGACGAGCTGGAGGTCGACGAGCACGTCACCGTGCTGGCCCGGATCGAGAAGGTCACCCTGATCCCGTTCCGCGGCCGCAAGGGCGACCGGCTGGAGGTGGTCGTCACCGACGGCCGCAGCCGGCTCTCGCTGGTCTTCTTCAACCAGGGCTGGCGGCAGAAGGAGCTCAGGGCCGGCGCCCAGGGCCTGTTCGCGGGCAAGGTCGGGGTCTTCAACCGGACCCGCCAGCTGGTCTCGCCGGACTACCAGCTGCTCGACGAGGACGCCGGCTCCGACGCCGCGCGGCAGTTCGCCGGCCGGCTCATCCCGGTGTACGGCGCCAGCGCGCAGATGCCCAGCTGGAAGCTGTCGATCTGCGTCGAGACGGCACTCACCAAGCACCTCGGCGACGTCGGCGAACCGCTGCCCGCCGAACTGCGCGAGCGGCACGACCTGATCCCGCTGCCCGAGGCGCTGGAGCTGATCCACCGTCCGCGCGGCCACGCCGACCGCGAGCGCGCCCAGAGCCGGCTGCGCTGGGACGAGGCCTTCGTGCTCCAGGTCGCCCTCGCGCAGCGCCGGGCCGCCGACTCCGCCCTGCCCGCCAAGCCGCGCGCGGCCCGCGAGGGCGGCCTGCTGGACGCCTTCGACGCCCGGCTGCCGTTCACCCTCACCGAGGGGCAGCGGAAGGTCTCCGCCGAGATCGCCGCCGACCTCGCCACCGACCACCCGATGCACCGCCTCCTCCAGGGCGAGGTCGGCTCCGGCAAGACCCTGGTCGCGCTGCGCGCCATGCTCGCCGTGGTGGACGCGGGCGGCCAGGCGGTGCTGCTGGCGCCCACCGAGGTGCTCGCCCAGCAGCACCACCGCTCGGTCGTCGAGATGATGGGGGACCTCGCCGAGGGCGGCATGCTCGGCGGCTCCGACCTCGGCACCCGGGTGGTGCTGCTGACCGGCTCGATGGGCGTCCCGGCCCGCCGCCAGGCGCTGCTCGACATGGCCTGCGGGGACGCCGGGATCGCCATCGGCACCCATGCGCTGATCGAGGACAAGGTGCAGTTCCAGGACCTCGGCCTGGTCGTGGTGGACGAGCAGCACCGCTTCGGCGTCGAGCAGCGGGACGCGCTGCGGGCCAAGGGCGAGCAGCCGCCGCACCTGCTGGTGATGACCGCCACCCCGATCCCGCGCACCGTCGCGATGACGGTCTTCGGGGACCTGGAGACCTCCGTCCTGGACCAGCTGCCGGCCGGCCGCTCGCCGATCTCCACCCACGTCGTCCCGGCGCTGGAGAAGCCCAACTTCCTCACCCGGGCCTGGGAGCGGGTCCGCGAGGAGGTCGCCAAGGGCCACCAGGCGTACGTGGTCTGCCCCCGGATCGGGGACGAGGAGCCGGCGGCCGACCCGAAGAGGAAGAAGCGCAAGGCCGCCGAGGACGGCTTCGAGGAGGTCGCCGACGCGGGCGCGGAGAGCGACGAACGGCGGCCGCCGCTCTCGGTGGTGGAGACGGCCGAGAAGCTGGCGAAGGGCCCGCTGAGCGGTCTGCGGGTGGAGATCCTGCACGGCCGGCTCGCGCCGGAGGCCAAGGACGAGGTGATGCGCCGCTTCACGGCCGGCGAGGTGGACGTGCTGGTCGCCACCACGGTGATCGAGGTCGGCGTCAACGTCCCCAACTCCACCGCGATGGTCATCATGGACGCCGACCGCTTCGGCGTCTCCCAGCTGCACCAGTTGCGCGGCCGGGTCGGCCGCGGCAGCGCGCCGGGCCTGTGCCTGCTGGTCAGCGAGATGCCCGCGGGCAGCGCCGCGCGGGCCCGGCTGGACGCGGTGGCGGGCACTCTGGACGGCTTCGAGCTGTCCCGGATCGACCTCGAACAGCGCCGCGAGGGCGACGTGCTGGGCCAGGCCCAGTCCGGGGTGAAGTCCTCGCTCAAGGTGCTCTCGGTGCTGGAGGACGAGGAGGTCATCCTCACCGCCCGCACCGAGGCCACCCGCCTCGTCGCCGAGGACCCGGACCTGGCCGCCCACCCGGAGCTGCGCACCGCGCTGGAGAGCCTGCTCGACGAGGACCGCGCGGCCTACATGGAGAAGGGCTGAGCCGCCTCCGGACGGGCCGCGCGGCCCCGGAATTGTCAGACCCCCGGGAGAGAATGAAGGTGTTCAGGGCGCACCCCCAAGGTGCGTTCCTGGCACGACACTTGGGGGTCAAGCCATGGCATTCCGTCATCTCAACGAGCTCCCGCTGGGCGACAAGGTCTTCCGGATCGAACTCGCCAGCGACGACGACCGCGAGGTCACCCTCACCCTGACCGGCTGGCGCGAGGGGGCGGCCGCCGCACCGCTCGCCTCGGGCAAGCTCCGCCTGCCGGTCGAGGACGTCGCCTCGCTGCGGATCGCGCTCAACCGCGCGCTGCGGGCGCTGGCGATCGTCGCCGACGTCTCCGAGCCCATCCCCGACCGCGACGTGCTGCGCGAGCTGTACCCCGGCCACGGCGCCCCCTGGGTGCCGCAGCACGAGGAGGAGCTGGTCCGGCGCTTCCACGACGGCGAGACCGTCGCCCGGATCGCCGCCCGCTTCGGCCGCACCCCCGACTCCGTCCGGACCAAGCTGCGCGAGCTCGGGCACGACCCGCGCCGCCCCGAGTTCTGCCCGCCCGACGGCTGCCTGTCCTGGTCCCGCTACGCCTCGCCGGCCCTGCTCGGCGCGAGCGTCCCGGCCCAGTCGGCGGGCTCCGAGGCGAGCTGACCACCCGAGTGCGCGGCCGCGGCCCGGCGGGGGATTCCCCGCCGGGCCGCGGCCGTCCGGCGTGGGCGCGCGCCCGTCCGGCACGGGCATAGGGCCCGTCCGGCGTGAGCGCGGTGCGGTGATCGGGATAGCGTGGTCGGGCAGCGACGAAAGGACCTCCCACCACCATGACCCGCGTGATCGCCGGGGCGGCCGGCGGCCGCCGGCTGGCCGTACCGCCCGGCCGGGGCACCCGCCCGACCTCCGACAAGGCCCGTGAGGCGATGTTCTCCACCCTGGAGGCGCTGCGCGGCACCCTGCACGGGGTCCGGATGCTGGACCTGTTCGGCGGATCCGGCGCGGTCGGGCTGGAGGCGCTGTCCCGCGGCGCCGAGCACGTCCTGCTGGTCGAGGCGGACGCCCAGGCGGCCCGGGTGATCCGGGAGAACGTCCGGACGATCGGCCTGCCGGGGGCCGAGGTGCGGGCCGCCAAGGCGGAGAAGGTGATCGTCGGCCCGCCCCCGCAGAGCCCGTACGACCTGGTCTTCCTCGACCCGCCGTACGCGGTCACCGACGAGGAGGTCCGCGAGATGCTGATCACACTCCTGGCCGGGGGCTGGCTCGCGGAGGACACGCTCGTCACCGTGGAGCGCAGCACCCGCGGCGGCGGGTTCGTCTGGCCCGAGGGTTTCGAGGAGCTGCGCTCCCGCCGTTACGGCGAGGGCACGCTCTGGTACGGTCGCGCCGCCGCCGCGGCCGGCGAGCAGGAGTAGCGGGCCGCGGCCCGCAGCAGCCGTCACCCCACGAGGGAGCACACACGCCATGCGCCGAGCCGTCTGTCCCGGTTCGTTCGACCCGATCACCAACGGCCACCTCGACATCATCGAGCGGGCCTCGAAGCTGTACGACGTGGTGCATGTCGCGGTCCTGATCAACCGGAACAAGCAGGGCATGTTCACCGTCGAGGAGCGGATCGGCCTGATCGAGGAGGTCACCGCCGGCTTCGGGAACGTGGTGGTCGAGTCGCACCACGGCCTGCTGGTGGACTACTGCCGGGAGCGCGGCATCCCCGCGATCATCAAGGGCCTGCGCGCGGTCAGCGACTTCGACTACGAGCTCCAGATGGCCCAGATGAACCACGGGCTGACCGGGGTGGAGACGCTGTTCGTGCCGACCTCGCCGACGTACAGCTTCCTCTCCTCGACGCTGGTCAAGGAGGTCGCCTCGTACGGGGGCGACGTCTCGCACCTGCTGCCGGAGACGGTGCACGGCCGGCTGGTCGAGCGGATCGCGGAGCGCAAGGCGGCGCAGTAGTCCACTGCCTGTCGGTTCCTGCCGGTTCGTCACGTCATGTCCGTTTGCCCGGAGACCGGTTCGGCTCAGGCGTTGTGACCCCGCTGGGCAGTGGCCGTACAGTCTGTATCCCTGCCCCGCGGTGAGGTTCACCGCGTCGGGCCTGCCTCCGCCGGACCGTCGGCGGCACACGGAAAGACGAAGCCCCGTGGACGTGCAGAACAAGGTCGACGAGATCGTGGCGGCGGTCGAGAACGCCCGCTCGATGCCGATGTCGGCCTCCTGCGTGGTGAACCGGGCCGAGCTGATCGGCCTGCTCAACGACCTCAGGTCGGCCCTGCCCGCCGAACTCGCCCAGGCCCAGTCGGTGATGGCCGACCACGAGCAGGTGGTGGCCGGCGCCCAGGCCGAGGCGGACCTGATCATCCAGGGCGCGCACGCCGAGCGCGGCTCGCTGATCTCCGACACCGAGGTGGTCCGCCAGGCCCAGGCGCAGGCCGACCGGATCCTCGCCGAGGCGCGTGCCGAGGTCGACGCCAAGCTGGCCGAGGCCGACGACTACGTGGACAGCAAGCTCGCCAACTTCGAGGTCGTGCTGACCAAGACGCTCGGCGCCGTCGGCCGCGGCCGCACCAAGCTGCGCGGCGACTCCAGCGTCTTCGAGGCCGAGCCCGAGGGCGAGAGCGACGGCGAGGAGTTCCGCCCGCAGCGGATCAGCCCGAGCCCGGAGGTCGACGAGTACGTCGATGTGAAGCTCGCCACCCTGGAGAACGTGCTCGGCGCCACCCTGGAGGCGGTCGGCAAGGGCCGGGACAAGCTGCTCGGCAAGCGGCCCATCGACGAGTTGGGCGCCTACCTGGCCGCCGCCGACCAGGCCCAGGAGGCCAAGGAGCGCGCCGAGGCCGTGGCCGCGGGCTTCGCCCACGACCCCGACGGCGGGGACATCGCCTGGTACCGCGAGGACGTCCCGCAGCAGCAGACCTGGCCGGAGCAGACCCCGGCCGCGGCCGGCTGGCAGGCCCCCGGCACCGACCAGTACGCGGCGGCCCAGCAGCCCGGCGGGCAGTACGCCGAGGTGTACGGCGGCGGCTACGACCCGGCCGGCCAGGGGGACCCGCACAACACCCAGTGGGGCCAGCAGCAGGGCGGCTACCAGCAGCAGGGCTACCCGGACCAGCGGCAGGAGGGCTACGGCTATCCCCAGCAGCAGCCGGGCTACGCCGCGCAGCCGTACGACGACTACGCCTACCCCCAGCAGCCCGCCCTCCCGCCGGCCGTGCCGCACCAGCAGCAGGGGCACGGGCAGGCCCAGGGCCACGGACAGGCGCAGGGCCACGGACAGGCCCAGGGCCAGGGTCTGGACGAGACCAGCTTCTTCGACACCAGCATGATCGACATGACCAGGCTGCGGGAGCTCGGCGGCCGCTGAACCGGCCCCGCCACGGCGGTGCGGGAGTCTCCTGACGGGACCGAAGTTGGGCCTGACGGGAGACTCCGGTAGTCTGACCACTCCGGCCTCTCCATGTCCGGCTGTTGGCTTGCCCGCGCAACGCCGACCGGACGGAGACGCAATCGAAGAACCCCCCATGGAAGTCAGGACACCGTGAACCGCCTCGACCACCGCGACCCCCTCGTGTTCGACACGCACGAGCTCGGTCGTCGCCCGGGCTCGATGCGCAAGGTGAGCCGGACCCTGGAGGCCCCCGAGGGCTTCGGGATCATCGACGTGATCGGCGTGCCGGAGAAGAGCCCGATCGAGCTGGACCTCCGCCTGGAGTCCGTGGTCGAGGGCGTGCTGGTCACCGGCACGGCCGAGGCGGGCGTCGAGGGCGAGTGCGTCCGCTGCCTGGAGCCCGTCGAGTTCGACATCGACGTGGACTTCCAGGAGCTGTACTACTACCCGGAGTCCGACGAGCGCCACCGCGCCCGGACCACCGGGACCGAGGACCTCGACGAGGACTCGGAAGAAGAGACTTACCGTCTGGAGGGCGACTTCTTCGACCTCCGGCCGGTGCTGCGTGACGCGGTGGTGCTCGCACTGCCGCTGCAGCCGGTGTGCCAGGAAGACTGCCTGGGCCTGTGCTCCGAATGCGGAGCGCGCCTGAGCGACGACCCGGCGCACCACCACGATGCCGCCGACCCCCGGTGGGCGGCTCTGCAGGGACTCTCCGCCGCCCCCGGCGACGAGGGTGACGGATCTAAGAACAGCGACACCCGTGAGGGTCTCGCCGAGAACCAGGAGAAGTAGCCGTGGCTGTTCCGAAGCGGAAGATGTCGCGCAGCAACACGCGCCACCGTCGGTCCAACTGGAAGGCCGTTGTTCCGGCCCTCGTGGCGTGCGACCGCTGCCACGAGCCGAAGCTGGGCCACATCGCGTGCCCGAGCTGCGGCACGTACAACCGTCGCCAGGTCCTCTCGGTCTGATCGGCGGGGTGTACGGATCGATGTCGGACGGTAACTCCACCCGCAAGGCGACCATCGCCCCGAAGGGTTCCTCTTCGGGCGGCGGCAAGGCCGGCGGGCCGGCTTCGACCGAATACGACGTTCTGGAAGGGCGCCTCGGGTACACGCTCGAGCGCGCCCTTCTGGTACGTGCCCTGACCCACCGCTCGTACGCGTACGAGAACGGTGGGCTGCCCACCAACGAGCGCCTGGAGTTCCTCGGCGACTCGGTGCTGGGCCTCGTGGTGACCGACACCCTCTACCGCGTCCACCCGGACGTCCCGGAGGGCACGCTCGCCAAGCTGCGCGCCGCGGTGGTCAACTCCCGCGCGCTCGCGGACGTCGGCCGCGGTCTGGAGCTCGGCACGTTCATCCGCCTCGGCAAGGGCGAGGAGGGTACCGGCGGCCGCGACAAGTCGTCGATCCTCGCCGACACCGTCGAGGCCGTGATCGGCGCCATCTACCTGGACCAGGGACTGGACGCGGCCACCGAGTTCGTCCACCGGCTGTTCGACCCGCTGATCGAGGAGTCCTCTCAGCTCGGCGCCGGCCTGGACTGGAAGACCAGCCTCCAGGAGCTCACCGCCTCGGTGGGCATCGGAGTGCCGGAGTACGTGGTCATGGAGTCCGGTCCGGACCACGAGAAGACCTTCACCGCGGCGGCCCGGGTGGCCGGCGAGGACTTCGGCAGCGGCGTCGGCCGCTCGAAGAAGGAAGCCGAGCAGAAGGCCGCCGAGAGCGCCTGGCGCGCGATCAAGGAGAAGTACGCCGACCGGCTGCCCGCCGGCGCGTGATCCCGCAGTAGCCTTCACTCCTGCTGATCCGTACCGAGCAGGAGGCGTGTTGCCGTGCCCGAACTTCCCGAGGTCGAGGTCGTCCGCCGTGGTCTGGCCACCTGGGTGGCCGGACGGACGGTCGCCGACGTCCAGGTGCTGCACCCGCGCGCGGTGCGCCGCCAGCCGGCCGGCGCGGCGGACTTCACCGCCCGGCTGACCGGCACCACCCTCGGCACCGCGCAGCGGCGCGGCAAGTACCTGTGGGTGCCGCTGGCCGGCACCGGGGCGGGGTTCTCGCTGATCGGCCACCTCGGGATGAGCGGCCAACTCCTCGTCCAGGACCCGTCCGTACCCGACGAGACCCACCTGCGGGTCCGGCTGCGCTTCGCCGACGGCGGGCGCGAACTGCGCTTCGTCGACCAGCGGACCTTCGGCGGCCTGGCGGTCGAGGAGGCCGAGGACGGGGACCCGGAGGGCACCCCGGTCTCGATCGCGCACATCGCCCGCGACCCGCTCGACCCGCGCTTCGACGACGCCGCCTTCGTGGCCGCGCTGCGCGCCAAGCGGACCACCGTCAAGCGCGCCCTGCTCGACCAGACCCTGATCAGCGGCGTCGGCAACATCTACGCCGACGAGGCGCTGTGGCGCTCCAGGCTGCACTACGACCGCCCGACCGCGACGCTCACCCGCCCGCAGGCCCTGCTGCTGCTGGCCAACGCCCGGGACGTGATGAGCGCGGCGCTCGCCGTCGGCGGCACCAGCTTCGACAGCCTCTACGTCAACGTGAACGGCGAGAGCGGCTACTTCTCCCGGGACCTCGACGCCTACGGCCGCGAGCAGGAGCCCTGCCGCCGCTGCGGCACCCCGATCCGGCGGGCGGCCTGGATGAACCGCTCCAGCTACTTCTGCCCTCGCTGCCAGCGCGTGCCGCGCGCCCGCAGCGAGGGCTGAGGCGGGCTACTTCCGGGCGAGTTCGGGTTCGTCGGCGGCCGGTTCCCCGGGCGTGCCGTGGGTGTCCTGGCCGAAGTAGGCGACCCCGACCGCGGCGACCACCGCCAGCAGGAAGCCGATCACGCCGAGCCAGCCCAGGCCGGCCTTGGAGGAGTCGCCGAGCCAGAGCACGCCGACCGCGCCGGGCAGCACCGTCTCGCCGACCACCAGCGCGGCGGTCGCGCCGTTCACCGAGCCGATCTGGAGCGCCACGGTGTGGATGTACATGCCGCCGATGCCGCCGACCAGGACCGCGTACAGCGCCGGGTCGGAGAGCAGCTCGCCGAGCGCGAACGGCTCGATGCCGTTGAGGATGCGCACCCCGACGCCCAGGGCGCCGAAGCCGAGGCCGGAGAGCAGACCGGCGACGATCGCGCCGTTGGCGCCCATCCGCCGCACCAGCAGGCTGCCGCCGACCAGCAGCACGGTGGTGACGATCAGCAGCCACCAGTGGAAGGCCATCGCGGTGTGGTGGCCGCCCTCCGGCCCGGCCGAGACGGCCAGCAGCACCAGCGCCGAGCAGAGCACGGCGATCGAGGCCCACTCCAGCTGCTTGAGCCGGATGCCCAGCAGCTTGATGCTGAGCACCGCGGTGATCACCAGGTTGGCGCTGATGATGGTCTGGGAGAGGAACAGCGGTAGCAGCCGGGCGGCCAGCGCGCCGAGCCCGAAGCCGATCAGGTCGAGCACCGTGCCGAGGATGAACTCCCAGGTGACGGCGGCCTTCGCGGTCGAGGACAGGCTCGGGCCGCCGTGCTCGGTGGTCGAGCTGGTGGCGCCCTTGGCCGCCTCCTCCCGGGCGGAGCGGCGGGATCCGACAGCCTGGAGGACCGAGCCGGTGCCGTAGCAGGCGGATGCCGCCACGGCGGTGACGAGGCCGATGATCACCGAGAACTCCGATCGGGAGGTGGGTCGAGAACGGTCTGGGTAAAGAAAGGGCAATGGGACCGGTGGTCCGGGACCACTATGCCCGCCCGCACGGTACGGTCGGCACGCCCCCCGGAGTGCCCCGGAGCGGGGCCGGGCCTGCCGGGACGTACGTCCGGCGGCCTCCCGCGGTTCCCGCGCGGGCCCCGACTCAGGGGTGACCGGGGGAAACATCATCCCCGAGGAGGGGGCGGCCCCGGCGGTCGGCGGGGAGTCTTGTCAGTACCAGTATGCGAAGGGTATGGCGTGCTCAGGGGCCGGTCACGGTAGCGTCGGGGGCATGAGAACCCTTGCACGACGTTCCCGGGGCGCCGGGCCGCTAGCCCTGGTGGCGGCGCTGCTCGGGCTGCTGCTCCTGCTGGCACCCGCGGCCTCGGCGGCCGGCGGCCTGAGCGACGCCACCGCCGCCCTGAAGAAGGGCCAGGTCTACGTCGACCCGGCCATGACCAGCCGCTTCAGCCAGGCCCAGGCCGACGCCCTGACCAAGAAGATCGACAAGGCCGACAAGCCGATCTTCGTCGCGGTCGTCCCCGACTCGCCGGCCTTCGCCAAGGCGACGGTCTTCAAGGACCTCCGCACCACGGTCGGCGTCGACGGCGTCTACGCGGTCTGGCGCGGTGACCAGTTCACCGCCCGCGCCGACCGCGGCGCGCTCGCCGCCGGCGTCCCGGAGCGGATCTCCGGCGCGGCCTTCCGCTCCCACAACGGCGACATCGACGCCACCCTGAACGACTTCGTCGACCAGGCCGCCCCGCAGACCAAGGGCACCGGGGTCAACCACAGCACCTCGATCGCCTGGGTGGTCATCCCGGTGGTGCTGGTCGCGCTGGCCGGCGCCGGCGTCTTCCTCCTGTTCCGCCGCGCCAAGCAGCGCAAGGAGGCGCAGGCCCGGGCCGAGCTGGAGCAGCTGCGCCGGGTGGTGGACGAGGACATCACCGCCTTCGGCGTGGAGCTGGAGCGGCTCGACTTCAGCCCGGCCGCGGCCGACGCGGACGACGCCCAGCGCACCGACTACAGCCACGCCCTGGACTCGTACGAGAAGTCCAAGCGGCTGATGGACGAGGCGAAGAAGCCCGAGGACGTCAAGCAGGTCACCGAGGCGATCGAGGACGGCCGCTTCTCGCTGGCCACCCTGGCCGCCCGGCGGGAGAAGAAGCCGCTGCCCGAGCGCCGTCCCCCGTGCTTCATGGACCCGCGGCACGGCCCGTCCGTCAAGGACGTGGACTGGACTCCGGCCGGCGGCGCCGCGCGCACCGTCCCGGTCTGCCAGGCCGACGCGGACCGGCTCGCGGCCGGCCTCGACCCGGCGATCCGCACCGTCGACACCGAGCACGGCCCGCAGCCGTACTGGAACGCCGGCCCGGCGTACGCGCCCTGGGCGGGCGGCTACTTCGGCGGCTTCGGTGGCGGCGGCCTGCTGCCGGGCCTGCTGGTCGGCACCATGCTCGGCTCGATGATGAGCTCCCCGGCCTACGCGGCCGCGCCGATGATGGACGGTGGCCACGGCTACCAGGACCAGCACGAGGGCGGTGACTTCACCGGCGGCGACTTCAACGGCGGCGACTTCGGCGGGTTCGGCGGCGGTGGCGATTTCGGTGGTGGCGGCGGCGACTTCGGCGGCGGGGACTGGTAACCCGCTCGACCGACCGCACGCTCCCGCGGCCCCGCCGGTTCTCCGGCGGGGCCGCTCCCGTTCGCGCGGGGGCGTCGTCCGCGGAGGCGGGCCGGGGCCGAGCTGTGACCGGGAGCGCGGACGGCTAGGGTCGGGGCATGCACGGTCGCGACGCCCACAGTGAGGAACCGGTCCGGGTGACCGCCTGGGTCCGGGGGAAGGTCCAGCAGGTCGGGTTCCGCTGGTGGACCAGGGCACGGGCGCTGGAGATCGGACTGAGCGGCTACGCCAGCAACCTCGGCGACGGCCGGGTGCAGGTGGTGGCCGAGGGGCTCGCGGCCGACTGCGAGCAGCTGCTGGCCCGGCTGCGCGGCCCGGGGACCCCGGGGAACGTCAGCGGGGTCACCGAGATCTGGACGGCCGTCGGCCCTGGCTACGAGGGTTTCGAGATCCGCTGAGCCGCGCCGGGCCGGGCCGCCGGCGGTGCTCCGCGCGGGCTCCCGGGAAAAGATCCGGAACCGGCGGTGTCACGAGGTTGCCATCCGGGCAGACTCGTGGTTGACTCCGCATCGAACGATGATCCACGAGCACGCGGTGGACCCGTCCCGAAGCCCCCCAGGCGTGATGACACCGCCGGGCAGGTGACAGGGGCGCGGTAGCGTGCGGTGATCGTGTTGACCCTTTCCGTCTTTGGTGAGACGCTGGAAGCCCGCGCACACGACCGCGTTCTCCCGGTAGGCGCATGCCCCCGTGAGCCCAGCTCACGGTGGTTGTGCCGCAGTGCCCAGCCAGCACTTCCGGTGACGCGCCGCGCGTGCGTCCCCCTTCCCCCTAGACCTGTACCGTTCCGGTTCGGTCACTCAGCGTGGAGGACCATTCATCATGGCAAAGGCGCTTCTCGGGTACGTCGGCGGCCCCGACCCGCGAATGCTCTCCGAGATGCGACGGCTTCAGCAGCGCGTCCAGGACCTTGAAGCGGAGCTCCTTCGGATGCAGGCTGAGAACGACGCTCTCACCGCTGTCGCTGACGAGCACTCGCTGCTCAACAGCATCGATCTGGATCAGCGGGAGCCGGCTCTCACCTGAGTCCCGCCCGGTCCTCGCAGATCGACGCCGTTGCGCACCGAGCCGCCCCGAAAGGGACGCAGCTTGCAAGGGACGCCCTGATGTGGCGTCCCTTCGTCGTGTCCGGCTCCGGATACAGTCGGTTCCCGTCTGAGCGATAGAGGGGACCGGCCGCGTGCACCTGAAGAGTCTGACGCTGCGCGGGTTCAAGTCCTTCGCCTCCAGCACCACCCTGCGCTTCGAGCCCGGCATCACCTGCGTCGTCGGCCCGAACGGCTCCGGCAAGTCGAACGTGGTCGACGCGCTGTCCTGGGTGATGGGCGAGCAGGGCGCCAAGTCGCTGCGCGGCGGCAAGATGGAGGACGTCATCTTCGCCGGGACCAGCGGGCGCGCCCCGCTCGGCCGGGCCGAGGTCAGCCTCACCATCGACAACACCGACGGCGCCCTGCCGATCGACTACTCCGAGGTGACCATCACCCGGACCATGTTCCGCAACGGCGGCAGCGAGTACGCCCTCAACGGCGAGACCTGCCGCCTGCTGGACATCCAGGAGCTGCTCTCCGACTCCGGCATCGGCCGCGAGATGCACGTCATCGTCGGGCAGGGCCAGCTGGACTCCGTGCTGCACGCCGACCCGATGGGCCGGCGCGCCTTCATCGAGGAGGCGGCCGGCGTCCTCAAGCACCGCAAGCGCAAGGAGAAGGCGCTGCGGAAGCTGGACGCGATGCAGGCCAACCTCAACCGGGTCCAGGACCTGGTGGCCGAACTGCGCCGCCAGCTCGGACCGCTCGGCCGACAGGCCCGGATCGCCCGTCGGGCCGCCGGCATCCAGGCCGACCTGCGCGACGCCCGGCTGCGGCTGCTCGCCGACGACCTGTGCGCGCTGCGCCGGGCCGTCGAGGCCGAGGTCGCGGACGAACTGGCGCTGCGGCTGCGCCGCACCACCGTCGAGCAGGAGCTGGCCCGGGCGGTGCAGCGCGAACGCGTCCTGGAGGCGCAGGTCGAGCAGCTCGGCCCCGGACTGGAGACCGCCCGGCAGACCTGGTACCGGCTCTCCGCGCTCGCCGAGCGCACCCGCGGCACCGTCGGGCTGGCCGAGGCCCGCGCCCGGCACGCCGTCGCCGGGGGCCGGGGCGAGGAGCGGCGCGGGCGCGACCCGGAGGACACGGAACGGGAGGCCGCGCGGGTCCGCGAGGAGGAGGCCGCGCTGACCGAGGCGCTGGAGGAGGCGCGGTACGCGCTGGCCGAGGCGGTCGAGCGCAGGGACGGACTGGAGCGGGAGCTGGCCGCCGAGGAGCGCCGGCTGCGGGACGCCGCCCGGGCCATCGCCGACCGCCGGGAGGGCCTGGCCAGGCTGCAGGGCCAGGCCGCCGCCGCCCGGTCCAGGGCCGCCGCCGCGCAGGCCGAGATCGGTCGGCTCGCCGAGGCCAGGGACGAGGCGCTGCAGCGCGCCGAGGCCGCCCGGGGCGAGCTGGACGAACTCCAGCGGCAGGTGGACGGCCTGGCCGGGGAGGACGAGCAGGCCGAGGCCCGGTACCGGCGGGCGCGCGAGCACCTCGCCGCGGTGGAAGGGGAGCTGGCCGCGGCCCGGGAGGCGTCCGTCGCCGCCGAGCGCGAGCGGGCCGGGCTGACCGCGCGGCACGAGGCGCTCTCCCTCGGCCTGCGCCGCAAGGACGGCACCGGCGCGCTGCTGGACGCGGGGGAGCGGCTGGGCGGGCTGCTCGGCCCGGCGGCCGCGCTGCTGCGGATCGAGCCGGGGTACGAGGTGCCGCTCGCGGCGGCGCTCGGTGCGGCGGCCGACGCGGTGGCCGTCGACTCGCCGTCCACCGCCGCCGGGGCCCTGCGGCTGCTGCGGGCCGAGGACGCCGGCCGGGCCGCGCTGC
Source organism: Kitasatospora sp. SC0581 (assembly GCF_048159585.1). NCBI lineage: Bacteria > Bacillati > Actinomycetota > Actinomycetes > Kitasatosporales > Streptomycetaceae > Kitasatospora > Kitasatospora sp. SC0581. Next base: position 61,921 of record NZ_JBLRWA010000031.1, on the reverse strand, counting down.
TGATCGCCGGTACCGCCGGCTCCGCCGAGGCGGCCGGGTCGGCGGGGGAGCTGCCGGACGGGGCCCGCTGGGCGGCCGAACTGGTCGACGGCCCGGCCGAGTTGCTCGGCGCGGTCCGGCGGCTGCTGGCCGGGGTGGCGGTGGTCGCGGACCTCGACCGGGCGCTGCGGCTGGTCGCCGGGCACCCCGCGCTGTGCGCCGTCACCGCCGACGGGGACCGGCTCGGCGCCGGCTTCGCCCAAGGCGGCTCCGGCGGCGCGCCGAGCCTGCTGGAGACCCAGGCCGCGGTGGACGAGGCGGCCCGGGCGATCGGCGAACTCGCCGTCCGCTGCGCCGAGTCGGCCGAGCGGCTGGCCCGACTCGCCGAGCAGCGACGGGAGTCGGCCGCCGACGTGGAGCAACTCGCCGAGCGGAGACGGCAGGAGGAGAAGGAGCGGGCCCAGGTCGCCGGGGCGCTCGGCCGGCTCGGCGGGCAGGCCCGCGCCGCCGCCGGCGAGGCCGGTCGGCTGTCGGACGCCGCCGCGCGCGCCGAGCAGGGGCTGGCCGAACTGCTCGACGGCGCCGAGGAGCTGGCGCGGCGCCTGGCCGCCGCCGAGGAGTCGGCCCAGGCCGGGGAGGACGAGCCGGACGCCGCCGAACAGCAGCGGCTGGCCGGAGCCGCGAGCGACGCCCGGCAGGCCGAGCTGGAGGCCCGGCTCGCGGTGCGCACCCACGAGGAGCGGGTCCGCGCCCTGGCCGGCCGGGCCGACCAGCTGGACCGGGCCGCCCGCGCCGAGCGCGAGGCGCGCGCCCGGGCCGCCGAGCGCCGCCGGCGCGCCGAGCACGACGCCTCGGTGGCGAACGCCGTCGCGGCGGGCGCCCGGCAGCTGCTGGCCTGCCTGGAGGTGTCGCTGGCCCGCGCGGACGCCGGGCGGGCGGCCGTCGAACAGGCGCGGGCCGAGCGCGAGCACGAGCTGCGCGAGCACCGGGAGCACGGCCGCGGGCTCAAGGAGGAGCTGGACAAGCTGGTCGACGCCGGGCACCGGGACGAGGTGCTGCGGGCCGAGAAGCGGCTGCGGATCGAGCAGCTGGAGGCCCGCGCGCTGGAGGAGTTCGGCATCGACGGCGGCGAGCTGCTCGCCTCGTACGGGCCGGACCAGCCCGTCCCGCCGTCCGCGCCCGAGGAGGGGACGGAACCGGGCGAGCCGTACCCGTACGTCCGGGCCGAGCAGGAGAAGCGGCTGCGGGCGGCCGAGAAGGCGTACCAGCAGCTCGGCAAGGTCAACCCGCTGGCGCTGGAGGAGTTCGCCGCGCTGGAGGAGCGCCACCGGTTCCTCGGCGAGCAGCTGGACGACCTCAAGCGCAGCCGGCGCGACCTGCTGGACATCGTCCGGGAGGTGGACCAGCGGGTCGAGCAGCTGTTCACCTCGGCGTACCACGACACCGCCGCCCAGTTCGAGGGCGTCTTCGCCCGGCTCTTCCCGGGCGGGGAGGGCCGGCTGGTGCTGACCGACCCGGAGAACATGCTCGCCACCGGGGTCGAGGTCGAGGCCCGGCCGCCGGGCAAGAAGGTCAAGCGGCTGTCGCTGCTGTCCGGCGGCGAGCGCTCGCTGACCGCGGTGGCGCTGCTGGTCGCGATCTTCAAGGCCCGGCCCAGCCCGTTCTACGTGATGGACGAGGTGGAGGCGGCGCTGGACGAGACCAACCTGCGCCGGCTGATCGGGATCATGGAGGAGCTGCGGGAGAGCTCCCAGCTGATCGTGATCACCCACCAGAAGCTCACCATGGAGTCGGCCGACGCCCTCTACGGCGTGACCATGAAGGGCGACGGCATCTCGCAGGTGATCAGCCAGCGGCTGCGCGAGGAGCACCGGGAGCGCCGGCCGCGGGCGGTACGCACCGCATCGGTGTAGGGCGGCTGCGGTCCATCCGGGCTCCGGTCGCGGATACTGGAGCGGATATGGAATACGTGATCCTTGCCGTAGTCATCGCCGTGGTCGCCATCGGCGCGATCGCCGGCCTCGTCGTTTCCGGCAGACGACGCCAGCAGCTGCCCCCGAAGTCGCAGGCGCCGGTCATCACGGCGCCGAAGCCCACCCCGCAGGAGCCCCAGGTCGGCGAGGAGGCCGCGCCGCCGACCGAGGCGCCCCGCCGCACCGTCGAGGAGGTGCAACTCCCGGAGGCCGAGGCGCCCGCCGAGGTCGAGGCCACCGAGGCCGAGGTCGTCGAGACCGCTGAGGCGGCCCCGGCCATCGAGGTGCCCGAGCCCACCGCCGGCCGGCTGGTCCGGCTGCGCTCGCGGCTCTCCCGCTCGCAGAACTCGCTCGGCAAGGGCCTGCTCTCGCTGCTCTCCCGCGAGCACCTGGACGAGGACACCTGGGAGGAGATCGAGGAGACGCTGCTCACCGCGGACGTCGGCGTCGCCCCCACCCAGGAGCTGGTCGAGCGGCTGCGCACCCGGGTGAAGGTGCTCGGCACCCGCACCCCCGACGAGCTGCGCGCGCTGCTGCGCGAGGAGCTGGTCGAGCTGGTCGGCAAGGACTCCGACCGTGCCGTGCGCTCCACCAAGCACGAGGAGGGCCCGGCGGTGGTCCTGGTGGTCGGCGTCAACGGCGTCGGCAAGACCACCACGACCGGCAAGCTGGCCCGCGTCCTGGTCGCCGACGGCCGTACGGTGGTGCTCGGCGCCGCCGACACCTTCCGCGCCGCCGCCGCCGACCAGCTCCAGACCTGGGGCGAGCGGGTGGGCGCGCGCACCGTGCGCGGCCCGGAGGGCGGGGACCCGGCCTCGATCGCCTTCGACGCGGTCAAGGAGGGCATCGCCGAGGGCGCGGACACCGTGCTGATCGACACCGCCGGCCGCCTGCACACCAAGACCGGCCTGATGGACGAGCTGGGCAAGGTCAAGCGGGTCGTCGAGAAGCACGGCCCGGTGGACGAGGTCCTGCTGGTGCTGGACGCCACCACCGGCCAGAACGGCCTGATCCAGGCCCGGGTGTTCGCCGAGGTGGTCGACATCACCGGCATCGTGCTGACCAAGCTGGACGGCACCGCCAAGGGCGGCATCGTGGTCGCGGTCCAGCGCGAGCTGGGCGTGCCGGTCAAGCTGATCGGCCTGGGCGAGGGCGCGGACGACCTGGCCCCGTTCGAGCCGGGGGCGTTCGTGGACGCGCTGATCGGCGACTGACAGCCTCCGCGAAGCACTCGATCAGGGAAGCGCACGAAGGGCCCGCCCCCTCCAGGGGGCGGGCCCTTCCGCGTGCCGGGGCGGGGCGGTCAGGAGGCCATCCAGGCCGGCTCGGCGGTGCGCTCGCGGCCGCGGTGGCAGGCGTAGGCGAGGGTGCCGAGCAGCAGCCGGGCCTCCGGCGGGCAGCCCGCGTTGTCGCGGGTGGGGCGGCGCAGCCAGCGGACCGGGCCGAGGCCGCCGAGGACGGTGGGCGGGGCGGCGACGTGGCCGCCCTCGCCGTGGCAGACCAGGTCGAGCGCGGCGTCGTCCCAGCCCATCCGGTACAGCAGGTCGGGCAGGTGCCGGGCGGTGCCGGCGGCGACCAGGAACTGGAGCCGGCCGGTGGGGGGCGCGAGCACCGGGCCCACCTGGGTGCCCATCCGCTCCAGCCGGACCAGGGCCTGGAGGCCGGCCTGCTCGGGGACGTCCAGGACGTCGAAGGCGCGGCCGGTGGGGAACAGCACCGCGCCCTCGGTGCGGGCGGCGCGGGCCCGGCCGCCGCCCCGCACGGGGTGCAGGCCGGGCGCGGCGCAGCGGGGGGAGCCGCAGGGACAGCGGGGCGGGGCGGTGGCGCCGGCGACCGGGGTGCCGGTCTCCGGATCGCCGGTGACGACCGCCCAGCCCCAGCGGCCGGTGTACTCCGCGGCGGCCTGGGACGCGGTGACCTTGGTGCGGCGGCGCGCGCCCAGCGGTGCCAGCCGCAGGTGCCCCAGTCGAAGTTCGCCGAACAGGTTGTCCATGCCTCCCCCAACAGGTTCTTGTTGCCGATGGTTACGGGACGGTGACTGTGTGTCGATTGTCAGCCGTGTGGTGCGTAGTGCGGTGGCGGCGCGCAGCGCGTGGTGTGCGCCTGTTCCGGCGGTGCGCCTCGGGCGCCGCCTTGTGGGGGCGGCGCCGATGCCGGATCGTCGTGTTCGTGGGGCTGTCGCCGTCCCGAGTGGACGGTGAACTCGCCTGTGGCTGCGGTGGGTTGCGGGTTCCGCCGGTCCTCCGGGATGGGCCGGGGGACTTGGCGGCCCGCATATGCCGGGCCGTCGGGACTCCCTAAGTGAAGCGTGTGCCCCCGGGCTTCGGTTCACTCCTGGGGGTGGCGAAAGGTGGCGTTTCGCCAGGGGCGCTCCCATGGGCCCCTCACGGGGCATTACGTTCAGCGTGCGGATGTCGTCGAGGAGTCTGTCCCGGGCCGTCGGGCAACGGGAGTTGGGAATCTGACGGATCGTCCGCAACGATGGCACACCAGTGCGAGGGCGCTGCGGTACGGCGGCGCCGCGGCACCTCAGGCACGGCACGTCTGGCAAGAGCCCGCAACCGTCGGGCGGTCACGATCGGGGGCCCCGGTAGGGGCCGGGCGGGATGGGGACGTTACCCATGGCAGAGAAGCAACCGAATGAGAAGCTGACCACGTGGTTCGCCCGCAGTGGCTGGTCCAAGGGCGAGTTGGCCCGCCAGGTCAACCGCAAGGCCCGGCAGATCGGCGCCCACCACGTGTCCACCGACACCTCCCGGGTGCGCCGCTGGCTCGACGGCGAGCAGCCCCGCGAGCCGATCCCCAAGATCATGTCGGAACTCTTCTCCGAGCGGTTCGGCTCGGTGGTCTCCATCGAGGACCTCGGCCTGCGCGCCGCGATCCCGGTCTCCACCGTGGGCGGCGGCGTCGACCTGCCGTGGAGCGGCCAGCAGACCGTCCAGCTGATCAGCGACTACTCCCGCAGCGACCTCATGCTCAACCGCCGGGGCTTCCTCGGCACCTCACTCGCGCTGACCGCGGGCGCCGCGCTGATCGAGCCGATGCAGCGCTGGCTCGCCCCCGGCCCGAGCGGCGTCCCCACCCCGATCCTCACCGCGGCCAACGGCGGCGAGGCCTTCACCGGCCGGCTCTCCGAACCCGAGCTCGAACTGCTGGAGCAGACCACGGTCATGTTCCGGCAGTGGGACGCCCAGAACGGCGGCGGGCTGCGCCGCAAGGCCGTCGTCGGCCAGCTGCACGAGGTCACCGACCTGCTCCAGGAGACGTACAGCGAGGACACCACCAAGCGGCTGTTCCGGCTCACCGCCGAACTCGCCCACCTGGCCGGGTGGATGTCGTACGACGTCGGGATGCACCCGAGCGCGCAGAAGTACTACGTGCTCGCCCTGCACGCGGCCAAGGAGGCCGGCGACCGCCCGTTCGGCGCGCTGATCCTCACCGACATGAGCCGCCAGATGATCCACCTCAACCGGGGCGAGGACGCCCTGGAACTCATCCACCTGGCCCAGTACGGCAGCCGCGACGCCGCCACCCCGCGCCAGCAGTCCCTGCTGTACGCGATGGAGGCGCGCGCCTACGCCACCATCGGCGAGGTCAACCGCTGCGCCCGGGCGATCCGGCTGGCCGAGGACACCTTCACCGACATCCGGGACGGGGACCAGGACCCGGACTGGCTGAAGTTCTTCTCGCCGGCCGAGCTGAACGCCGAGAACGCCCACTCCTTCCGCGACCTCGCGTACCACTCGGACAACGCCGAGCTGTACGCCTCGCTGTCCGCGCCGGTGATGGAGACCGCGGTCGACCTGTTCCGCCAGGACGCCGACCACGTGCGCTCGTACGCCTTCAACCTGATCGGCATGGCCAGCGTCCACCTGCTGCAGAAGGAGGCCGAGCAGGCGGTGGTGATGGCCGAGCAGGCGGTGGACATCGCCACCAAGGTGCGCTCGGAGCGGCTGAACTCCCGGGTCCGCAAGACCACGGAGGCCGCGTCGGCCCGGTTCAAGGGCGTGGACGCGGTGAGCCGGCTCAAGGAGCGGGTGGTCCAGGACATCCCGGAGTTCGTCTCGGTGGTCTGACCGGAGGCCCGCCAGGGCCGTCCGAAGGAAAAGCTCCACCGACCGTGGCGGCCGCCGCCGTCACGGTCGGTGGCATGTCCGGCGTCCGGTGGTCCGGCCCGGCCCGGCCGGGCCGCGGCGGCCGCGGTTCACGCAGCCGTAACCCGCGCGTCGCACGCGTCACCGCGGTGAAACAACCGGCCGCACCGGCCGAAACCAGCCTTCGGCACGCTCCTCCTCAACGCCGACACCCCGGGTGGCACCACGGGACGGGTCCCCGGGTGCGGATCGGCCTGGACGCAGAGGAGACGCCGATGCCGGACGGCTTCAGCGCGGGCGACACCGCCTTCGTACTCATCAGTGCGGCCCTGGTCATGCTGATGACCCCAGGGCTGGCCTTCTTCTACGGGGGCATGGTCAGGGCCAAGAGCACGCTGAACATGCTGGCGATGAGCTTCCTCTCGCTCGGCATCGTCAGCGTGCTGTGGGTCCTCTACGGCTACTCGCTCAGCTTCGGGTCCGACTCCTTCGCCGGCCTGATCGGCAACCTGGACCACCTCGGGATGCGCGGCCTAGGCCTCGACGAGCTGACCGGCTCCATCCCGGTCACCGCCTTCGCGCTGTTCCAGCTGATGTTCGCGGTCATCACCCCGGCGCTGATCAGCGGCGCCGTCGCGGACCGGGCCAGATTCGCCGCCTGGGGCCTGTTCATCGCGCTCTGGGTGACGGTCGTCTACTTCCCGGTCGCGCACTGGGTGTTCTTCTTCGACGGCGGCCACGGCGGCTGGCTGGGCGACCGCAACGGCGTGATCGACTTCGCCGGCGGGACGGCCGTGCACATCAACGCGGGCGTCGCCGGCCTCGCGCTCTGCCTGGTGCTGGGCAAGCGGATCGGCTTCAAGAAGGACCCGATGCGCCCGCACAGCCTGCCGCTGGTGATGCTCGGCTCCGGGCTGCTCTGGTTCGGCTGGTTCGGCTTCAACGCGGGCTCGGCGCTGGCCGCCAACGGCGTCGCCGCGATGGCCATGGTGAATACCCAGGTCGCCACCGGCGCGGCGCTGGTCGGCTGGCTGGTCTACGAGCGGTTCAGGCACGGCGCCTTCACCACGCTGGGCGCCGCCTCCGGCGCGGTGGCCGGACTGGTCGCGATCACCCCGGCCTGCGGCTCGGTCAGCCCGCTCGGCGCGGTGGCGATCGGACTGGTCGCGGGCGCGGTCTGCTGCGCCGCCGTCTCGCTCAAGTACCGCTGGGGCTTCGACGACTCGCTCGACGTGGTGGGCGTGCACGCGGTCGGCGGGGCGGTCGGCTCGCTGCTGGTCGGCCTGTTCGCCACCGGCGGGGTCGGCCAGGGCGTCAAGGGCCTGTTCTACGGGGGCGGGATCGGCCAGCTGGGCAAGCAGGCGATGGGCGTGGCGGTGGTCGCGGCGTACTCCTTCGTGCTGTCCTGGCTGCTGGCCAAGGCGGTCGACCGGCTGGTCGGCTTCCGGGTCTCCGGCGAGGTCGAGACGGCCGGCATCGACCAGGCCGAACACGCCGAGTCCGCCTACGATTTCACCGCCGTGGGCGCGGGGCTGGCCCGGGCCCTGCCGGGCCTGGCCGCCGCTGCCGCGACGTCCGCCGCCGAGCGGTCCGCCGGACGGTCCACCGAACGGACCGGCGAACGGACCGGCGTCGCGGAACCCGGTGCCGCCCAGCCCGCCGTGCAGCCCGCCGAGAAGAGGACCGAGGTCGACGCCCGATGAAGCTCATCACCGCCGTGATCAAGCCGTACCGACTGGACGAGGTGAAGTCCGCCCTCCAGGCCTTCGGGGTGCACGGCCTCACCGTCACCGAGGCCAGCGGCTACGGCCGCCAGCGCGGCCACACCGAGGTGTACCGGGGGGCCGAGTACACCGTGGACCTGGTGCCGAAGGTCAGGATCGAGGTCCTGGTCGAGGACGAGGACGCCGAGGACCTGATCGACGTCCTGGTGAAGGCCGCCCGGACCGGGAAGATCGGCGACGGCAAGGTGTGGAGCGTGCCGGTCGACACCGCCGTACGGGTCCGCACCGGCGAGCGCGGCCCGGACGCCCTGTAGCCCGGCGGCCGGTCGCCCCGCGCCGGACGGCGGGCCCGTTCACCCGGGAGGGTGCGGGTCCGCCCGGCGGCGTACCGGCGCTTCCGTACCGGCCGACCGGCCGAACGGCCGACCCGCGGGCAGGACGGTTCACCCAGCACGACGGACGGGACCCACGCGCATGACCACCGAGACCAGCCCCTCCGACCCCGTCGACCCCTCCGACCCCGTCGGCTGTGCCGCCGCCGCCCGGGCCGCGCTGCTCGCCGCCCCCGGCCCGGGCGGCCGCCCCCGCCGCCGGGCGCTCGCCCGGCTCACCGACGACTGGCTGGCCGGGCTGCTCGCGGCCGCCGGTGCCCCGCCCGGCGTCGCGCTGGTCGCGGTCGGCGGCTACGGGCGGGGCGAGCTGTCCCCGCGCAGCGACCTGGACGTCCTGCTGCTGCACGACGGTCCGGTCGCCGGGGAGCTGCCCGAGCGGATCTGGTACCCGGTCTGGGACTCGGGCGCCAGGCTCGACCACGCGGTGCGCACCGTCGCGGAGGCCCGCGCGGTCGCCGCCGCCGACCTCAAGGCCCAGCTCGGCCTGCTGGACGCCCGGCACCTCGCCGGGGACCGGGCGCTCACCGACGCGCTGCGCGCCGCGGTGCTCACCGACTGGCGCGCGAGCGCCCCCGCGCGCCTGCCCGAGCTGCGCGAGCTGGGCCGCGAGCGGGCCGAACGGCAGGGTGAGCTGTCCTTCCTGCTGGAGCCCGACCTCAAGGAGGCCCGCGGCGGCCTGCGCGACGTCGTGGCGCTGGACGCGATCGCCGCCAGCTGGCTGGCCGACGCGCCCCGGGACGGCCTGGACGACGCCGCGCGGTGGCTGGCCGACGTGCGGGACGCCCTGCACCTGGTCACCGGCCGGGCCACCGACCGGCTCGGCCTCCAGGACCAGGACCAGGTCGCCGAGCGGCTCGGGGTGCTGGACGCCGACACCCTGCTGCGCCGGGTCTACGAGGCCGCCCGCACCGTCGCGTACGCGGGCGACGTCACCTGGCGGGCGGTGGACCGGGTGCTCGCGGCCCGCGGCGGCCGCGGCCGGCGGGTGCGCCGGCTGGGCATCCCGTTCGCCGGCACCGGACGCGGCTCCGGCGCGGTGGCCCGGGGCGCGGTCGAGCGGCGGCCGCTCGCCGAGGGCGTGGTCGAGCAGGACGGCGAGGCCGTGCTTGCCCAGGGCGCCCGCCCGGCCGCCGACCCGGTGCTGCCGCTGCGCGCCGCGGCCGCCGCCGCGCAGAACGGGCTGACCGTCTCGTACGCCACGGTGCGCCGGCTGGCCGCCGAGTGCCGCCCGCTGCCGGTGCCCTGGCCGGACGAGGCGCGCGAGCAGCTGGTCACCCTGCTGGGCGCGGGGGAGTCGGCCGTCCCGGTGTGGGAGGCGCTGGAGGCGGAGGGGCTGGTCCGCCGGCTGATTCCGGACTGGGAGCGGGTGCGCTGCCGTCCGCAGCGCAACGCGGTGCACCGCTGGACGGTGGACCGGCACCTGGTGGAGACGGCGGTGCGGGCCGCCGCGATGACCCGCCGGGTGGCCCGCCCGGACCTGCTGCTGGTCGCCGCGCTGCTGCACGACATCGGCAAGGGCTGGCCGGGGGACCACAGCGAGGCCGGCGAGGTGATCGTCCGCGACCTCGGCGCCCGGATGGGCTTCGGCCCCGAGGACACCGAGACCCTGGCGGTGCTGGTCCGCCACCACCTGATGCTGGTGGACACCGCGACCCGGCGTGATCCGGACGACCCGGCCACCGTCGAGGCGGTCACCAAGGTGGTCACCACCCTGCCCGAGCTGGAACTGCTGCACGCGCTCACCGAGGCGGACGCGCTGGCCACCGGCCCGGCCGCGTGGAGCGGCTGGCGGGCCTCGCTGGTGGAGGGCCTGGTGGCCCGGGCGGCGGACCGGCTGGCCGGGGCGGGCACCCCGCCGGCGGAGGGCGCGCCGACCGCCGAGCAGGAGCGGCTCGCGGTCGAGGCCGCCCGGACCGGCCAGCCGGCGCTGTCGCTGCGGGCCCGCTCCGAGGGGGCGGAGCCGGGCGCCGAGCCGATGGGCGTCGAGCTGAACCTGGCCGTCCCGGACCGGCCCGGGCTGCTCGGCACCGCCGCCGGGGTGCTCGCGCTGCACCGGCTGGCCGTCCGCTCGGCCGGGCTGCGCGAGCTGGACCCGGTGGGCGCCGGGCCGGTGCTGCTGCTGTCCTGGCGGGTGGCGGCCGAGTACGGCGAGCTGCCGGAGGCGGCCCGGCTGCGGGCCGACCTGCGCCGGGCGCTGGACGGCTCGCTGGACGTCACCCGCCGCCTCGCCGAGCGGGACGCCGCGGCCCCGCGCCGCCGGGGCATCCCCACCCCGCCGCCGCTGGTCGCGGTGGCGCCTGCGGTGGCCTCGGCGACCGCGACCGTGCTGGAGGTCCGCGCGCACGACGCCCCCGGGCTGCTGCACCGGATCGGCCGGGCGCTGGACGGGGCGGGCGTGCGGGTGCGCACCGCGCACGTCTCCACGCTGGGCGCGGAGGCCGTCGACTCGTTCTACCTGACCGACGGGGCGGGCCGTCCGCTGACCGCCCGGCGGGCCGGCGAGGTGGCGGCGGCGGTCCGGGCCGCACTGGGCTGACGCGCCCCGGAGGGCTTCGGCGGCGGGGGCCGTCGGGCCTCGGCGGCGAGGGCGGAGGAGTGCCCGGAACGGGGGTGGAAGAGCTTCGGGAGCAGGGGTGGAGACCGTACCCGGGGCGGCCGGATACCCTGGGGGGCGACGACCGTACCGATTCCGATGCCGCAGAGGACCCGCGACGACGTGTTCGACACCCTTTCCGATCGCCTCGCAGCGACGTTCAAGAACCTCCGGGGCAAGGGCCGCCTGAGCGAGGCGGACATCGACGCCACCGCCCGCGAGATCCGCATCGCGCTGCTGGAGGCGGACGTCGCGCTGCCGGTCGTCCGGGCCTTCATCAAGCAGGTCAAGGAGCGGGCGCTCGGCGTCGAGGTCTCCGGTGCGCTGAACCCGGCGCAGCAGATCATCAAGATCGTCAACGAGGAGCTCATCTCCATCCTCGGTGGCGAGACCCGACGGGTGCGGTTCGCCAAGAGCGGCCCGACGGTGATCATGCTGGCCGGTCTCCAGGGTGCCGGTAAGACCACCCTGGCGGGCAAGCTCGGCCACTGGCTGAAGAAGCAGAAGCACACCCCGCTGCTGGTCGCCTGCGACCTCCAGCGCCCCAACGCGGTCAACCAGCTCCAGGTGGTCGCCGAGCGCGCCGGCGTGGCCTTCTACGGCCCGCAGCCGGGCAACGGCGTCGGCGACCCGGTGCAGGTGGCCAAGGACTCGATCGAGTACGCCAAGCAGAAGCAGTACGACGTCGTCGTCGTCGACACCGCCGGCCGCCTGGGCATCGACGCCGAGCTGATGCAGCAGGCCGCCGACATCCGCGCCGCGGTGAACCCGGACGAGGTCCTGTTCGTCGTCGACGCGATGATCGGCCAGGACGCGGTCACCACCGCGCAGGCCTTCCTCGACGGCGTCGACTTCACCGGCGTGGTGCTCTCCAAGCTCGACGGCGACGCCCGCGGCGGTGCCGCCCTGTCGGTCGCGCACGTCACCGGCCGGCAGATCATGTTCGCCTCCAACGGCGAGAAGGTCGACGACTTCGACGCCTTCCACCCGGACCGGATGGCCTCGCGCATCCTCGGCATGGGTGACGTCCTCTCGCTGATCGAGAAGGCCGAGCAGACCTTCTCGCAGGAGGAGGCGGAGAAGATCGCCGCCAAGCTGCGCGGCGGTCCGAAGCAGTTCACCCTGGACGACTTCCTGTCCCAGCTGGAGCAGGTCCAGAAGATGGGCTCGATCTCCAAGCTGCTCGGCATGCTGCCCGGCATGGGCCAGATCCGGGACCAGATCAACAACATCGACGACAAGGACGTCAACCGGGTCGGCGCGATCATCAAGTCGATGACCCCGACCGAGCGGGCCGAGCCGGAGCTGATCAACGGCTCCCGCCGGGCCCGCATCGCCAAGGGCTCCGGCGTCCAGGTCGGCGAGGTGAAGAACCTGGTCGAGCGGTTCTTCGAGGCCCGCAAGATGATGTCCGCGATGGCCTCCGGCAAGGGCATGCCCGGCATGCCGGGGATCCCGGGCATGGGCGGCGGCGCCAAGAAGTCCGGCAAGAAGGCCCCGCAGGCCAAGGGCAAGCGCAAGAGCGGCAACCCGCTGAAGCGCGCCCAGGAGGAGGCCGCGGCCGCCGAGCGCCGCGCGCTCGGCCCGGGCGCCGGCCAGGGCCCGGCGGACGGCGGCGCGTTCGGCCTCGGCGCGGGCAAGGGCCCGGCCGACTTCGAGCTGCCCAAGGAGTTCAAGGACCTGCTGTAGTCCTCTGACCGGCTCCCGTCGGCCCGTCGTCCGGTGTTTCCGGGCGGCGGGCCGATCGCGTGTCCGATGATGGGGGCATGCGAGTGATGATCAGGGCCCCGAGGGCCGAGGACACGGCCGGGTACGCCGAAGCGGTCCGGCGGTCCGCCGAACACATCGGACGGTGGAACCCGGTCGAGCCGGACGGGCTGCCCGACCTGCTGAAGCGCCAGGGGTCCGGGCTGCGCACCTTCCTGATCGTCGACCGGGAGACCGGCGGACTGGTCGGCAAGGTGAACGTCGCCAACATCGTGATGGGCCGGTTCTGCAACGCCTCGCTGGGCTACGACTCGTACGTCCCGTTCAACGGCACCGGGCGGATGACCGAGGGCATGCGGCTGGTCGTGGACCGCTGCTTCGCCCCGCAGACCGCCGACGGGCTCGGGCTGCACCGGCTGGAGATCAACGTGCAGCCGGAGAACGAGCGCTCGATCGCGATGGCCAAGCGGCTGGGCTTCCGGCACGAGGGCTTCACCCCGCGGATGCTGTTCCTCCAGGGGGACTGGCGCGACCACGAGCGGTTCGCGCTGACCGCCGAGGAGTGGCCGGGCGCGACGGCATAGTCGCTGGTGGGAGGGGTCGGCGCGGCCGTCCGGCGGTCCGGGCGCGGCGTTGCGATTGGCCCGCCCGAGCACCTGTCCGTATTGTCCGATGGGTGACCGAACCCGTGCCGCCACGTCAGACCCCCGACCAGCCCTGGCGTTCGGAGGGCGCCCCGCCCCCGCCGCCGCCCAAGCGCCGGATGCCCGGCGGCTGGGTGGGCCTCGCCCTCACCGCCCTCGTGGTGTTCCTGATCTCGGACCTGCTGCTGTCCTTCTTCGGCCCCGCCGGTGCCACCACGATCTCGTACACCGAGTTCAACAACCAGCTGAACAAGGGCAACATCACCAAGATCTACGCCAAGGGCGACGCGATCGAGGGCACCCTCAAGAGCGCCCAGCCCAAGCCGGACGGCGGCAAGGGCGACTACACCGAGTTCGACACCCAGCGGCCCTCCTTCGCGGGCGACAACCTCTGGACCACCCTGCAGCAGCAGGGCGTCGAGGTCACCGCCACCTCGCCGGTCCAGCAGCGCAGCTTCCTCACCAACCTGCTGATCTCGCTCGCCCCGATGCTGCTGCTGATCTTCATCTGGGTGCTGCTCGCCCGCCGGATGGCCGGCGGGCTCGGCGGCGGACCGCTCGGCCGCAAGGCCCCGCCGAAGCCGGTCACCGCCGAGGAGGGCAAGCGCACCACCTTCGCCGACGTGGCCGGCATCGACGAGGTCGAGGCCGAACTCACCGAGGTCGTCGACTACTTGAAGAACCCCGAGCGGTACCGCAGGCTCGGCGCCAAGATGCCGCGCGGCGTGCTGCTGAGCGGCCCGCCCGGAACCGGCAAGACCCTGCTGGCCCGGGCCGTGGCCGGCGAGGCGAACGTGCCGTTCTTCTCCGCCTCCGCCTCCGAGTTCATCGAGATGATCGTCGGCGTCGGCGCCAGCCGGGTCCGCGAGCTGTTCGCCGAGGCCCGCAAGGTCGCCCCGGCGATCATCTTCATCGACGAGATCGACACCATCGGCCGCCAGCGCGGCGCCGGCGGCGGCATGGGCGGGCACGACGAGCGCGAGCAGACCCTCAACCAGATCCTCACCGAGATGGACGGCTTCAGCGGCTCCGAGGGCGTCATCGTGATCGCCGCGACCAACCGGGCGGACGTGCTCGACCCGGCCCTGCTGCGCCCCGGCCGCTTCGACCGGCGGATCACCGTCAGCCCGCCCGACCGGGAGGGCCGCGCGGCGATCCTGCGCATCCACAGCCGCAGCGTCCCGCTGGCGGGCGACACCGACCTCAACCAGCTGGCCAAGGTCACGCCGGGGATGACCGGCGCCGAACTCGCCAACCTGGTCAACGAGGCCGCGCTGCTGGCCGTCAAGCGCAAGCAGGACGCGGTCAACGAGCGGGACCTCTCGGACGCGCTGGAGAAGGTCCAGCTCGGCGCGGTGCGGCCGCTGGTGATGCCGCAGGAGGAGCGCGAGCGCACGGCGTACCACGAGAGCGGGCACGCGCTGCTGGGCATGCTCCAGCCCGGCGCGGACCCGGTCCGCAAGATCACCATCGTGCCGCGCGGCCGGGCGCTCGGCGTCACGCTCTCCACCCCGGAGAACGACCGCTACTCGTACACCGAGCCGTACCTGCGCGGCCGGATCATCGGCGCGCTCGGCGGCATGGCGGCCGAGCAGGTGGTCTACGGGGTGATCACCACCGGTGCGGAGAGCGACCTGGAGCAGGTCACCAACATCGCCCGCGGGATGGCCGGACGCTGGGGGATGAGCGAGCGGGTCGGCCGGCTCACCGCGGTGCCCTCCGACCCGCAGGGCGCGTACGGGCTCTCCGCCGCGCCGACCACCCTGGACGCGGTGGACGAGGAGGCGCGGCGGATCGTCTCCGAGTGCTACGACGACGCGGTGCGGATCCTGACCGAGCAGCGGCACCGGCTGGACGCGCTGGCGGCGGCGCTGCTGGAGGCGGAGACGCTGGACGAGGCGGCGGCGTACCGGGCGGCGGGGGTGCCGCGGGAGGGCTCCGAGGGGGCCGAGGGTTCCGACGGGCCGGCCGGCGGGTCTGGCGGGTCTGGTGGGCCTGGTGGGTCCGACAGGGCCGACGGGGCCGACGGGAAGTCGATCGACCGGGCGTGAAGCCGGGGGCCGGGGGCGCTCGCCATGGTGGTGGGCGCCCCCGGTTTTGTCCCTCTGCGGACTTCTCGCCCCTCCTCGTCCCGCCTAGCGCGACCGTTCGGCGACCAGGTAGCGGAACAGGTTCTCCATCCGTACCGAGCCGTCCGCGCGCAGGTACGGCTGGAGCACCTCCTCCAGCTCCTTGGCCACCAGCGAGGCCCCGGAGAACTCCTCGGCCGGCTCGAACAGGCCGGTGGAGAGCAGCCCGCGCACCGCGCTGTCGAGGTCGGCGTAGGCGAACGGGCAGCTCACCCGGCCGCTGCCGGCCGGACGCAGGCCGGCCGGGGCCAGCAGGTCCTCCAGCGCGCCGGGCGCGCTCAGCTCGAACGGGTCGCGCGCGGTGGTCCGGCCCGCCATCCGCCGGGCCACGTCCAGCACCGGGGCGCTCTCGCAGCGCTCCGGCGGGCCCCAGGCGGCCAGCACCACGTGCCCGCCCGGGAGGGTGAGCCGGGCGGCCTCGGCGACCACCGGCCCGGCGTCGGCGGCCCCGGGCAGCTGCTCGAAAACCGTCACCAGCGAATGGGCCGAGCGGGCGACGGCCGCCGACGTCCGGGGCCCCGCGCACACCCGCAGCCGGCGGTCGTGGGCCAGCTCGCGCAGCTCGTCCCGCGGCTCCTGCCCGGCGACCTGGGCGCCCCGGCCGGCCGCGAGCAGCAGGGCCAGCCCGGAGCGGCAGCCCAGGCCCAGCACGCTGCTCGCCGGGCCGACCTCCAGCCGGTCGTAGACCGCCTCGTAGAGCGGCACCAGCATGCGTTCCTGGATCTCCGCCCAGTCGCGCGCCCGCGCGGGGCGGGCCGCCCCGGTCCGCGGGTGGTGCGGGCGTGCGCCCGTCGGTCGTGCGGTCGTGCCGGTCGTGCCGGTCGTGCGAGCTGAAGCCATGGCGGCCTCCCATCCGGTCCTTCGGTGCGCTGCTACGGCTCCCCCAAAGTCCCGCCCCACACCAGCGAACAGCGGGTCGGGCCCGGCGTCCAGAGGGGTGCAGGGTGGTGCGCGCGTGTCGCGGTGGTGCGCCCCCGCCCGGTGATACCGATTCGAAACCGGGGCCCCGGGCCCCGTACCATTCGCCCCATGGCTAAGGCACCCGTTCTCACCCCTCAGGCGGAAGACTTCCCGCGCTGGTACCAGGACCTCATCAACAAGGCCGAGCTGGCCGACAACGGTCCGGTGCGCGGCACCATGGTCATCCGACCGTACGGCTACGGCCTGTGGGAGCGGATGCAGCAGGAGATGGACGCGCGGATCAAGAAGGCCGGCGCGCAGAACGCCTACTTCCCGATGTTCATCCCGCAGTCCTACCTGACCAAGGAGGCCGAGCACGTCGAGGGCTTCGCCCCCGAGCTCGCGGTGGTCACCCACGGCGGCGGCAAGCAGCTGGAGGAGCCGGTCGTCGTCCGGCCGACCTCCGAGACGATCATCAACGAGTACTTCTCGAAGTGGGTGCAGAGCCACCGCGACCTGCCCCTGCTGATCAACCAGTGGGCCAACGTGGTCCGTTGGGAGCTCCGCCCGCGCGTCTTCCTGCGCACCACCGAGTTCCTCTGGCAGGAGGGCCACACCGCCCACGCCACCTACGAGGACGCCCGCGAGTACGCGTCGATGATCCACACCCAGGTCTACGGCGACTTCATGACGAACGTGCTCGGCATCGACGTCGTGCTCGGCCGCAAGACCGCCAAGGAGCGCTTCGCCGGCGCCATCAACACCCTCACCCTCGAGGGCATGATGGGCGACGGCAAGGCGCTGCAGATGGGCACCAGCCACGAGCTGGGCCAGAACTTCGCCAAGGCGTTCAACACCACGTACCAGCTGCAGGGCGCCGAGCGCGAGTACGTCTGGCAGACCTCCTGGGGCGTCTCGACCCGCATGGTCGGCGGCCTGATCATGTCCCACGGCGACGACAACGGCCTGCGGGTGCCCCCGCGCCTGGCCGCCGTCCAGGCCGTCGTGCTCGCGATCAAGGGCGACGACGCGGTCATCGCCAAGGTCCGCGAGATCGGCGCCCAGCTGGAGGCCGTCGGCATCCGGGTCGTGGTCGACGACCGCACCGACACCCCGTTCGGCCGCCGTGCCGTCGACTGGGAGCTCAAGGGCGTCCCGCTGCGCATCGAGGTCGGCCCGCGCGACCTGGAGAACGGCACCGCGATGCTGGCCCGCCGCATCCCGGGCGGCAAGGAGCCGGTCTCCATCGACGCCCTGGCCGCGCTGCTCCCGGGCGTGCTGGAGGAGGACCAGGCGCTGCTGCTGCGCCAGTCCCGCGAGCGCCGCGAGTCCCGCACGGTCGACGTCAAGACCATCGACGAGGCCATCGAGGCCGCCGCGACCGGCTGGGGCCGGATCTCCTGGGCCGACCTCGGCGCGGAGGGCGAGGCCAAGCTGGCCGAGCAGGGCGTCACGGTCCGCTGCATCGTCGCGGCCGACGGCTCGGTGCCGCTGGCGGACGACCAGGAAGGCAATGTCGCGCTCGTCGCCCGGGCGTACTGACATCCGTTCGGTGTTCGGTGGATGTCCGGTGGATGTCCGCCGGACGCCGGTCGCCCACGGGTAATGACCGGCACCGGCGACATTTGCCCGGAATGCGGATGGGTAAGAATCCGGTAACTGTTCCGGTGCGTCCCCGCGGGGGACATCCCTACTGGCCGGTCAACTCCCGGTATTAACCGAATAGCGGTACGGTGTACGGCCCGTGGCCCTGTCAATCCGGCAGGCCCACGGGCCGTACGTCCTGGGTGGCGACAGCCCGCCCCCCGGACGGAATTCATCAGGCCCGCCGACGTTGCGACGGGCCCAAACCGGCAGGGGGTTGGTCTTGCGTCAGATCCGGAACGCGCAATTCGCGCGCGGCCTCGCATTCCTGGGAGTTCCCTGTGAATTCCCCGGGAACGAGAACATGCGGAACATCGGCTCGCACTCCATCGTTGGTCTAGCGTGAGCACGACACAGCCCCTCGTTCTCGCGGCCGAACTGGCCGCCGCCTGGAGTGACATCCAGGCCTACCACCAGGACCTTCCCGATCTGGCCTCGCCCGAGGCCCTGATCGGCGAGTCCTCCTCGGCCTGCGGGACGCGGCTCGGTTTCGAGCGCCTCCTCCACGAGGCCGCCCACGGTCTGGCCGCGGCCCGGGACATCCGGGACACCTCGCGCGCCGGCCGCTACCACAACCGGCGCTTCCTGATGCTCGCTTCCGAGCTGGGCCTGGCGCACCCGGTCGAGCCGCACGCGAGCAGCGGCTTCTCCCAGGTGACCATGCTCAAGGAGACCCAGGAGCGGTACGCCGAGACCATCGAACGCCTGGACCGTGCCCTCGGGGCGCACCAGGAGGCGGTGGCCGGCGACGGCGCGACGCGCGCCTTCCGCGGTCCGGCGGCCCGGCACGGCTCCTCCGGGGGCGGCGTGCGGGTCAAGGCGGTCTGCGGGTGCGGGCGCAACGTCCGGGTCGTTCCCTCGGTGCTCGCGCAGGCGTCCATCGTCTGCGGCGCGTGCCAGCAGCCGTTCAAGATCGCTTAAGTCGCTCACGCCGCTCACGTCGCTTGAGCGGTCGACGTCCCGACGGGCTGCTGTGCGGGCAGCGGTCCGGCCGGATGGGCGGCGCGGAGCGGAGTGGAGCGGTACGGGCGGTGCACGCGGGGCCGGCGGTACCGGCAGCGGCGGCAGCGCCGAGTGAGCGGTGACAGGCGGTAGCAGTACAGGCGGTACAGGCCGTACGAGCAGTACGGAACGAGCGGTACAGCAGGACAGCGGTGATGTCTTCGGGTTGGACCGGGAGCGGGGGCTCCCGGTCGAGCCCTGACCGGGAGCCCGGTCCCGCGTACAGGCGGTTCTCGCCGAT
Organism: Kitasatospora sp. SC0581; assembly: GCF_048159585.1. NCBI lineage: Bacteria > Bacillati > Actinomycetota > Actinomycetes > Kitasatosporales > Streptomycetaceae > Kitasatospora > Kitasatospora sp. SC0581. Next base: position 42,899 of record NZ_JBLRWA010000031.1, on the reverse strand, counting down.
GTGGCAGAATGGACAGCTGAGTACTCGGCAGCCGAGCAGGACCCCTCTCTCCTACGGCTGGCGTGTCCCTTGAACGGTCCGCCCCGCAACCCCACGCGACGGCGAGCCCGCTCACCCACGTCAACACCAGGAGAATCCACTCCCGTGGCAGTCAAGATCAAGCTGAAGCGTCTCGGCAAGATTCGCTCCCCGCACTACCGCATCGTCGTCGCCGACGCCCGCACCAAGCGTGACGGTCGCGCGATCGAGGAGATCGGCATCTACCAGCCGACCTACAACCCCTCGAAGATCGAGGTCGACAGCGACCGCGCCCAGTACTGGCTGTCCGTCGGCGCCCAGCCGACCGAGCCGGTGCTCGCCATCCTGAAGCTGACCGGCGACTGGCAGAAGTTCAAGGGCCTGCCGGCTCCGGCTCCGCTGCTCGTTGCCGAGCCGAAGGTCGAGGACTTCTCGCACCTGTTCGCGAAGGCCGTCGCCGGCTTCGAGGACGCCACCACCGGTGTCGCCATCACCCCGAAGGCCAAGAAGTCGGACAAGGCCGAGGCCGAGTCCGACGCCGCCGCCGAGGCCTGATCGTGATCGAGGACGCCCTCGACCACCTGGTGAAGGGCATCGTCGAGCACCCCGACGAGGTGCAGGTGCGCTCGCGCAACCTGCGTCGGGGGAACACCATCGAGGTGCGAGTGCACCCCGATGACCTCGGCAAGGTGATCGGCCGGGGCGGCCGTACGGCGCGCGCTCTGCGCACCGTGGTCGGCGCCCTCGGCGGTCGCAACGTCCGGGTCGACCTGGTCGACGTGGACAACATTCGCTGACGCCGCTGCTCGTTCAGCCGTCAGGGCTTGTGAGGCCGACCGGGACGCATGTCGTCCCGGTCGGCCTTTCGCATTTCCATCAGCATTTCCGTCGCTTCATGGCTTAGCAGTCCGTCGCTTCGCAGCCCGTCGCTTTTCGTTGCGGCTCAGGAACTCCAGGAGAACGATCACCGTGCAGCTCGTCGTCGGCAAGATCGGCCGTGCCCACGGCATCAGGGGGGACGTCAGTGTCGAGGTCCGCACCGACGAGCCGGAGCTCCGGCTCGGCCCCGGTGCCGTCCTGCTCACCGACCCCGCGTCGACCGGACCGCTGACCGTCGAGTCCGGCCGGGTGCACAGCGGCCGGCTGCTGCTGCGCTTCGCCGGCGTCAAGGACCGCAACGCGGCCGAGGCCCTCCGCGGCACCGTGCTCATCTCCGAGGTCGACCCGGAGGAGAGCCCCGAGGACCCGGAGGAGTACTACGACCACCAGCTGATCGGCCTGGACGTGGTGCTGCTGGACGGCACCCCGGTCGGCGAGCTGACCGAGATCGTCCACCTGCCCTACCAGGACCTGCTCACGGTCAAGAAGGCCGACGGGACGGAGGTGCTGGTGCCCTTCGTCAGCCAGATCGTGCCGACCATCGACCTGGAGAACCAGCGCGCCGTGATCACCCCGCCGCCCGGGCTGATCGACATGGAGCAGGCCGAGGTCGCGGGGACCTCCTCGGCCGAGCGCGGCGAGGACTCGGAGGAGTCGGAGTGACCGTCGAGGAGCGCGCCGGGGCGGGTGTCGAGGTCGGCGCCGAGGTCGGTGTCGGGGTCGGTGTCGGAGTTGGCGCCGATGCGGCGTCGAGCGGCGCGGTGTCGACTGGTGCGGCGCCCGGCGGTGCGGTGTCCGGCGGGGTGCAGAGCGGCATGCGGATCGACGTCGTCACGATCTTCCCGGAGTACCTGGAGCCGCTGGACGTCTCGCTGGTCGGCAAGGCCCGCGCCCGCGGGCAGCTGGACGTGCACGTCCACGACCTGCGCGGATGGACCCACGACGTGCACCGCACGGTCGACGACAGCCCGTACGGCGGCGGCCCCGGCATGGTGATGAAGCCCGAGCCGTGGGGCGAGGCGCTGGACGCGGTGGTCGCCGGCGGCCCCGAGGGCCAGGTGCCCACCCTGGTCGTGCCGACCCCGAGCGGGCGCCCGTTCACCCAGGAGCTTGCCCAGGAACTGGCCGGGCGCCCCTGGCTGGCCTTCACCCCCGCCCGGTACGAGGGCATCGACCGCCGGGTGATCGAGGAGGCCGCCACCCGGATGCCGGTGGTCGAGGCCTCGATCGGCGACTACGTGCTGGCCGGCGGCGAGGTCGCCGTGCTGGTGATGGTCGAGGCGATCGCCCGACTGCTGCCCGGAGTGCTCGGCAACGCCGAGTCCCACCGCGACGACTCCTTCGCGCCGGGCGCGATGGCCGACCTGCTGGAGGGCCCGGTCTACACCAAGCCCGCCGAGTGGCGCGGCCGTGCGGTGCCGGACGTGCTGCTCAGTGGCAACCACGGCAAGATCGCCCGCTGGCGCCGCGAGCAGGCCTTCGCCCGGACCCTGGCGAACCGGCCCGACCTGGTCGAGCGCTGGCAGTACGGCGCCTTCGACAAGAAGGAGCGCGAGGCGCTGAGCATCCTCCGCCTGGCCTGGGACGAGCGGCTCGGCCGATTTCGGTCCACGGCCGTTGATGTGGAAGAATAGGCGGCTGCTGTCTGTCGCTGGTTCCCTCCTGTAGGGGACACGTGGACCGGCGCCCTCGCCACGGGGGGATCGCCGTCAGCCGATGCGGCCCGCAGCGAACCCCATTGTGACGATTTTCCGTGGGCGGCCCGTGGCGCCTGCGATGGAGAGCAACATGAGCAACAAGCTCGCTGCTGTCGACGCGGCCTCGCTGCGTAGCGACATCCCGGCCTTCCGCGCCGGTGACACCCTGAAGGTTCACGTCCGGGTCATCGAGGGCAACCGCTCCCGTGTCCAGGTCTTCCAGGGCGTCGTCATCCGCCGCCACGGCGCCGGCATCGGTGAGACCTTCACCGTTCGCAAGGTCAGCTTCAACGTCGGCGTGGAGCGCACCTTCCCGGTGCACACCCCGGTCGTCGAGAAGATCGAGGTCGTGACCCGCGGTGCGGTTCGCCGCGCCAAGCTGTACTACCTGCGTGACCTCCGCGGCAAGGCCGCGAAGATCAAGGAGAAGCGCGACCGCTGATCCACCGGCCCCCGGCCTCGCCGGGGGATCGGAACGCTCTGAGGGGGCCGAGTGGCCGCAAGGTAAGCTCACCCCCCGATGAGCACGCACGAACCATCCGCGGACCGCGACGGCAGTCCCGCACCCACCGGTGCGGACTCGCTGTCGCGGTCCGCGGTCGTTTCCGGGGGTGGCGTCGTCGGCGCGGAGCGCGCCGACGGGCCTGAACACGCTGAGGTACTGGAGCAGGCCGAGAGCCCGGAGCGGACCGGCGGCTCGGACCAGTCGGACGAGTCGGACCAGGACGAGGAGCCCGGGCGCTCGCGTTCGCGGGACCTGCTGCTGTTGGTCGGGATCTGCCTGACAGCCCTGCTGCTGGTGAACGCCTTCGTCGCGCGTCCCTTCTCGGTGCCCTCCGGGTCGATGGAGGAGACCCTGCGCCCCGGCGACCGGCTGGTCGCGTACCAGCTCGCCTACGCCTTCGGCGGCCATCCCCAGCGGGGCGACGTCGTGGTCTTCGACGGGAGGGGCTCCTTCCTCCGCGAGTCGGCGAAGCCGCCCACGTTCTGGGACGGCCTGCGCTCGTTCGCCCAGGACCTCGGGCTGGCCCCGGCCGGGGACACCGTCTACGTCAAGCGCGTGATCGGCGTCGGCGGGGACCGGGTGACCAGCACCGGGCCGGGCGCGCCGATCACCGTCAACGGCGTGCCGATCGACGAGACCTCCTACCTGTCCCCGGGCGACGACCCGTCGAGCGTGGCCTTCGACATCGTCGTGCCGGCCGGCAAGCTGTGGGTTATGGGCGACCACCGCAGCGCCTCCCGGGACTCCCGCGACCACCTCGGCGATCCCGGTGGCGGCTTCGTGCCCGAGAAGAAGGTGATCGGCCGGGCGGACTGGGTGGTCTACCCGTTCTCGCGCTGGACCAGCCTGGACCGGCCCGCGGCCTTCGCCGCGACTGCGGGGACAGGCGGTCATGGGGACCAGGGGTAGGGGGCGGCTCGACGACCGCCCGGCCGCCGGAGGCCCGACTGGCCCGACTGCGGGGGGACCGGCCGCAGGGGGTCCGGCTTCGGCCGGTCCGGTGCGCGGTGGACCGGGGGAGGACGGCGCGGCAGGCCGTGGACCGGCAGGGGCCCCGTCGGCGCGCGGCCGGGCCGAGCGCCGTCGCAGTGCCCGCAAGGCCGCCCGTCGGCGCAAGCGCTCGCTGGTCCGCGAAGTGCCCATGATCGTCCTGGTGGCCCTGCTGGTGGCGCTGGTGATGAAGACCTTCCTGGTCCAGGTGTTCGTGATCCCCTCGGGTTCGATGGAGCAGACCATCCTGATCGGGGACCGGGTACTGGTGGACAAGCTGACCCCCTGGTTCGGCAGTGAGCCGCAGCGCGGCGACATCGTGGTGTTCAAGGACCCGGGTGGTTGGCTGGAGCGCGACCGCAAGCCGTCCGAGGACGGCCCGGTGCTGGGTGCGGCCAAGCAGGTGCTGACCTTCGTCGGACTGCTGCCCTCCGACAACGAGCAGGACCTGATCAAGCGGGTGATCGGCGTCGGCGGGGACACCGTCGAGTGCTGCGACGCGCAGGGGCGCCTCAGCGTCAACGGCCACCCGGTGGAGGAGTCCTACCTCGCGCCCGGCAACCCGCCGTCCCGGCAGGCCTTCAGGATCCAGGTGCCGCAGGGGCGGCTGTGGGTCATGGGTGACCACCGGGACGTCTCCGCCGACTCCCGTTTCCATATGGGCAATCCGGGACAGGGGACGATCCCGCTGAGCGGCGTGGTCGGTCGCGCGTTCGTGACCGCCTGGCCGCTGGACCGCTTCCATCAACTCGATGCGCCCGGTTCACTCTCCTCTCTCGCCCGGATGCCGCAGGCCGGCGGAACTGCCGCGGGATCGGTGGGCGTTGGGCCGGTTCCTGCGGAACCGCCGCTCGTTATGGGGGTGTTGGGCATCCTTCCGCTCGTCGTTCGCCGGTCGGGGCGGCCTCCGGAGTGAGCCGCACCGGCCGCCGACCGGACGGGCCTCGCGTGTGGGACCGCGAGCCGGATGCCTTGGAGTGATAGAGAAGTGCAGGTGCGGCCGGGAGTGGTCCCGGTCGCGGGCCGAGGCTGTGCTGGTGTCAGGGGAGTCCGCGGTGGGCAGCCCTGAGGCGTTCATGGTCGTGGTGAGCGTGGTGCCCGCTGTGCGGCACTCTGAGCGCGGGCGCGCGGGCGTCCGCACAGCAGGGAGGAGACGTTGTGGGGGATTTGGTGATCGGCGCCCGATCAGGCGCCGGAGAGCCCGAGGGCCCAGGCCGTCGGGCGGACCGGTCCACCGAGTCCGCGGCCTCCTCGGCCTCGGTCGAGGACGCGGCGGCGCAGACCGCCGACGGGCAGGGCGGTGCCGGATCGGAGGACGCCCCGGGCTCCCAGCACGCGGAGGCCGAGCCCGCGGACGGCTCGGAGTCGGAGGCTCCGTCCAAGCCGCGCAAGCAGCGCTCGTTCTGGAAGGAACTGCCGATCCTGGTCGGCATCGCGCTCATCCTCGCGCTGGTGATCAAGACGTTCTTCGTCCAGGCGTTCTCCATTCCGTCGGAATCGATGCAGAACACGCTGCAGGTCGGCGACCGCGTCCTGGTCGACAAGCTGACCCCGTGGTTCGGGGCCGAACCCGAGCGCGGTGAGGTCGTGGTGTTCCACGACCCGGGCGGCTGGCTGAGCGACGAGCCGACCCAGCAGAGCAGCAACTCCTTCCTCCGCGGTGTGCAGGACGTGCTCAGCTTCGTCGGCCTGATGCCCTCCGCCAACGAGAAGGACCTGATCAAGCGGGTCATCGCGGTCGGCGGGGACACCGTCGAGTGCGAGGGCGAGGGGCCGGTCAAGGTCAACGGCGTCGCGCTCAACGAGCCGTACGTCTACCAGGGCAACACCCCGTGCGGCGACCACCCGTTCGGCCCGGTCAAGGTGCCCAAGGACCGGATCTGGGTCATGGGCGACCACCGCGCCAACTCGCTGGACTCCCGCTTCCACATGGACCAGCCGGGCGGCGGCACCGTCCCGGTGGACAACGTGATCGGGCGTGCCTTCGTGGTGGCCTGGCCGGTCGGCCACTGGTCGACGCTGCCGGTGCCGGACACCTTCGACCAGAAGGGCCTGGCGGCGGCCGCGCCGATGGCGCCCCCCGTGGCCGGTGCGGTGGGGGCCGTCGCCCTGCTCCCGCTGGTGCGGCGGGTGCGTGGCCGGGCGGAGAGCCGCAAGGAGTCCTGAGCTCCACCGGATCGTGTTCCGCCGGGTTGCCCCCGGCTCTTGCGCGGGCCGTGGTACCGACGAGTAATCTGCTCGGACGTGCCACGGCCCGCCGGCGTTTCCGCCCGTGCCTCCGGCGTGCCAGTGGTGTTCTCCGGTCGGCCAGAGGTGGACGGTGTCGATGAGCAGTGTCGTGGAGCAGACGGCCGACCACCCGACCGCGCCCGCCCGTGCGGGCCGTCGGCCCGCCGCGGTGCTGCAGGGCGTCGCCCTGGCACTCGGGCTGGTGCTGATGGTCGGCGGCTTCGCGCTGATCGCGATCGACTACCGGCCGTACAAGATCCCCACCGCCTCGATGCACCCGACGCTGCGCGTCGGGGACACTGTGCTCGCCCGCAAAGTCGGCGGCGGCGACATCGGGCGGGGCGACGTGGTGGTCTTCCGGGACCAGGCCTGGGGCGGCGAACTCATGGTCAAGCGGGTGGTCGCGGTCGGCGGGGACACCGTCGCCACCAGCGGGGCCGATCACCGGCTGACGGTCGACGGGCAGCCGGTGGACGAGCCCTACCTCGCGACGCAGGGCGGCCAGGGCCAGCCGTTCAGCGTGACGGTGCCGCAGGGCCGGCTGTTCCTGCTCGGCGACAACCGGGTGGGCTCGCTGGACTCCCGCACCCACCTGGAGGTGGACGGCGGGACCGTCCCGGCCGAGGCCGTCGAGGCGAGGGTCGAGGCCACCGTGCTGCCCTTCGGCCGGACGGGCCTGCTCGACCGGGTCACGGACTTCGACGGCTTCGCGGGCCCGAAGGCCTCGCAGCCGGGGCCGCTGGAGCCCTCCGCCTACGCCGCCGTCGCGGGCGCGGCGCTGATCCTCGTGACCTCCGCGGTGGGCGGGGTGGCGGGTCTGGGCCGCCGGCTCCGGGGGCGCAGCTCCTGAGCGGGGCCGTCGCCCCGCGGGCCGCTCTGCCGAACATCGCCCCGGACGACCGCGCCGGGTGGCAGGATCGGTAGCGCCACCGATGCGAACGGAAGGAGCGTGGAGCGCCGCCATGACAGCACGGCGCCGCAGAGCGGCGCGGATCCTGCTGCTGGACGGGCTGGACCGCATCCTCCTCTTCCTGGGGGCCGACCCGGCCACTCCGGGGGAGACGTGGTGGTTCACGCCCGGGGGAGGCTTGGAGGCGGGGGAGGACGTGCGGGAGGCCGCCGAGCGGGAGCTCGCCGAGGAGACCGGCCTGCGGGGTGTGGACCTGGGGCCCTTGGTGGCGTACGGCACGGTGTCGTTCTCCTTTCAGGGACAGCGCTACGAGCAGGAGCAGTGGTTCCACCTGGCCCGGACCACGGAGACGGTGCTGGACCACTCGGGCATGGGCGCCGACGAGCACGCCCAGTTGCTCGCGGCGCGTTGGTGGACGGTCGAGGAACTGAGGGGGACCGCCGAGACGGTCTATCCGGTCGGTCTGGCGGACTTCCTGGAGCGGCTGCTGGTCGAGGGCCCGCCGGTGGACCCGGTACGGCTCTGACCGTGGGTGCGGTGGTCCACAATGGGTGGACGTGACAAGTTGAGGGGACGCCTGGATGAGTGCCGAAGATCTCGAGAAGTACGAGACCGAGATGGAGCTCAAGCTCTACCGGGAGTACCGGGACGTCGTCGGCCTGTTCAAGTACGTGATCGAGACCGAACGACGGTTCTACCTCACCAACGACTACGAGCTGCAGGTGCACTCGGTCCAGGGCGAGGTGTTCTTCGAGGTGTCGATGGCGGATGCGTGGGTCTGGGACATGTACCGGCCGGCCCGGTTCGTCCGCAAGGTCCGGGTGCTGACCTTCAAGGACGTGAACATCGAGGAACTCGCGAAGAGCGATCTGGAGCTGCCCTCGGACGAGTCCGGCTTCGGGAACTGACGTTGGACGACTCCGTCCCGCGTTGTCCAGCCGAATTTCGCGGGAACGGGGCTTCTCACCCCTGCGGGTGACAGGAGTTGTCCACAGGTCCGAGTTATCCACAGGGAACGGGAATTCCCGGGCCTCGCCGTGCGTGTTGGGGCAGCCTCCTCGGCGGAGGTGGTCACCATGCAGCACACCGTCGTGCAGGACCAGGCCGTACCGGACACGGCCGCAGCCGGGAAGGCCCCGCGGGCGATCCCGGACCGCAGCACCAGGAACGGGCTCGGCCGGTACGGGGAGCGGGTCGCCGCCCGCCGCCTCGCGGAGGCCGGGCTCCGCATCCTGGACCTCAACTGGCGCTGCGCCGAGGGCGAGCTGGACATCGTCGCCCTCGACGGCGACACCGTGGCGGTCTGCGAGGTGAAGACCCGCTCCGAGCGGGGTTTCCAGCAGCCGACCGAGGCCATCGACCGGGCCAAGGCCGCCCGGCTGCAACGCCTGGCCGAGCGCTGGATGGCCGAGCGCTGGCCCGACCACTTCGCCCGGCTGGCCGGCCCCGGCTACGACCCGGGGCCTACCGATCCACAGTGGCCTCCCGCCCCACCGGGCGGGGTGCGGATCGACCTGGTCGCAGTGGTCAACCGGGCGCGGGGTGCGGCCCTGGTCGACCACTTGCGGGGGGTGGTCTGAGATGGCCTTCGCCCGTACCTGTTCCGTCGCGCTGGTCGGCGTCGACGGAGTGATCGTCGAGGTCCAGGCCGATCTGGAGCCCGGGGTGGCCGCGTTCACCCTGGTCGGCCTGCCCGACAAGGCGCTCACCGAGGCCCGCGACCGGGTCCGTGCCGCGGTCGTGAACAGCGGTGAGGCCTGGCCGCAGCGGAAGCTGACGGTCGGCCTCAGCCCCGCCTCGGTGCCCAAGAGCGGCAGCGGCTTCGACCTCGCGGTGGCCTGTGCCGTGCTGGCCGCCGCCGAACGGCTCGACCCCTCCGCCATCGCCGACCTGCTGATCATCGGCGAGCTGGGGCTGGACGGCCGGGTGCGGCCGGTCAGAGGGGTGCTGCCGTCGGTGCTGGCCGCCGCCGACGCCGGGTACCAGCGGGTCGTGGTCGCCGAGCAGACCGCACCCGAGGCCTCGCTCGTCCCCGGGGTGACGGTGATCGGCGTCCGCAGCCTGCGCCAGCTCGTCGCCATCCTGACCGGCGCGGCGGCACCGGAGGAGCCGCCCGATCCGATCGGGGGCAGGCCCGACCCGCTGATGGCCGGCCTGATGCTGCCCAGCGCCGGCGTGCGGGGCCTGCCCGACGACAGGGCGGCCCGGCTGGACATGGCCGACGTGGCCGGCCAGTACGAGGCCCGACGGGCGCTGGAGATCGCCGCGGCCGGAGGACACCACCTCTACCTGAAGGGCCCGCCGGGCGCGGGCAAGACGATGCTGGCGGAGCGGTTGCCCGCGCTGCTCCCGCCGCTGACCCAGAAGGAGGCGCTGGAGGTCACCGCCGTCCACTCGGTGGCGGGGCTGCTCCCGGCCGGGCGCCCACTGATCGACACCGCGCCCTACTGCGCCCCGCACCACTCCACGACGATGCCGGCCATCGTCGGCGGCGGCAGCGGTATGCCGAGACCGGGAGCGGTCTCGCTGGCCCACCGGGGCGTGCTCTTCCTGGACGAGGCACCGGAGTTCCCGGTCCGGGTGCTCGACGCGCTGCGCCAGCCGCTGGAGTCGGGTGAGGTGGTGATCGCCCGTTCGGCCGGATCACTGCGGCTCCCGGCCCGCTTCCTGCTCTGCCTGGCGGCCAACCCCTGTCCGTGCGGCCGGTACTCGCGGCGGGGCGAGGGCTGTGAGTGCACTCCCGCCATGGTCAGCCGCTACCAGGGGCGGCTCTCCGGGCCGCTGCTGGACCGGGTCGACCTCCAGGTCCAGGTGGCCCCGGTGACCAGGGTCGAGCTCATGGAACGGGACACCACGGCGGAGACCACCGAGACCGTCGCGGCCCGGGTGCTGGCCGCGCGGGAGCGGGCGGCGGCCCGGCTGGCGAACACCCCGTGGCGGACCAACGCGGAGGTCCCGGGCCACGAGCTGCGCACCCGCTGGCAGCTCACGGCCGGCGCACTCAACGACGCCGCACGGCAGTTGGAGCGGGGGCTGCTGACCGCCCGGGGCCTGGACCGGGTGCTCCGGGTCGCCTGGACGGTGGCCGACCTCGCCGGCCGCGACCGGCCGGACCAACGGGACGTGCGCACCGCCCTGGTCCTGCGCACCGGGGTGGAGCACGGACTGCCGCTGACCGAGCGGGTCTTCGGGCGGCTCGGTGGGATCCCGGCCCAGCGCGCCAGCCCGGACGGCGACTTGTCCGGGGAGCCCGAGGCGCCTGACGAGCGTTCGCGAAACCAGAAGGGTGAGGCATGAACCAGTTGATGAGGCAACCTCGAATTCCCGGTGGTTCCGATGCCGGGCCCGCCCCCGGGGCCACCACCGAGACCGAGCCGGAACGCCTCGCCCGGGTGCTGCTCGGCCGACTCAGCGAGCCGGGGGACGCGGTGGTCGGTCGATGGCTCGCTCAACTTCCCGCCGTCGACGTGGTGAAGGCGATCCGGGACGGGACGGTGCCAGACCACCCGGGACTGGACGCCACCCGACTGTCCGGGTACCAGGCGCGGCTCCCGGGGCTGGACCCGCGGATGGACCTGAAACGGGTACGGGACGTCGGTGGGCGGTTCATCATTCCGGGGGACACGGAATGGCCCAGCCAACTCGACGACCTGGGTGACGGACGCCCGATCGGGCTCTGGGTGACGGGCACCGGCTCGCTGCGGCTGCTCGCACTGCGCTCGGTCGCGATGGTGGGCTCCCGCGCCTGTACGGCCTACGGCGCCCACGTCGCGGGGGAGCTGTCCGCCCAACTGGCCGAACGCGGCTGGGTGGTCGTCTCCGGAGCCGCCTACGGGATCGACGCGGCCGCGCACCGCGGGGCGCTCGCGGTCGGTGGGACGACCGCCGCCGTACTCGCCTGCGGCGTCGACGTGGCCTATCCCAAGGGCAACGCCGAACTGATCCGGCGGATCGGCGTCCAGGGCCTGCTGGTCAGCGAACTCCCGCCCGGGGAGCACCCGAACCGCTTCCGCTTCGTCCTCCGCAACCGGGTCATCGCGGCGCTCACCCGGGGGACGGTGGTGGTCGAGGCGGCGGTGCGCAGCGGCGCCCTGAGCACGGCCCGACGGGCGCGGGACCTCAACCGCCACACCATGGGCGTCGCGGGCCCGGTGACCTCGGAACTCTCCGCCGGGGTGCACGCCCTGATCCGCAGCGGCGGTGCCACCCTGGTCACCGACGCGGCCGAGATCACCGAGCTGATCGGGGCGATCGGGGAGGACCTCGCGCCGCAGCGCAGCGGCCCGGTGCTCCCGCGTGACCTGCTGGAGCCGGCGGTGGCCCGGGTGCTGGAGGCCGTACCGGCGACGGCGGAGGGCGCGCCGGTCGAGCGGCTGGCCCGGCAGTCCGGCCTCCCGCCGGACGAAGTCCTGCAACGGCTCTACGAGCTGGGGTCGCTCGGCTACGTGGAGCGGCACGGCGCGCACTGGCGCGTGGTGCGGAGGAGGTGAGCGCTGGGACCGGGAACACGTTTGGGTAGAGGGAACGCATGTCGGATCCGCCCGGCTGACCTGCCGATCCGGTTCTGCTGTCCGTCGCCCGGATCCGGTGTGCGAACGCCACCGGATCGGGGGACGACCGAGTGGCGGTAGCGCTTTGCAGTGAGTTGGTCACGCTACGCTCCACATGCCTTCCCTATCAGCACATGACTCGGCAGAACGGCGCAGACCAACGCATGCCCACACACATTCCCGGACACAGAGTGACCGGTGGCGCTCGGTCCTCGGGAGGGCCGCGGACCGAGCGGCGCCCCGCGTCCGACTACCCGTCCAAGTCGGCGGGGACGATGGGAGGCCTGTCCCGCCAGGGCGGGCGGCCGACGGTGGTGCCCCAGCCTACGGATGCGGCCCGGGGTGCCGAGCCGGCCCCGGGCGCCGGCGCGGCCGACCTCGACGGCGCGCTTGTCGGGGCGCCCGCCGGTGTGCCCCCCGGCGCGGTCGCGGCCGGCGCGCCCCGGCCGCCCGGCAGTGCGCCGGCCCGGGGCGCCACCTCTCCGGCGCTCGCCTCGCCGGTGTCCCCGCTCCGCCGGGAGAAGGCGGCGGACGGCGGCCAGGGGCAGGATGTCCGGGAGGTCGCGGCCCAGGGGCGCACCGCCCTCGAAGAGCTCTGGCGCTCCTACAAGGAGACCGGGGACCAGCGGCTGCGGGAGCAGCTGATCCTCCACTACTCACCGCTCGTCAAGTACGTGGCGGGGCGGGTCGGGGTCGGCCTGCCCTCCAACGTCGAACAGGCGGACTTCGTCTCCTCGGGGGTCTTCGGGCTGATCGACGCGATCGAGAAGTTCGACATCGACCGCGCCATCAAGTTCGAGACCTACGCGATCAGCCGCATCCGGGGCGCGATCATCGACGAGCTGCGCGCCCTGGACTGGATCCCGCGCTCGGTGCGGCAGAAGGCGAAGGCGGTCGAGCGGACGTACGCGACGCTGGAGGCCCGGCTGCGCCGGACGCCGCACGAGCCCGAGGTCGCGGCCGAGATGGGCATCGCGATCGAGGACCTGCACGCCATCTTCAGCCAGCTGTCGCTCGCCAACGTGGTCGCGCTGGACGAACTGCTCCACCCGGTGGGGGAGGGCGGCGACCGGCTGAGCCTGATGGACACCCTGGTCGACCACGGTGCGGACAACCCGGTCGAGGTGGCCGAGGACCGCGAGCTGCGCAGACTGCTGGCCCAGGCGGTCAACACCCTCCCCGAGCGGGAGAAGACGGTGGTGACGCTCTACTACTACGAGGGCCTCACCCTCGCCGAGATCGGGCAGGTGCTGGGGGTGACGGAGAGTCGGGTGAGTCAGATCCACACCAAGTCCGTCCTCCAGCTGCGCGCCAAGCTGTCGGACATCCGGTAGGGCGCCGACGACAAGGGCGCCGGCAGCCGGGGACCGACGGCAAGGGTGCCGGCAGCGAAGGTGCCGGCCGGAGGGGTGTCTGCCGTCGGTCGTCAGAAGCCGGTCGCCGGGCCCGGGCCCCGTTCCGATGCGCGGCGCCGTACCGGCCGGAGGTAGGGCTCCGTACAGTGGGACCGTGCCGAAGATCCGAGCGGCCACGGTGGCCGAGCATCGCCAGCTCCAGCGGGCAGCCCTCCTCGATGCTGCCCGCATCCTGCTGACCGAGGGTGGCATGGAGGCCCTGACCTTCCCCGCGCTCGCGGCGCGCGCCGGGCTGGCGCGCTCCTCGGTCTACGAGTACTTCCGCTCCCGCGCCGCCGTGGTCGAGGCGCTCTGTGAGGTGGACCTCCCGCTCTGGGCGGCCGAGATCGAGGCCGGGATGGCGAGCTGCGACACCGCGGTCGAGCGGATCGAGGCCTACGTCCGGGGCCAGCTGGCACTGGCCGCCGACCCCCGGCACCGCGCGGTGGTGGCGATCTCGGCGCTGGAGCTCGACGAGGCCGCGCGTGAGCGGATCAGGGCGGCGCACGGCAGGCTGGCCGGTCTGGTCGGCCGGACGCTGGAGGAACTCGGCCACGAGCAGCCCCGGCTCGCCGCGGCCCTGGTCCAGGGCGTCGTGGAGGCGGCGACCCGCAGGGCCGAGCAGGCCGCGACCGGGGGCCGCGCCGGCTGTGCGACCGAGAGCCCCGAGGAGATCGCCGACGCCGCCGTCGCGATGGTGCTGCGCGGGCTCGTCCGTCCCTGAGCCCGGCTCCGGGCCTGCCCTCGGCCCCGGCCCTGGCTCTAACCCGCACCCCACCCCCGGCCCGGCGCCCTACCCGTCCCCGCCGTCCAGCGGCAGCAGCCGGGCCGTGCCCGCGCCGAAGAGGGCCAGCGGGTCGAGGTAGCGGTTTCCGCGCAGCAGCCCCCAGTGCAGGCAGTCGCGCCCGGCGCAGTGCCGCCCGTCCGGAGCGAGCAGTCCGATCGCCTGTCCGGCGGCCACCGGGGTGCCGACCGGGACGGTGCCGGTGACGGGCAGATAGGTGGTCCGGAGCGGGGGAGAGCCCGAGCCCGGGTGGGAGACGGTCACCACCGGCCGTCCCGCCACCGGCCCGGAGAACGTGACCACTCCGGGAGCCGCCGCCCGGACCTCCGCCCCGGGTGCGGCGGCGAGGTCCACCCCCCGGTGCCCGGCGGCCCAGACCTTCGCCGGCGGCTCGAACCGGCCCAGCACCCCGTCCGAGCCACCCACCGGCCAGGCCCGCGCACCACCTCGCCCGGCCTCGCCGCCCGGGCCCGGAACGCCGACCGCACCGACCGCACCGACGGCACCGAAGCCTCCCCGAGCCCGTGAGGCTCCTGAGACGCCCGAGGCATAGGAAGCCCCCGGCACCGAGAGCACGACCACGAGCACCACCGCCACCCACAGCGGCAGCACCCCGTGAGCCCGCCGACCGGCCCGACCCACCCGGCCCACCCCGATCACCCCGATCACCCCACCGAACCACCCGCGACCAGTCATGCCCGCAGGCTCGCCCCCGCGCCGCCCCCGCACCACCCACATCCGGATTCCTGTGGACAAACCGCCCCCACGCCCGAGCGCCATCCCCCGGGCGGGTGTACGGGCGCCGCCATCCGGTGTACAAACGGCATACCGGCGACGGACCCGGGGCAGGCGGTCGACCGACCTGCGTCCGCCCCCGCACCCGCCTCCGCGCCCACGCCGAGCTCCACCTCCGACTCCACCCCCGGCCGCCCCGCGCGACCCGCCCCGACCCCGCCGCGGCCCCACGGGAACGCTGCCGCAGCCCCACCGGAACCCGCCCACCCCGGCCGTTCCCCGGGCTCCTCCCAGGTCCTCGGCGGGCCCCCGGCCACGCGTGGAGTCGCCCGCCCCTCGGCGCTTCCCGTACACTTCACACGCGACCCGGTCCGCCGGGTCGACTTCGCACGCCCCGCCACCGGCGGCCGGACGCGGTTCGTCCGCAGCCCCGCCAGGTGCGAGTGCCGCTCGGTCCGCCGAGCCCGACCGGCCCCCGGGCCGGAAGGGTGGTAGCGGCTCGGCACGTTCGGGGCGTCAGGCGTGGCTGTCACCTGGCCGCCACGGACAAACCGAGACTGACCCGGCTGTGGGCTATCGCTGCGACGCAGTGCCGCTGCCGGGCCGTAACACCAAGGAGTACGGCAATGGCCGTCGTCACGATGCGGGAGCTGCTGGAGAGCGGCGTCCACTTCGGTCACCAGACCCGCCGCTGGAACCCGAAGATGAAGCGCTTCATCATCACCGAGCGCAACGGCATCTACATCATCGACCTCCTGCAGTCGCTGAACTACATCGACCGCGCCTTCGAGTTCATCAAGGAGACCGTTGCCCACGGCGGCAGCGTCCTCTTCGTCGGCACGAAGAAGCAGGCCCAGGAGGCCATCGCCGAGCAGGCCACCCGCGTGGGCATGCCCTACGTGAACCAGCGCTGGCTCGGCGGCATGCTGACCAACTTCTCGACCGTCTACAAGCGCCTTCAGCGTCTGAAGGAGCTCGGCGAGCTGGACTTCTCGGACGTGGCCGGCTCCGGTCTCACCAAGAAGGAGCTCCTGGTCCTCCAGCGCGAGCACGACAAGCTGGAGAAGACCCTCGGCGGTATCCGCGACATGCAGCGCGTTCCCAGCGCCGTCTGGATCGTGGACACCAAGAAGGAGCACATCGCGGTCGGCGAGGCCCGGAAGCTCAACATCCCGGTCGTCGCCATCCTCGACACCAACTGTGACCCGGACGAGGTCGACTACAAGATCCCGGGCAACGACGACGCGATCCGCTCCGTCACCCTGCTGACCCGCGTGATCGCCGACGCCGTGGCCGAGGGCCTGAAGTCCCGCGCCGGTGTCGCCAAGGGCGACGCCAAGGCCGAGCCGGGCGCCGACCAGCCGCTGGCCGCCTGGGAGAAGGACCTCATCGAGGGCGAGAAGAAGGCCGAGGAGGCCCCCGCCGAGGCCGCCGCCGAGGCCCCCGCCGCCGAGGAGGCCGCTGTCGAGGCCCCCGCCACCGAGGCGCCGGCCGAGCAGGCCTGACGTACCAAGGGTGAGGGGCACCGGCCGGTACGAAGCCGGCAGGTGCCCCTCTCTCCCGCGCCGGGACCGAACCAGCGGTCCCGGCGCATCCCCACGCAGACACGCGAGACGCGAGAAGAGATTCACACCATGGCGAACTTCACCGCCGCGGACGTCAAGAAGCTCCGTGAGCTCACCGGCGCCGGCATGATGGACTGCAAGAAGGCCCTGGACGAGGCCGAGGGCAACGTCGAGAAGGCCGTCGAGCTCCTGCGCATCAAGGGCCAGAAGGGCGTTGCCAAGCGCGAGGGCCGTGACGCCTCCAACGGCGCCGTCGCCGCGCTCATCGCCGAGGACAAGAAGTCCGGCGTTCTGGTCGAGCTGAACTGCGAGACGGACTTCGTCGCCAAGGGTGACAACTTCGTCCAGGTCGCCGACGCCATCGCCGCCCACGTCGCGAAGACCGCCCCGGCCGACCTGGACGCCGCCCTGGCTTCCGAGATCGAGGCCGGCAAGACCGTCCAGCAGTTCGTCGACGAGGCCAACGCGACCCTGGGCGAGAAGATCGTCTTCCGTCGCTTCGCCCAGTTCGACGGTGACGGCTTCGTCGCGGTCTACCTCCACAAGACCAGCCCCGACCTGCCGCCGGCCGTCGGCGTCCTGGTCGAGCTGGACAAGGAGAACGCCGAGGTCGCCAAGGACGTCGCGCAGCACATCGCCGCCTTCGCGCCGAAGTACCTGTCCCGCGAGGAGATCCCGGCCGAGGAGCTCGAGAACGAGCGCCGCGTCGCCGAGGCCACCGCCCGCGAGGAGGGCAAGCCGGAGGCCGCCCTGTCGAAGATCGTCGAGGGCCGCGTCACGGGCTTCGTGAAGGAGAACTCCGTCCTGGAGCAGGCCTTCGCGAAGGACAACAAGAAGACCGTCGCCAAGGTCCTCGAGGAGAACGGCGTCGCCCTCAAGCGCTTCGCCCGCTTCCGCGTCGGCGCCTGAGCCACGTTCCACCTGGTCCCCGGCCCCCTTACGCTGGGAACCGCCCCCGCCCGCTGACCGGGGCGGGAGGAACGCCGAACGGGCTCACCCCGCGCCTACCGCCAACGGGCGGGCTCGCGTCGGCACCATGAACGACGAGGAGGCCATTGCCGTGCAGGACACCGAACCGGTTCCCGCGGCAGTGGCCTCCTCGCGTGTACGCGCAGGCCGGGCATCCGCACACCCGCGTCTGTGACCAGTAGGTGCAAAAAGGAGAAGTCCATGCAGGAGACGCAGGAGACCGCGCAGGACCCCAAGGCCGGCTCGCGCCGCCGGGTGCTGCTCAAGCTGTCCGGTGAAGCCTTCGCCGGTGGTGGCGGGCTCGGCGTCGACCCGGACGTCGTGCACGCGATCGCCCGGGAGATCGCCACCGTCGTCCGTGCCGGTACCGAGGTCGCGGTGGTCATCGGCGGCGGCAACTTCTTCCGGGGTGCCGAGCTTCAGGTCCGCGGCATGGACCGGGCCCGCTCCGACTACATGGGCATGCTCGGCACCGTCATGAACTGCCTGGCGCTGCAGGACTTCCTGGTCAAGGAAGGCATCGAGACCCGGGTCCAGACCGCCATCACCATGGGCCAGGTCGCCGAGCCGTACCTGCCGCTGCGGGCCGTCCGGCACCTGGAGAAGGGCCGTGTGGTGATCTTCGGCGCCGGTATGGGCATGCCGTACTTCTCCACCGACACCACGGCCGTCCAGCGCGCCCTGGAGATCCACGCCGACGTCCTGCTGATGGGCAAGAACGGCGTGGACGGCGTCTACGACTCCGACCCGCGGACCAACCCGGACGCGGTCAAGTTCGACGCGCTGGAGTACTCCGAGGTCATCGCGCGCGACCTCAAGGTCGCCGACCTCACCGCGATCACGCTGTGCAAGGACAACAACCTGCCGATGCTGGTCTTCGAGCTGCTGGCGGAGGGCAATATCGCGCGTGCGGTGAAGAGTGAGAAGATCGGCACACTCATCAGCCAGGATTCTGTCCGGGCCTGAGCAGCAACCAGCCGTACGGGACGGCGGCGGCGCCGTGACCGGCCGCCGCGCCGACACCGGTCGGGACAACAGCAGATGAACCGGACAGGGAGACCACAGTGATCGAAGAGACCCTCCTCGAGGCCGAGGAGAAGATGGAGAAGGCCGTCAGCGTCGCCAAGGACGACCTCGCGGCCATCCGCACCGGCCGCGCGCACCCGGCGATGTTCGCCAAGATCGTCGCGGAGTACTACGGCGCCGTGACGCCGATCAACCAGCTGGCCTCCTTCTCGGTGCCGGAGCCGCGGATGGCGGTCGTCTCGCCGTTCGACAAGACCGCGCTGAAGGCCATCGAGCAGGCGATCCGCGACTCCGACCTGGGCGTCAACCCGTCCAACGACGGCTCGATCATCCGCGTGGTGCTGCCCGAGCTGACCGAGGAGCGCCGCCGGGAGTTCATCAAGATCGCCCGTACCAAGGGCGAGGACGCCAAGGTCTCGATCCGCGCCGTGCGCCGCAAGGCCAAGGACGCGATCGACAAGCTGGTGAAGGACGGCGAGGTCGGCGAGGACGACGGCCGCCGCGGCGAGAAGGAGCTCGACGACACCACGGCCAAGTACGTGGCCCAGGTCGACGAGCTGCTGAAGCACAAGGAAGCCGAGCTGCTCGAGGTCTGATGAACGACGCCCCTGACGCCCCCGGCTACTGGGGCCCGTCCGACCAGCAGTTCCAGCCCTACCGCCCGGCGCCGCACCCGCAGGCCGCCCCTGTCCCGGCCCACCCGGCGCCGGGGTACGGCGCGCGGCCTGCGGCGCCGGCCCCGGGGCATCCCGGTCACCCGGGCGGCCACGCCGTGCCCCCGGGCACGCCGGGTGTCCCCCCGGGAGCGCCGGGCCTCCGTTCGGATCAGCCGCAGCAGCCTCCGGTGTACTGGGGCGGCGACGCGGAGGAGACTCAGGTCATGCCTCCCGTACCGGCCGAGCCCGGCCCGCCGCCCGGCACGCCCGACCACGGTCGGTCGGCCGGCCGCGGTCGGCCCGCGGCCCACGGGCGGCCCGCCACCGGCGGCCCGGCCGACCCCGCCGAGGGGCAGGCCCGGGGGGCCGGTCGGCTGAGCGGCCCGCTGTTCCGGGACGAACAGCCCGAGCCGGCGCCGCCGGGCGTCACGGAGACGGTCGTGCTGCGCGCGATATCCGACGACGCCGCCCCCGCCCCCGCCCCCGGTCACGGCACCCCGCCGCACCCGGGGGCACCGGTGCATCCCGCGCCGCCGGCGAACCACCTGGCGGCCGGGCAGCCCCGCTTCGTGCCGTCGTCCCTCCCAGGGCAGGAGACACCCGTGGCCGCCCAGCCCGCTCCGCAGCCGCAGCCGCGCAAGCAGCGCGGTGGCCGTAACCTCCAGGCCGCCATAGGCGTGGGCGTCGGCCTCGGTGCGGTGATCATCGCCTCGCTGTTCGTGGTGAAGGCGCTGTTCCTGGTCGTCGTGATGGCCGCGGTCGCGGTCGGCGTCTGGGAGCTGACCAGCCGGCTCGCCGAGCGCAAGCAGATCAAGGCGCCGCTGGTCCCGCTGGTCGTGGGCGGCATCGCGATGGTCGCCACCGGCTACTGGTCCGGCATCCAGTGGGCCGCCGCCTCGCTCGCGCTGACCGGGCTGGCGGTGATGGTCTGGCGGATGGCCGAGCCGCCGGAGGACTATCTGCGGGACATAACGGCAGGCGTGTTCACGGCCTTCTACGTGCCGTTCCTGGCCACCTTCGTGGCGATGATGCTGGCGGCCGACGACGGCCCCCAGCGGATCGTGCTCTTCCTGATCGTGACGATCTGCAGCGACACCGGCGCCTACGCGGTGGGCTACAAGTTCGGGAAGACCAAGCTGGCCCCGACGATCAGCCCGGGCAAGACCCGCGAGGGCCTGGCCGGCGGCATCGGCCTGTCGATGCTGGCGGGCGCGCTGCTGATGGAGCTGATCATCGACGGCGGCAGCTGGTGGCAGGGCCTGATCCTGGGCGGCTGCGCGGCGGTCACCGCGACCCTGGGCGACCTGGGCGAGTCGATGATCAAGCGCGACCTCGGGATCAAGGACATGGGCACGCTGCTGCCCGGCCACGGCGGCATCATGGACCGGCTGGACTCGCTCCTGCCGACCGCCCCGGTGGTCTGGCTGCTGCTGGCGGCCTTCGTCGGCAGCTGACCCGCCCGGGCGGGACGTACGAGGTGAGGGCCCCGGACGCCTGGCGTCCGGGGCCCTCGCGCGTCTGCGACACTGGAACAACCATGCCTAAGCCCGGAGAACTCACCTTTGTCGCGCCGCGCGGCGCCAAGCCCCCGCGACACCTCGCCGACCTGAGCCCCGCCGAGCGCAAGGAGGCCGTCGCCGAGCTGGGCGAGCAGCCGTTCCGCGCCAAGCAGCTCTCCAACCACTACTTCGGCCGGATGTCGAACGACCCGGCGAGCTGGACGGACATCCCCGCCGCCAGCCGGGAGAAGCTCACCGGGAGCCTGCTGCCCGAGCTGATGTCGGTGGTCCGGCACGTCTCCTGCGACGACGACGCCACCCGCAAGACGCTCTGGAAGCTGTTCGACGGCACGCTCGTGGAGTCCGTGCTGATGCGCTACCCGGACCGGGTCACCATGTGCATCAGCTCGCAGGCCGGCTGCGGCATGAACTGCCCGTTCTGTGCCACCGGCCAGGCCGGTCTGACCCGCAACCTGTCCACCGGCGAGATCGTCGAGCAGATCGCCTCAGGGATGCGCGCGCTCAAGGCGGGGGAGATCCCCGGCGGCGAGGCGCGGCTGTCCAACGTGGTCTTCATGGGCATGGGCGAGCCGCTGGCCAACTACAACCGGGTGCTGGCCGCGATCCGCCGGCTGACCGACCCGGCCCCGGACGGCTTCGGCCTGTCCCAGCGCGGCATCACGGTCTCCACCGTCGGCCTCGTCCCGGCGATGAACCGGTTCGCCGACGAGGGCCTCAGCTGCCGCCTGGCGCTGTCGCTGCACGCCCCGGACGACGAGCTGCGCGACGAGCTGGTCCCGGTGAACACCCGGTGGAAGGTCGCCGAGGTGCTGGACGCGGCCTGGAACTACGCGGAGAAGTCCGGCCGCCGGATCTCCATCGAGTACGCGTTGATCAAGGACATCAACGACCAGGCCTGGCGGGCCGACCTGCTCGGCCGCCTGATCAAGAACCACCGGGTGCACGTCAACCTGATCCCGCTGAACCCGACCCCGGGTTCCAAGTGGACGGCCTCCCGGCCCGAGGACGAGCGCGAGTTCGTCCGCCGCCTCCAGTCGCACGGCGTGCCGACGACCGTCCGCGACACCCGCGGCCAGGAGATCGACGGCGCCTGCGGCCAGCTCGCCGCGGCGGGCTAGGACAGGAGCCGGGCGCCAGGCGCGTGGCGCGGGTCAGCGCAGGCCGGCGGCCGCCAGTGCGGCGGTCGCCCCGCCGGTCAGCAGCAGCGTGCTGCCCACCGCGAGGGTGCGCAGCGCGACCGCGCCGAACAGCAGCCGGGGCGAGGTGCCGAGGCGCAGCAGCGCGTCGGTGACCTCCCGGCGGTCGGTGCGGACCTCGGCGAGCCGGGTGACCACCGCGGCGGCCGCGCAGCCGAGCACCAGGCAGGCCTCGATAGCGGGCAGCGCGTCGGCGCTGTCGGGCGTGCCGATCCAGTAGCGGACGGTGGTGAGCACCAGCGCGACGGCGAGGGTGAGCACGGCCAGCGGTGCGCCGAGCCGGCGGGCCTGGGCGGTGAGCCCGCGCCCGGCCAGCAGCCGCAGCGGGGTGGGCCGTCCGACGGCGAGCAGCCGCCCGGCCCAGCCCAGCAGCGGGCCGGTGAGCAGGGCGAGGCCGAGCGCGCTGGCGGCCCAGCCGCCGAGGGCGGCGGTGCTGGTGCTGCCGAGCCCGGCGGGCAGGTGGATCGGGCGGCCGTCGGCGGCGGCGCCGGGGCGCAGGGCGATGAGTTCGAGCGCGGCGCCGATGACGCCCAGTCCGGTCGCCAGGGCGATCCGCCAGACGCCGAAGCCGGTCGGGGCCTGGGTGCGGCCGCCGGGCAGGGTCTCGGTGACGGGCACCGCGCAGGCGGCGGCGGTGCCGGCGGTGAGCGGGACCAGGGCGAGCAGGGCGACCGGTGCGGCGGCCGGCAGCGGCACGCCCATGCCGAGGTCGGGGGCGAGCCCGGGCCCGGCGACGTCGTTGCGCAGCACCAGGAAGGCCAGCAGGGTCAGCACGCTGCCGAGGGTGGAGGCGAGCGCTACCTCACCGGCGATCAGTGTCCGGATCCGGTGGGAGCCGGCTCCGGCGGCGGTGAGGCCGGCGATCCGCTCGGGCCGCCGGGCGGGCACCGCGCGGGCGGCGACGGCCGCGAACCAGGCGACGGCGGCGAGCGGGGGCAGGCACCAGAGCAGCCGGGCCAGCGGGCCGGCGCCGCCGGCCGGGTCGCTCATCGCCCGGCCGAGGGAGCGCAGCAGGAAGGCGGCGA
Source organism: Kitasatospora sp. SC0581 (assembly GCF_048159585.1). NCBI lineage: Bacteria > Bacillati > Actinomycetota > Actinomycetes > Kitasatosporales > Streptomycetaceae > Kitasatospora > Kitasatospora sp. SC0581. The sequence continues at coordinate 20,251 of NZ_JBLRWA010000031.1, read as the reverse complement.
CCACGGCGGCGGCCAGCGCGGTGAGCAGCCAGCGGCCGAGGTCGGGCACCCGGTAGCCCCGGGCCAGACGGAAATAGAACACGTCGACTCTTTCAGCGGCTCGGCGGCGTTCGGTGGCTCGGCGTTCGGCGGCCCGGCGCCGTCAGCGGCGGGTGGCCGTGACGGCGGGCGCCCCGTTGGTCCCGGGGGCGGTGGTGCCGCGGGGGACGGGGGCGACGGGGGCGGTGAGCCGTCCGTCGACGAGGGCGACGGCGCGGTCCGCGAACCGGACGAGTTCGGCGTCGTGGGTGGCCAGGACGAGGGTGAGCTGGTGGGACCGGGCCGCGCTGGTCAGTATCCGCATGACCTGGTCGGCGGCCTCGCGGTGCAGCGGGGCGGTGGGGTCGTCGGCGAAGACCACGGGCGGCAGCGGGGCCAGGGCGCGGGCGACGGCGACCCGCTGGCGCCGGCTCTGGACGAGCCGATCGGGGCGCAGCCGGGCGCAGTCGCCGACGTCGAGGCGTTCCAGCCACTCGTCGGCGGCGGTGTAGGCGGCCTTGTTGCCGGCCCCGGCGAGCAGCAGCGGCAGGGCGACGTTCTCCCGGGCGGTCAGTTCGGGCACCAGGTGGGGCTCCGAGCCGACGAAGCCGAAGCGGTCGCGGCGCAGCCGTTCGCGGCCGGCTCGGGCGAGGGTGTGCACGGGGGCGCTGTTGAACCAGACCTCGCCCTCGTCGACCGGGAGCTGCGCGGAGAGGCAGCCGAGCAGGGTGCTCTTGCCGGAGCCGCGCGGGCCGGTGACGGCGAGCACCTCGCCCTCGCGGACGCCGATCGAGATGCCGCGCAGGGCGGGGGTGCCGTCATGGGACTTGACGATCCCTCGGGCCCACAGCACGTCGTTGTCAGGCGGTGCCGCTGACATGAGGATCCATCCTGGGTGGCCGCAGGGATATGACAGTCGTCAGATTAGAACGAGGGGGCCGGGTCGCGGTTGCGGCGCACTGGTCCATCACGGGCAAATCACCCGCATTCAGGCATGTTTGGTCGTACGACTGTGATGTTGAGCGGACCGGGGACGCCGAAGGGCGGCCCCGCGGGGAGCGGGGCCGCCCTTCGGCGGAGGGTGGGGAAGAAGGCTCAGGGGATCAGATCTTCGCCCACGCGTCGGTGAGGCTGGTCCGCAGGATCTGCTCGATCTCGTCGAAGGTCGACTGGTCGGAGATCAGCGGCGGGGCCAGCTGGATGACCGGGTCGCCACGGTCGTCGGCGCGGCAGTACAGGCCGTTGTCGAAGAGGGCCTTCGACAGGAAGCCGTAGAGGACGCGCTCGACCTCCTCGTCGTTGAAGGACTCCTTGGTGACCTTGTCCTTCACGAGCTCGATGCCGTAGAAGTACCCGTTGCCGCGGACGTCGCCGACGATCGGCAGGTCGCGCAGCTTGTCCAGGGTGCCCAGGAACGCCGACTCGTTGTCGAGCACGTGCTGGTTCAGGCCCTCGCGCTCGAAGATGTCGAGGTTGGCCAGCGCCACCGCGGAGGAGACCGGGTGGCCACCGAAGGTGTAGCCGTGCAGGAAGGTGTTGTCACCCTTGTAGAACGGCTCGGCGAGGCGGTCCGAAATGATCGTGGCGCCGATCGGGGAGTAGCCCGAGGTCATGCCCTTGGCGCAGGTGATCATGTCGGGCTGGTAGCCGAACTTGTCGGCGCCGAACATGGTGCCCAGGCGGCCGAAGGCGCAGATGACCTCGTCCGAGACCAGCAGCACGTCGTGGCGGTCGCAGATCTCGCGCAGGCGCTGGAAGTACCCGGGCGGCGGCGGGAAGCAGCCACCGGCGTTCTGCACCGGCTCGACGAAGACGGCGGCGACGGTCTCGGCGCCCTCGTTGAGGATGGCCACCTCGATCTCGTCGGCGCACCAGCGGCCGTAGGCCTCGGGGTCGACCGTGCCGTCGGGGCCCTCGAGGAAGGCCGGGGCGCGGTAGATGTTGGTGTTGGGCGCCTTGTGGGTGCCCGGGACCAGCGGCTCGAACGGGGCCTTCAGGCCCGGCAGGCCGGTGATCGACAGGGCGCCCTGCGGGGTGCCGTGGTAGGCGACGGCGCGCGAGATGACCTTGTACTTGGTCGGCTTGCCGGTCAGCTTGAAGTACTGCTTGGCGAGCTTCCAGGCGGTCTCGACGGCCTCGCCGCCACCGGTGGAGAAGAAGACCTTGTTCAGGTCGCCCGGGGCGTAGTTGGCCAGGCGCTCGGCCAGCTCGACGGCCTTCGGGTGGGCGTAGCTCCACACCGGGAAGAAGGCGAGCTCCTTGGCCTGCTTGGCGGCGGCCTCGGCGAGCTCCTCACGGCCGTGGCCGGCCTGGACGACGAACAGGCCGGCGAGGCCGTCGAGGTACTTGCGTCCCTTGTCGTCCCAGACGTAGGTGCCCTCGCCCTTGACGATCGTCGGCACGGGGGAGTTCTCGTACGACGACATGCGGGTGAAGTGCATCCACAGGTGGTCGTAGGCGGTCTTGGAAAGGTCCTTCTGCGCCGGGTCGGCTGTCATCGGGTGCCCCAGGTGTAGGTCTGTTTCCGGAGCTTCAGGTAAACGAAGCTCTCGGTGCTCCGCACGCCGGGAAGCGCGCGGATGCGCTTGTTGATCATTTCGAGCAGGTGCTCGTCGTCCTCGCAGACCAGTTCGGCCAGGAGGTCGAACGAGCCTGCGGTGCAGACGACGTAGTCGACCTCGTCGAGGGCGGCCAACGCGTCGGCGACGGGTTCGATGTCGCCCTCGACCCGGATGCCGACCATCGCCTGGCGGGTGAAGCCGACGGTGAGCGGGTCCGTGACGGCGACGATCTGCATCACGCCCTGGTCGAGCAGCTTCTGGACGCGCTGCCGCACGGCCGCCTCGGACAGGCCGACGGCCTTGCCGATGGCGGCGTACGGGCGGCGCCCGTCCTCCTGGAGCTGCTCGATGATCGCCTTGGAGGCGGCGTCGAGGGGAACGCTGGCGTTCCGGTCGCGGTTGGCCACGCGGCCACTGTGCCTGATCGTTCGCGCGTTCGCAAGCGTGGAAACTGCTGATTTCGTCGTGATCTTGGAAAACGTATGCGGATTTCATTGCCGGAGCGCACTCCGCCTGTCGATACCAGCAGTCGTGCGGCTACCCTGGCACCGTACGCGCGCGCCCCCGAGGGCCGCCGCACGTACCGCCACCAGTGGACCGCGCCGCTCCGGGTGCGGCCACTCGGGACCCTTCGTACGCCGGACCCGCCGACGTACCATGGCGCCGGAATCTGCAACGCCGCAGGCCCAGACCGAGGAGAGATCCGTGAGCGACCTTCGCACGCTGCGCAACTACATCAACGGTGAGTTCGTCGACGCGGTCGACGGCCGCACGCTCGACATCGTCGACCCGACCACCGGCGAGGTCTACGCGACGTCGCCGCTGTCCGGTGCCGCTGACGTGGACGCCGCCATGGCCTCGGCCGCCGCCGCGTTCCCGATCTGGCGCGACTCCACCCCGAGCACCCGGCAGAAGCTGCTGCTCAAGATCGCCGACGCGGTCGAGGCCCGCGCCGACGAGATCGTCGACACCGAGGTGCGCAACACCGGCAAGCCCCGCGCGCTGACCCTCTCCGAGGAGATCGGCCCGATGGTGGACCAGATCCGGTTCTTCGCCGGTGCGGCCCGCATGCTGGAGGGCAAGGCCGCCGGTGAGTACATGGACGGGATGACCTCGATCATCCGCCGCGAGCCGGTCGGCGTCTGCGCCCAGGTCGCGCCGTGGAACTACCCGATGATGATGGCCGTCTGGAAGTTCGCCCCGGCCATCGCCGCGGGCAACGCCGTCGTGCTGAAGCCCTCCGACACCACCCCGGCCTCCACCGTGCTGCTGGCCGAGATCATCGGCGGCGTGCTCAAGGAGCTGGAGCTGCCGGCCGGCGTCTTCAACGTCATCTGCGGCGACCGCGAGACCGGCAAGCTGATGGTCGAGCACAAGACCCCGGCGATGGCCTCCATCACCGGCTCGGTGCGCGCCGGCATCTCGGTCGCCGAGTCCGCCTCCAAGGACGTCAAGCGCGTCCACCTGGAGCTGGGCGGCAAGGCCCCGGTCGTGGTCTTCGAGGACGCCGACATCGCCGAGGCCGTCGAGGGCATCTCGGTGGCGGGCTACTTCAACGCCGGCCAGGACTGTACGGCCGCCACCCGCGTGCTGGTCCACGAGTCGATCCACGACGCCTTCGTCGAGGCGCTGGCCAAGGCCGCGGCCGAGACCAAGACCGGCGGCGTGGACGACGAGGACGTGCTGTACGGCCCGCTGAACAACGCCAACCAGCTGAAGCAGGTCTCCGGCTTCATCGAGCGGCTGCCCGCCCACGCCAAGGTCGAGGCCGGTGGCCACCGGGTCGGCGACAAGGGGTACTTCTACGCCCCGACCGTTGTCTCCGGCCTGAACCAGGACGACGAGATCATCCAGAACGAGGTCTTCGGCCCGGTCATCACCGTGCAGAAGTTCACCGACGAGGACCAGGCCGTCGAGTACGCCAACGGCGTCGAGTTCGCGCTGGCCTCCTCGGTGTGGACCAAGGACCACGCCCGCGCCATGCGGATGTCGCGCCGCCTGGACTTCGGCTGCGTCTGGATCAACACCCACATCCCGCTGGTCGCCGAGATGCCGCACGGCGGCTTCAAGAAGTCCGGCTACGGCAAGGACCTGTCGGCGTACGGCTTCGAGGACTACACCCGGGTGAAGCACGTCATGACCGCGATCTGAGCGGGTCGTGACCGTCGGACGCCGTATGACCGCGATCTGAGCGGGTCGTGACCGTTGGACGAGGTATGACCGCGATCTGATTCAGGTCGTATGAACCGACCATGGGCCCGGGTCTTCTCGACCCGGGCCCTGTGTCTTTGCACCCTGTCGACGGTTGGCGCGACCGGCTGACAGGATGGAACTGCCCTTCGGGGACGGGCCCGCCCTAGCCTTACCGGCATGAGCATTCCCACCGCTGACTCAGCCGCCGGCCAGGCCGTCAAGGCCGTCGACCGCGCGCACGTCTTCCACTCGTGGTCCGCCCAGGCGCTGATCGACCCCCTCGCGGTGGCCGGCGCCGAGGGCTCGTACTTCTGGGACTACGACGGCAACCGCTACCTCGACTTCTCCTCGCAGCTGGTCAACACCAACATCGGCCACCAGCACCCGAAGGTGGTCGCCGCGATCCAGGAGCAGGCGGCGAAGCTCTGCACCATCGCCCCCGGCTTCGCGGTCGAGGCGCGCAGCGAGGCCGCCCGGCTGATCGCCGAGCGCACCCCCGGCGACCTGGACAAGATCTTCTTCACCAACGGCGGCGCCGAGGCCAACGAGAACGCCATCCGGCTGGCCCGGCTGCACACCGGCCGGCAGAAGGTGCTGTCCACCTACCGCTCGTACCACGGCGCCACCGCCAACGCGATCGCCCTCACCGGCGACCCGCGGCGCTGGCCCAACGAGAGCGGCGTCTCCGGCGTGGTGCACTTCTGGGGGCCGTACGCCTACCGCTCCAACTTCCACGCCGAGAACGAGGCGCAGGAGTGCGAGCGCGCGCTGGAGCACCTGGAGCAGGTGATCGCGTTCGAGGGGCCCGGCACCGTCGCGGCGATCATCCTGGAGACCGTGGTCGGCACCGCGGGCATCCTGGTCCCGCCGGCCGGCTACCTGGCCGGGGTGCGGGAGATCTGCGACCGCTACGGGATCGTGTTCATCCTGGACGAGGTGATGGCCGGCTTCGGCCGCACCGGCGAGTGGTTCGCCGCCGACCACTGGGGCGTCACCCCGGACCTGCTCACCTTCGCCAAGGGCGTCAACTCGGGCTACGTGCCGCTGGGCGGCGTGGCGATCAGCGCCGAGATCGCGGCCACCTTCGCCGAGCGGCCCTTCCCCGGCGGGCTCACCTACTCCGGCCACCCGCTGGCCTGCGCCTCCGCGGTGGCGACCATCACCACCATGGCGGAGGAGGGCATCGTCGAGAACGCCAAGCACATCGGCGAGACGGTGCTCGGCCCCGGCCTGCGCGAGCTGGCCGAGCGGCACCCGTCGATCGGCGAGGTCCGCGGCCTCGGCGTGTTCTGGGCGCTGGACCTGGTGAAGAGCCGGGAGACCCGCGAGCCGCTGGTGCCCTACAACGCGGCCGGCGCCGCCAACGCGCCGATGGGCGAGCTGGCCGCGGCCTGCAAGCAGCGCGGGCTCTGGCCGTTCGTCAACATGAACCGCTTCCACGTCGTCCCGCCGTGCACCGTCACCGAGGAGGAGGCCAAGACCGGCCTCGCGGTCCTGGACGAGGTGCTGTCGCTCACCGACGCGCACACTGTCTGACGTACCAACCAGGACGGCCCCGAGCACCCGCGTGCCCGGGGCCGTCCCACGCTCCGGAAGGCCGCTCATGCCCAGCAGCTCCACCCTGACCCGCCGTCCTCCCGCCTCCAGCCCCGTCCGCCGGCGTTCCGTGCTCGGCGGGGCCGCGCTGCTCGGCGCCGGCGTGCTGACCGGTTGCGGCATCCCGGCCGCGTACGTGGCCGAGGACCGCCGCTCGGCGCCGGACCGTTCGGAGGACGACAAGCGGCTCGTCTTCTCCAACTGGACGCAGTACATCGACACCGACGACGCGGGCGGGCGCCCCACCCTGGACGCCTTCAGCGAGAAGACCGGGATCGCGGTCGGCTACACCGAGGACATCAACGACAACGACGAGTTCTTCGGCAAGATCAGCCCGGTGCTCACCCAGGGCGCCGCCCCCGGCCGGGACCTGATGGTGATCAGCGACTGGATGGCCGGGCGGTACGTCTCGCTGGGCTGGGTGCAGGCGATGGACCGGGCCAACCTGCCCAACGTCACGGCCAACCTGGACCCGCAGCTGGCCGACCCGGCCTTCGACCCCGGGCGCCGGCGCAGCGTGCCGTGGCAGTCCGGGATCACCGGCATCGCCTACAACCGCAAGGCGCTCGGCCGGGAGATCAGGTCCACCGCCGACCTGTGGGCGCCCGACCTCAAGGGCCGGGTCACGCTGTTCGCCGGGCTGGACGAGGCGCTCGGGCTGCTGATGCTCTCCCAGGGCGCGGACATCGCGAAGTTCACCGACGACGACGCGCGCCGGGCGATGGACCTGGTGCAGAAGACGGTGGACAGCGGCCACGTCCGGCGCTTCACCGGCAACGACTACACCAGCGACCTCGCCTCCGGTGCGGCGCTCGCCTGCCAGGCCTACTCCGGCGACGCCGTCCAGCTCACCGCCGAGAACCCGGACATCGAGTTCGTGGTGCCGGAGGAGGGCGGCGAGCTGTGGGCGGAGAGCCTGATGATCCCCAACCGGGCCGCCCACAAGCGCAACGCCGAGCTGCTGATCGACTACTACTACCAGCCCGAGGTGGCCGCCGAACTCGCCGCGTTCGTCCAGTACATCTGCCCGGTGCCGGCCGCCCGCGAGGTGCTGGCGGCCAGCGGCGACAAGGAGAAGGCCGAACTCGCCGAGAACCCGCTGGTGTTCCCGACCGACGGGATGCGCGCCCGGCTGCACACCATGCGCGACGTCACCTCGGCCGAGCGGCCCGAGCTGCACAAGGTCTGGGGGCGCATCACCGGGGTGTGACCGCTACCGCCGGACGGCGTCCAGGGCGAGCAGCGCCACGTGCAGGGAGAGGCAGGACTCCACCTGGTCGAGGTCGACGCCGAGGATCCGCTCGACCTTGTGCAGCCGGTCGTAGAAGGACGGCCGGGACAGGTGCGCGGCGTCCGCGGCGGCCGACTTGTTCCGGCCCTGCTCCAGGTAGATCCGCAGCATCTGCACCAACTGGCCGTTGTGCTCGGCGTCGTGGGCCAGCAGCGGGCCCAACTCCCTTTCCACGTACGTCTGCAGCCGGGCGTCGTCGCGCAGCAGGTGGAGCAGGCCGCGCAGCCGGACGTCCGGCAGGCGGTAGTAGGAGGAGCTGCGGCCGCCGGGCGCGTCGTGCAGGGCGGCGTCGGCGACCTGGGTGGCCTCCAGCAGGGTGCGCCGGGCATCGCGCACCGAGCCGACCGAGGAGCCGACCGCGACCACCGGGCCCGCCGGGTCGCCGCCCTCCCGTCCGGCCTCGGCGGACATCCGGCGCAGCGCGGCCGAGAGGGCGTCCAGCGAGGCGTGCTCGTCCTGCTGGGTACCGAGCGTGATCAGCAGGCCGACGGCCTCGTCGTCCAGCGCGCCGACCAGGGCGGTCAGCCGGCAGGCCCGGACGGCGCCGGCGGCCAGCTCGGTGAAGTCGCGCAGCCGGGCCTGCGCCTCCAGCGCGGCCGGGATCGGGCCGCGCCGCTGCCGCAGCACCACGCCGACCAGCCGGCGGCCCTCCAGCGGGATGCCCAGGGCCTGGGCGCGCAGCGCCGCCTCGGAGACGGTCAGCGCATGGGTGAGGATGCCGGACAGCAGGGTGCGGTGGGTCTGCCGCTCCAGGCTCTCCCGGTCGCGCACCACCAGCCGGTTGAGCGCCAGCGCGGAGGCGCCGCGCTCCAGCAGCATGGTGTGCGGGTGGGCCTCGCCCTCGGGCAGCGGGCCGGGCTCCTGCACCAGCACCAGCCGGCCCCAGTCCTGGCCGCGGGCTCCGACGGTGGTGACCAGCCAGCCGCTGCGCGGGTCGTGGCCGGTGCGCCCGGCCGGACGGACGCCGCGCGAGCGGCGCTCCCAGTCCTCCAGCACCTCGGCCTCCGGGCGTCCGGCGGCGTCGTGGGCGAGCACCTGGTGGGCCAGGTTCTCCAGGACGACCGGGGCGCCGGCCATCCGGGACACCTGGCGGATCACCTCGGGCGGCTCGGCGCCCTCCACCACCAGCTCGTTGAAGACCTGGTGGACCGACTCGGAGATCCGCAGCTGCTCCAGCTGGGAGTTGACCACCAGGGCGTGCACGGCCTCGGTGACGGCGACGAAGCGCAGCTCGCGGCGGAGCGTGATCAGCGGCAGTCCGCGCTGCTCGGCGGCGTTGACCAGGGCGCGGGGGAGCGAGTCGAAGTAGCGCCGCCCGAACTCGACGACCAGGCCGGCCACCCCGACCTCGTCCAGCTCGCGCACGTAGCGGGCCAGGCCCTCGCGGTCCTCGGGCAGGGCGATGCCGGTGGTCAGCACCAGTTCGCCGCCGCGGAGCATCCCGGCGACGTCGGGCAGTTCGCTGACGTGGACCCAGCGGACCGGCCGCTCCAGGTGGTCGGCGCCGGCCACCACCTGGGGCAGGCCGCGCCGCATCACGTCGAGGTCGAGGACTCGGGCGACGGTGGGGAGCATCGCGGGCCTCCGGGGCTGTGGAGAGCGGAGCCGGGGCTCCGGGCGTTCTGGTTTCGGGTGACGCGGTCAGGGTGACGCGGTCGGGGTGTGCGGTCAGGGTCGTGCAGTCAGGGTGTCAGGTAAATCATCCATCCCCCCGACGACCTGTTGCCCTGCCCGCACCCTTGCACCCTGTAAGGCCCTTCGTGCCGAGGTTGTCGAAGTGACCCTTGTCACCCCAACCCCGCAGCAGGCAAGGTCAGCGGGACCGCAGACCCCCACCGCGGACGCGTGACCCCGCAGCGGTCGAACCACGGCACTTGGAGGAACCAGATGGACCTGACCGACTTCGGCCCGGGCGCGCAGTACATCGCGGGACGCCAGACCAGGGGGAGCGGCGAGCCCTTCCAGGTCGTCAACCCCGCCGACGGCAGCGTGGTTGAGCAGGTCGCGCTGGCCACCGCCGGGGACGTGGACACCGCCGTCGCCGCCGCCAGGGCCGCCCTGCCCGGCTGGTCCTCGGCCACCCCCGGTGCGCGCTCCGAGGCGCTCACCCGGCTGGCCGCCGTGCTGGCCGGGGCGGCCGACGACCTGGCCCGGGTGGAGACGGCGCAGACCGGCAAGCCGGTCAAGCTGGCCACCGAGTTCGACGTGCCCGGCACCGTCGACAACGCCGCCTTCTTCGCCGGCGCCGCCCGCAACCTGGAGGGCAAGGCGGCCGGCGAGTACTCCGGCGACCACACCTCGTACGTGCGGCGCGAGGCGGTCGGCGTGGTCGGCTCGATCTCGCCGTGGAACTACCCGCTGCAGATGGCCGCCTGGAAGATCCTCCCGGCGATCGCCGCGGGCAACACCATCGTGCTCAAGCCGGCCGAGCTGACCCCGCTGACCTCGCTGATGTTCGCCCGGGCCTGCACCGCCGCAGGCATCCCGGACGGCGTGGTCAACGTGGTCACCGGCGCCGGGCGCACCGCGGGCGAGCACCTGGTCGGGCACCCGGACGTCGCGATGGTCTCCTTCACCGGCTCCACCGGCGTCGGCAAGCGGGTCGCCGAGATCGCCACCGCGGGCGTCAAGCGCACCCACCTGGAGCTCGGCGGCAAGGCCCCGTTCGTGGTCTTCGACGACGCCGACCTGGACGCCGCGGTGCACGGAGCGGTCGCGGCCTCGCTGATCAACGGCGGCCAGGACTGCACCGCCGCCACCCGCGCCTACGTCCAGCGCCCGCTGTACGACGCCTTCGTGGCCGGGGTGGCCGAGCTGTACGCGGCGATCCGGATCGGCGACCCGCTGAACCCGCGCACCGACCTCGGCCCGCTGGTCTCGTACGCCCACCGGGACCGGGTGGCCGGCTTCGTGGAGCGCGCCCGCTCGTACGCCACCGTGGTCACCGGCGGCCGGGCCCCGGAGAAGGGCCACGACGGCACCGACCTCACCCGGGGCGCGTACTACCGGCCGACCCTGATCACCGGCGCGGCCCAGGACAGCGAGGTCGTGCAGGGCGAGATCTTCGGCCCGGTGCTGGTGGTGCTGCCCTTCGACGGCGACGACGAGGGCCTGCGGCTGGCCAACGACACCCCGTACGGGCTGGCCGCCTCCGCCTGGACGAGCAACGTGCACCGCTCGCTGCGCGCCACCCGGGAGATCGCGGCCGGCTGCGTCTGGGTCAACGACCACATCCCGATCATCAGCGAGATGCCGCACGGCGGCTACAAGGCGTCCGGCTACGGCAAGGACATGTCCCAGTACTCGCTGGACGAGTACACCCAGGTCAAGCACGTCATGTTCGACACCACCGCGGTGGCCCGCAAGGACTGGCACCGCACCGTCTTCGGAGACAGATAACCCCCGGACCACGCGGGTGCCCCCACACCCCATCTCCCCCAGGAGGCCCGTTCCATGGCGTTCAACGAGCTCACCGACGGTCTGCCCGAACCGGTCCGAAGGGCCTGGGAACGCAGTCTGACCAGCGGCCGGGCCGCGCTCGGCCGCCGCACCCTGCTGCGCGCCGCCGCGCTGAGCGCCGGAGCGGGCACCCTGGCCGCCTGCGGGATCCCGGCGGCCCCCCGGGCGACCGGCGACTCGACCGCGAACGCCGCCAAGGACCTCTCGGAGACGCAGAAGGAGGTCGACTTCTCCAACTGGCCGCTGTACGTGGACACGGACGAGAAGGACAAGGAGAAGCACGGCACCCTGGAGGCCTTCACCGAGGCCACCGGGATCAAGGTGAAGTACAACGAGGACGTCAACGACAACGTCGAGTTCTTCGGGAAGATCAAGCCGCAGCTCGCCTCCGGCCAGGACACCGGCCGCGACCTGATGGTGCTCACCGACTGGATGGCGGCCCGGCTGATCCGGCTCGGCTGGGTGCAGAAGCTCAACCCGGCGAACGTCACCACCGCGATCACCAATATCGAGTCGCGCTTCCGCGCCCCCGACTGGGACCCGGGGCGGCTCTACTCCTACCCGTGGGCCGGCATCCAGACCGTCGTCGCGTACAACCGGAAGGCGACCAGGGGGAAGGAGGTCACCAGCGTCTCCCAGCTGCTGGACGATCCCGACCTCAAGGGCCGGGTCACCTTCCTCTCCGAGATGCGCGACAGCATCGGGATGGTCCTGCTGGACCAGGGCAAGAGCACCGAGAGGTTCACCGCCGACGACTTCGACGGCGCGGTCGCCCGCCTCCAGAAGGCCGTCGACAGCAAGCAGATCCGCCGCTTCACCGGCAACGACTACGGCCAGGAGCTCTCCGCCGGCGACATCGCGGCCTGCATCGCCTGGGGCGGCGACCTGATCCAACTGCGCGCCGACAACCCGGACATCGAGTTCGTCATCCCGGAGAAGGGCTACATCGCCTCGACCGACAACATGCTGGTCCCGGCCAGGGCCCAGCACAAGGCGAACGCGGAGAAGCTGATCGACTTCTACTATCAGCCGAAGATCGCGGCGCAGCTGGTCGCGGGCATCGGCTTCGTCTCCGCCGTCACCGGGATGAAGGACGAGCTCGCCGGCATCGCCCCGGACACCGCGGCCAACCCGCTGGTCGTACCCACCCCCGAGATGGCGGGCAGGGCGCACGTGTTCCGCACGCTCTCCGAGAGCGAGGAGAGCGACTTCGAGCAGAAGTTCTCCAAGCTCATCGGCGCCTGACCCCCGCTCCCGGCAGAGAATCCCAGGAAGACACCACCCCATGACAGACCAGCAGCGCGACGCGGCCGTCGGCGGCGACGTCCGGCTCACCGGCATCGGCAAGACCTACGGCTCCTTCACCGCCGTCCACCCGCTCGACCTGACCGTCCCGCAGGGCTCGTTCTTCGCCCTGCTCGGCGCCTCCGGCTGCGGCAAGACCACCACCCTGCGCATGATCGCCGGCCTGGAGGAGCCCACCAGCGGCACCGTCCTGATCGGCGGCCAGGACGTCACCGCCCTGCCCCCGTACAAGCGGCCGGTGAACACCGTCTTCCAGAGCTACGCGCTCTTCCCGCACCTGGACATCTTCGAGAACGTCGCCTTCGGCCTGCGCCGGCGCGGCAGGAAGGACGTCAGGAAGCAGGTCGAGGAGATGCTGGAGCTGGTCGAGCTCGGCCAGTACGCCCGGCGCAAGCCGCACCAGCTCTCCGGCGGCCAGCAGCAGCGCGTCGCGGTCGCCCGCGCACTGATCAACCACCCGCAGGTGCTGCTCCTGGACGAGCCGCTCGGCGCGCTCGACCTCAAGCTCCGCCGCCAGATGCAGCTGGAGCTCAAGCGGATCCAGACCGAGGTCGGCATCACCTTCGTGCACGTCACCCACGACCAGGAGGAGGCCATGACCATGGCCGACACCATCGCGGTGATGAACGGCGGCCGGGTCGAGCAGCTGGGCGCCCCCGCCGACCTGTACGAGAACCCCGCCACCACCTTCGTGGCCAACTTCCTCGGCCAGTCCAACCTGCTGCCCGCCGAGGTCACCGGCACCGAGGGCGGCGACCTGCTGCTCAGCGCGGCCGGCGCCCGCCTCGCGGTGCCGAAGGCGCGCTGCGCCACCGACGCCAAGCGCGTCCACCTGGGCGTGCGCCCGGAGAAGATCACCATCACCCACGCCTCCGAGCAGGTCGCCGACGGCCGCAACCGGCTGGCCGGCACGGTGCTCGACTCCAGCTTCATCGGCGTCTCCACCCAGTACGTGGTGCGCACCGACGGCGGCCAGGAGGTCACCGTCTTCGAGCAGAACATGGAGCGCGACGCGCGGATCGTCCCCGGCGCCGCCGTCCAGCTGCACTGGAACCCGGCGCACTCCTTCGCCCTGGACGCCGCCCAGGCGATCGACGCGGGCACCGCGGAGGAGGCCGCATGACCACCACCACCCCGGCCGCGCCACCCCAGGTCATACCGCTGGAGGGACCGGCGCCGAAGCCCAGGCGCAAGCTCACCCCGTACTGGCTGCTGCTTCCCGGCATCGCCTGGCTGGTCGTCTTCTTCGCCGTCCCGCTGGTCTACCAGGCGTCGACCTCGCTGCAGAGCGGCTCGCTCGAAGAGGGCTTCAAGGTCACCTGGCACATATCGACCTACTGGGACGCCCTGGTCGAGTACCGGTGGCACTTCCTGCGCTCGTTCTCCTACGCGGCCGTCGCCACCGTGCTCTGCCTGGCCGTCGGCTACCCGCTCGCGTACACGATCGCCTTCAAGGCGAGCAAGCGCTGGCGCAACGTCATCCTGATCCTGGTCATCGCGCCGTTCTTCACCAGCTTCCTGATCCGCACGCTGGCCTGGAAGACCATCCTGTCCGACGGCGGCCCGGTGGTCGGCGCGCTGAACGCGCTGCACGTCCTGGACGTCACCAACCTGCTCGGCCTGACCAGCGGCGACCGGGTGCTGGCCACGCCGCTCGCCGTGGTCTGCGGCCTGACCTACAACTTCCTGCCGTTCATGATCCTGCCGCTGTACACCTCGCTGGAGCGGATCGACCCGCGCCTGCACGAGGCGGCCGGCGACCTCTACGCCCGGCCGTTCACCACCTTCCGCAAGGTCACCTTCCCGATCTCGCTGCCGGGCGTGGTCGCGGGCACCCTGCTGACCTTCATCCCCGCCTCCGGCGACTACATCAACGCCCAGCTGCTGGGCTCGCCGAGCGAGCAGATGGTCGGCAACGGCATCCAGAAGCAGTTCCTGAACGTGCTCGACTACCCCACGGCCGCCGCGCTGAGCTTCATCCTGATGGCCCTGATCCTGGGCATGGTGACGGTCTACATGCGCAAGGCCGGGACGGAGGATCTGGTCTGATGTCCCGGATTTCCAAGTGGATCCGCGCCCACCTGGTGGTGCTGGCCGGCCTGCTGGCCCTCGCCTACCTGGTGCTGCCCAACCTGGTCGTGCTCGCCTTCTCGTTCAACAAGCCGGTGGGCAAGTTCAACTACGAGTGGAACGAGTTCTCCACCGACGCCTGGACCAACCCCTGCGGCGTGGCCGACATGTGCCAGTCGCTCTCGCTCAGCCTGCAGATCGCGGTGCTCGCCACCATCGGCGCCACCGTGCTCGGCACCATGGTCGCCTTCGCGCTGGCCCGCTACCGCTTCCGCGGCCGCTCGGCCACCACCGCGATGATCTTCCTGCCGATGGCCATGCCCGAGGTGGTCATGGCCGCCTCGCTCGGGACGCTCTTCCTCAACATGCGCATCCCGTTCGGGTTCACCACCATCCTCATCGCCCACATCATGTTCTGCCTCAGCTTCGTGGTGACGGCGGTCAAGGCGCGCGTGATGAGCATGGACCCGAGGCTCGAACAGGCCGCCCAGGACCTCTACGCGACCCCCGTCCAGACCTTCCTGAGGGTCACCCTGCCGCTCGCGGCGCCCGGCATCGCGGCGGGCGCGCTGCTCAGCTTCGCGCTCTCCTTCGACGACTTCATCATCACCCAGTTCAACTCGGGGCCGACCACGGTCACCTTCCCGATGTTCGTCTGGGGCGCCTCGCAGCGCGGCATCCCGGTGCAGGTGAACGTCATCGGCACCGCGATGTTCCTCGCCGCCGTCCTGCTGACCGTCGTCGGCCAGTGGCTGGGCAACCGCCGGAAGGCCACCGCCTGACGTACGGTCGACGACGGTGGCCAGTACAACCATCACCTATTCGTAGAAAGTGGCTGATAATGCATGGACTCCGCCCGCGCACTCAGTGACGCCAGGCCCACCCCCTTCTGGCTGGAGGATCCCGGCCGGCCGGCGGCACTGCCCGCCCTGGTCGGCGACACCACCTGCGACCTGCTGGTCGTCGGCGGCGGCTACTCCGGCCTGTGGACCGCCCTCATCGCCAAGGAACGCGACCCCTCGTTGGACGTCGTGCTGGTCGAGGGCAACGAGGTCGGGTGGGCCGCGTCCGGGCGCAACGGCGGGTTCTGCGCGGCCAGCCTGACCCACGGCTTCGGCAACGGCCTGGACCGCTGGCCGTCCGAACTGGCCCAGCTGGAACGCCTCGGTGCCGCCAACCTCGACGGCATCGAGGCCACCCTCAAGCGCTACGGCATCGACGCCGAGTGGGAGCGCACCGGCGAGATCGACGTCGCCACCCAGCCCCACCAGGTCGAGGAGCTCCACGAGATCGCCGAGGCGGTCGCCCGGTACGGCTTCGACATCACCGTCCTGGACGCCGACCAACTGCGCGCCGAGGTCGACTCGCCGACCTTCCTCGGCGGCCTCTGGGACAAGGAGGGCGTGGCGATGGTCCACCCCGCCAAGCTCGCCTGGGGCCTCAAGGACGCCTGCCTGGGCCAGGGCGTGCGGATCTTCGAGCACACCCGGGCCACCGACCTGCGGGAGCACGGCAGCGGCATGGCCGTCCGCACCCCGTACGGCCGGGTCTTCGCCCGCAAGGTCGCGCTCGGCACCAACGTGTTCCCGTCGCTGCTCAAGCGGGTCCGCCCGTACGTCGTCCCGGTGTACGACTACGCGCTGATGACCGAGCCGCTCAGCGAGGAGCAGCTCGCCGCGATCGGCTGGCGCGGGCGCCAGGGCCTCGGCGACAGCGCCAACAAGTTCCACTACTTCCGGCTCTCCGCCGACAACCGGATCCTCTGGGGCGGCTACGACGCGGTCTACCACTTCGGCGGCCAGGTCCGGCACGAGTACGACCAGCGGCCGGAGACCTTCCGCACCCTCGCCAACCACTTCTTCCGCTGCTTCCCGCAGCTGGAGGGCCTGCGCTTCACCCACGCCTGGGGCGGCGCGATCGACACCTGCAGCCGGTTCTCGGCGTTCTTCGACACCGGGTACCGGGGCAAGGTCGCGTACGCGGTCGGCTACACCGGGCTCGGCGTCGGCGCGACCCGCTTCGGCGCCGAGGTGATGCTCGACCTGCTGGCCGGCGAGCGCACCGAGCGCACCTCGCTGGAGATGGTGCGCAGCAAGCCGCTGCCGTTCCCGCCCGAGCCGGTGCGCTGGGCCGGGATCGAGCTCACCACCCGGTCGCTGGAGCGGGCGGACCGCAACGGCGGCCACCGCAACCTCTGGCTGCGCACCCTCGACCGGCTGGGGCTCGGCTTCGACAGCTGAACCGCTGAACCGCTGAACCACTGGAACGCTGAAATGCTGAACCGCTGATCTGCCGAAACGGCTGAAGCCGTTGAAACCGTTGAAACCGTTGAAACCACGAACGCCCGTAGCCGGGTGCCCTTAGTCGTGTAATCGGGACCCGCCGTCCGCCTCTCCTTGGTGACGGCGGGTCTCGCTCTTCCCGCCGTCTCCGAACAGTACGAACGGCAAGAAGCGGGGACACGACATGGAGACCACCGGACTGCACTGGCTCGCCCAGGCGGCACCGGACCCGGAGGCCTTCCGGGACCAGTGGGAGCGCACCGGGCTGGGCCTGGTGCTGCTGCCGGCCGGCCGGCGTTGGGACGTCCTCTCCGTCCCCGGACGGCTCGGGCGCCCGGCCGTGGAGGTCCTGGACCCGCGCACCCGCGGTCCGGTCCTCACCGACTTCGGGGGCGGGCAGGTCAGCTTCCTGGTGCCCGTCGGCACCGCCGCCCGCTGGATCGGCACCGGCGTGCGCGGTGCGGGGGAGGGCACCTGGATCGTCGTCCCGCACCCCGGGCGCCGCAGCCGGGGCGTGCGCTGGCTGGTCCCGCCGGACGGCTCCGGGCGGCTCACCGACCCGGTGCTGCTGGAGCTCGCCTTGCACGAGGCGGCGGCCCGGCTCGGCGGCTGGTGAGCCGCGCCGTCTCGTGCGGAACTGGGGCCCGGGGGCGTGAGGAGGTGCCCGGGGGCGCCCGGTAGCGCTCCGGGCGCCCGGCAACTGGCGCGTGGAGCGGGCGGTCGCGTCAGACTGGAGGCGTGACCACCGTCCCGCACGCCGTCGACGCGTCCCTCCGCCCGGGCCCCGCCCAGCTGCGCCTGGCCGCGCTGGCCGCACCCGTCTGCGACCGGTACGGCCTCGCCCTGGCGGGAGGGCACGCGCTGCGCGCCCACGGCGTCGCGGCCTGCCCGCAGGACGGGCTGACCCTGGCGACCGGCGGCGCCGACCTGCCGGAGGTGGCCGCCGCGCTGGGCGAGGCGTACCGGGCGGCGGGCGGCGGGGCCGTCGAGCGGCCGGGCACACCGCGGCTGGAACAGCTCACCGTCCGGCTGGCGCTGGGCGGGCGGTCGCACTCGGTGGAACTGCGCAAGGAACCGCTGGGACACCGGCCGGTCCGGTTCGACCTCGGTGCGCCCGGACCGGACGAGCCCCCGGTGGTGCTCCCGGCCGTCGCCCTGGAGGACGCGGCCGCGCTGACCACCGCGCTGCTCGTGGACCGGGGCATGCCCCGCGACCTGATCGACGTGCACGCCCTCACCCGCTGCTACCGGGAGGGCGAACTGCTCGCGCTGGCAGCCGAGTTGGACCCGGACTTCCAGCCCGCGGCGCTGGCCGAACGGCTGGAGGCGCTCGCCGAGGCGGCGGACGGGCGGTTCCGCGCCCGGGGCGTGCCGGCCGGGGAGGTGGCCGAGCTGAAGCGGTGGGCGCTGGCCTGGGCACAGGACCTTCGGCTGGACCTGCTGGAGACCCGGGAGGCGGCGGACGGGCTGCACGACCCGTACCTGGAGGAGCCGGAGGACGGGGAGTCCTGACGCCCTGGTCCCGCGGGTGCCCGCGGTGTTTGGGTGCCCGTGCCATTGGGGGCATTCGTGGTGGGTTCACACGTTCGGGCGAGTGACCGGACGACCTGTAAGGCTGAATCCACGATCCCCGTCAGCCTGTTCGTTGAGCTGCGCCGGAGCGGCCACCAGACTGGGAGACGAGCGCGGTAGCCCCGTGATTCCCGTCGCCCGGCCCACGTGCGGGCGGCGCCAGACCGGACCGGTGGCAGGACGCCGCCCGGGACTTCGGAGGCAGACGGACCTTGAGCAAGCACATCATTCACTGGATCGGCGGCAAGCCCGTCGCCACCGCCGGTGCGGCCCCCCGTCGCGGCGAGGTCTTCGACCCGGCCACCGGCCAGGTCGCCGGCCAGGTCGACTTCGCCGAGATCGCCGAGGTCGACCAGGCCGTGGCCGCCGCCGCCTCGGCCTTCACCGAGTGGCGCACCGCCTCGATCGCGAAGCGGACGACGGTGCTCTTCGCCTTCCGCGAGCTGCTGAACGCCCGCCGCGACGAGCTGGCCTCGATCATCGTGGCCGAGCACGGCAAGGTGCACTCCGACGCGCTCGGCGAGATCGCCCGCGGCCTGGAGGTCGTGGAGTACGCCTGCGGCATCCCGCAGCTGATCAAGGGCGGCTTCACCGAGCAGGCCTCGACCGGCGTCGACGTCTACTCGATCCGCCAGCCGCTCGGCCCGGTCGCGATCATCTCGCCGTTCAACTTCCCGGCCATGGTGCCGATGTGGTTCTTCCCGATCGCCATCGCGGCCGGCAACACCGTCGTGGTGAAGCCCTCGGAGAAGGACCCGTCCGCCGCCAACTTCCTCGCCGAGCTGTGGAAGGAGGCCGGCTTGCCGGACGGCGTCTTCAACGTCGTGCACGGCGACAAGGTGGCCGTCGACCGCCTGCTGGAGCACCCGGACGTCAAGTCCGTCAGCTTCGTCGGCTCCACCCCGATCGCCCGCTACGTCTACGAGACCGGCACCCGCTACGGCAAGCGCGTGCAGGCCCTGGGCGGCGCCAAGAACCACATGCTGGTCCTGCCGGACGCCGACCTCGACCTCGCCGCCGACGCCGCCGTCAACGCGGGCTTCGGCGCGGCCGGCGAGCGCTGCATGGCGGTGTCCGTGCTGGTCGCGGTCGACCCGATCGGCGACGAGCTGGTCGAGAAGATCAAGCAGCGGATCGCCACCCTGAAGGTCGGCCCCGGCTGCAACGGCGAGTCCGAGATGGGTCCGCTGGTCACCGGCCAGCACCGGGACAAGGTCACCTCCTACGTGGAGTCCGGGGTCGCCGACGGCGCCGAGCTCGCGGTGGACGGCCGCAAGCACCCGGTCACCGCCGAGGACCGGAACGGCTCCCCGACGGCCGACGGCTTCTGGCTCGGCCCCACGCTGTTCGACCACGTGAAGCCCGGCATGTCCGTCTACAACGACGAGATCTTCGGCCCGGTCCTCTCGGTGGTGCGCGTCGACTCGTACGAGGAGGGCCTGGCGCTGATCAACGCCAACCCGTACGGCAACGGCACCGCCCTCTTCACCAACGACGGCGGCGCGGCCCGGCGCTTCCAGTTCGAGGTGGAGGTGGGCATGGTCGGCATCAACGTGCCGATCCCGGTCCCGGTCGCCTACTACTCCTTCGGCGGCTGGAAGGCCTCGCTGTTCGGCGACGCCCACGCGTACGGCCCGGACGGCGTGCAGTTCTTCACCCGGGGCAAGGCCGTGACCCAGCGCTGGCTGGACCCGTCGCACGGCGGCATCAACCTGGGCTTCCCCACCAACAGCTGATCCGCACGGCACCACCGGCCGGACCCCTCTCCCCGGGGTCCGGCCGGCCGTCTTTGCACGACGTTTGCATCGGGGCGTGGAAGCGCGTACAGTTCTTCGAGCTGCCTGGCAGGGAGCACCGGACACGCATCTGCGCGGACGGTCCCGCGGTGGCCAATCCTCTGAAAC
>NZ_JBLRWA010000030.1:0-96420 GCF_048159585.1 Kitasatospora sp. SC0581 | reverse complement strand
GTCGGTGGCCCAGAAGTACCCGAACGACGCCGAGTCCACCCTGCCCCTCGAGCTGAAGGTGATCGGCGGGGAGGGAGCGGACCCGTGGTACGACCTGACCGACGACCCGGGATTCGCCCCGGCTGCGGCGTGAACTTCCCTGGTCAGTAGCCGCATTGGGGCTGTGCCCATTCGCAGCCCGTGCGCCTACTGTGGATCACGTCGGGCGGCCCTCTCCCCCCTGGGGTCGCCCGACCCCGCGATGCCCCGGCCCACCCCCCCGGCCGGGGCATCGCCGCATTCGCGCCGGAGGCGGCGGGGCCACTGGAGGCGAGTCGGCGGGCCCCCGGATGCAGCTGAGCGGTCAAGGCGCCGTGATTTATCAAGCCGCTGTCCGGAAAGGTGACTTGGTGGAATCATGACTCTTCCGACAGTGACATGCACAATGCCGACGGGACTGCCGATGAAACCGCTGTCCGCCACCGATCCGCAGAAGGTCGGACCTTACCGCCTGGTGGCCCGCCTGGGCAGCGGCGGGATGGGCCAGGTGTTCCTGGGCCGCTCGCCTGGCGGGCTGTCCGTCGCGGTGAAACTGGTCCGGCCGGAGCTCGCTGAGAACGCACAGTTCCGACAGCGCTTCGCCCATGAGATCGAGGCGGCCCGCCGCGTCGGCGGCTTCTACACCGCTCAGGTGGTGGATGCCGATCCCGAGGCCGATCAGCCGTGGTTGGTCACCGCTTACATCCCGGGTCCCTCGCTAAGAGAGGCGGTGGACCGGTACGGCCCGATGCCTGCCGAGACGGTGACCATGCTCGGAGCGGGCCTCGCTGAGGGCCTGGCTGCGATCCACGCTTGTTCGGTGGTGCACCGGGACTTAAAGCCCGGCAACGTCATCCTCGCCGCAGACGGCCCACGCGTGATCGACTTCGGTATTGCCCGTGCCCTGGACACCGCCTCTGGCCTTACCCGCACTGCTGTGATCGGCACCCCGTCCTTCATGTCCCCCGAGCAGTTCCGTGGAAGCCTGGCCACGCCAGAGAGCGACGTCTTCAGCCTGGCCGCCGTGCTCATGTACGCCGCCGCTGGCCGTGGCCCGTTCGGCGACGGCCCCACCCCCGAAGCTGTTGGCTATCGCGTCGTTCACCACGAGCCCGACCTCACCGGCCTCCCGCCCGTGCTCGCGCAGCTGATCGCGTCCTGTCTCGACAAGGACCCGAAGCAGCGTCCCAGCGTCGCCCAAGTCTTGGATCACTGCGCTGGGCAGACCCACCTTGCCACCGCGTGGCTGCCGCCGAACGTGACCGCGATGATCACCGAACAGGCCGCCGAGACATCCAAGTTGACCACCGTCGTTTCCTTCCACCCACCGACGGAGGCGGATCGCCAGGCACTCACCGAGGAACGCACCGCTCGCGCACCCGGCATCCCTCCCCTTGTGGCCAAGGCCCGGACTGGCCGGGCTGGATATTCCACGGTAACGCTGCCCTGGATCCCCGGAGTGAACGGCGGGGCGAAGCGTACGACCGTTGTCCGCTGGCTCAGGCAGGTCGGGGACACGATCAGCAAGGGCGATCCACTGCTCGAAGTCACCTCAGGCCGTGGAGACGTCCTGATCACCGCCCCGGAGAGCGGTATCCTCTACGCCATCCACCGACAGGCCGGGGCTTCCGCCCGCATCGGCACCGCGATCGCCGGCATCGGCACGCGGACGGCCCGCATTCCAGCCTCCCGTCGGGTGCGGTACACCTGGGGCGGGGTCGCGACGTTCCTCGTGCTGGCCCTGATCGCGGGCGCAGTCTGTGTGCTCAGTCCTCTGTTCGAAGAGGAAGACATCAGCAACGTTCAGGTCGGCGACTGTATAGCCTGGGAGTCGCCGTCTTCTGGGTGGTACACAATGCCGTGCGGGCTCATGGAGGTCCGCAACTCCTTCAAGGAGGCGGGCCCGTACGTTGGCTCGGGCTACTACAAGGTGTTCGCCCGACTCCCACCGTCGAGCGACAAGTGCCCGACGATCGTCGTCAACGGGTCCAACGTCCAGTACAACACGGATAAGTTCGATTCTATGGCCCTGTGCACGAAGAGGCTCTGACAGCCGGACACCCCGTTTGCTGCGACGTAGCGTCACAGAGTCATCCCCGGGCGTGATGTCATGTGTATCGTGCCGCGCTGCCAGGCCAGACCCTACTCGTCCTCGAGAGCCCTATTCGTGGCGGACTGCCGCACCTTCTGGTGCTTGCCCCCAACCCTGGCCTTCTCCCGGATCGGGCGGACCTGCAGCGCCTTGGCTGCGTCCAGGTAGGTTTCGCGCTCAGCGTCCACGTAGCCGCCTTCCGGGGCCGCGGTCATGCTCCTGGCCGCGCTTGGCGGCCCGGCGCGACGTTAACTGTCTTCCCCTCCTACGGTCTGCGGCGTTCCGTTGCCGACAGACCGAGGAGCCGACATGGTCGGGATCGACCTCGACGCCGCCCGTGAGCGCCGTCTGGCTGCCGCTGCCGAGAAGGCGCGCGCCGCCAAGGCCGAGTACACCGTCGGTGAGGAGCCGTTGATCTTCGGCGGCGCCACCGTGGCGATGCTGCCGGCCGAGCTGCCGCTGGAGGTGTGGCAGCCGCTGATCGGCATCCCGTACCTGCCCCTGCTGCTGCGCTCGCTGGTGGAGGCCGCCCAGGCCCAGGGGGAGCAGCAGACGCAGGCGGCCAGCCTGATCGTGGACGTGCTCGGCTCGGAGCCTAGCCTGCCGTCCGATCTTCTGGCCGCCGCTGCCGAGATGGGCCGCCGCCTGCTGGGCGAGGACGGCTACGAGCAGCTGATGGCCCAGCGTCCCAGCCACGCCGACCTCCTGGAGCTGGTGCGCTACGCCTGGACCAAGTACTTCTCGGGTGGTGGGGGCCTGGGGGAACTCATCGGGCCGTCCGCGACTGCTTCGAGCGGTGGGACGACCTCGAAGCCGACTTCCAGCGGTACTACCAGCTCGACGCCCGCGGCGTCTGGCGGCGGCCCGGTGACCCCGGATTCCTCGGCACTCGACGTCTCCTGACCTTGATGCGGGGGCTGCCTGCCGAGGCCCTGCTGCGCCGGGACGAGGCGGAGGTCGGCGCGGACCGCTGGGGCCTGACGCAGGAGCTGCTGGCGCAGTTGGTGGAGCTGGTGTCGGTGTTGGCGGCGGAGCACCGACTGCGCCGGCCGGTTGAGCTGCCGCGCCCGGCCTACCTGAGCACTGGTCGCGCGCGCGGGCGGGGCGGGCAGGGCATGGCCCGGGCGGTCGCCGTGCTGCGCCGTAGCGGGAAGGCGGCCGACCGTGGGTGAGGAGATCGACTCCGGCCGCCTCGTGGTGGAGGTCGTCGCCGACTCGACTGGGTTCGCGACGGATGCCCGGGCGCGCGTTGATGCGGCGGTGCGCAACCTGCGGGCCAAGATCCGGCTCGACCCGGACGCCTCCGGGCTGCGCGAGCGCGTCGAAGCCGCCGCGCAGGCCACCCGCGCCCGCATCAAGGTCACGGTCGACGTCGACGTTGCCGGGCTGCGCCAGCGTGTCCAGGCGGCCACGCAGTCCTCCCGCGCCCGCATCAAGGTCGCCGTCGACCCGGACACCTCCGGGCTGGCGGAGAAGGTACGGGCGGCGACCGCCCGCGCCGCGTACGTGCGCGTCGGTGTCGGCCTCGACACCGGGAACCTGCGCCAGCGCGTGCGGGCCGCCGCCGAGGCGGCCGCGGCCACCGTCAAGCTCGACCTGGACGTCGAGACGGCCGGTCTGCGTGCCCGCGTCAGGGAGGCGCTGGCCGGCCTGTCGGTGCGGGTGCGGGTCGACGTCGACACCGCCGCCGCGACCACCCGCCTCGCGGCGTTCCGCACGCTCGCGTCCCGGCCGGTCGACGTCCCCCTCAACGCCCGGGGCTCCGCCGGCGGCGGCGAATCCGGCGGGTTCCTTCAGGCCGCCGAGGGCTTCGGCTCCACCGTCGCCGGGCTGGCCCGCCTGCCCGCGATGGCCTCCGGGGCGCTCGCGCTCGGCCAGGCCCTCACCCAGGTCGCCGCCGGGCTCTTCGCGATGGGCGCGGCAGCCGCGCCCGCGGTCGGCCTGCTCGGTGCCCTTCCCGGAGCGGCGGGCGCCGCCGTCCAGGGCCTGGGCACCCTGCTGGCCGCGTTCTCCGGCATCGGCGCCGCCGTCAAGGCCCTCGGCCAGGCGGACAAGCAGTCCGCCGGAGCGGCGGGCGCCTCCGCGCAGGCCCGGCAGGCCGCCGCCGACCGGGTGGCGGACGCGCAGCGCCGACTCGGCACCGCCCAGCGCGACAGCGACGAGCAGGCCCTGCGCGGGGCCGAGCAGGTCGCGCAGTCCCGGCGCCGGCTGGCCGACGTCCAGGAACGGGCGGCGGCGCAGGTCGCCGCCGCCGACCGGCAGCTGGCGGCGGCGGAGCTCACGGTCACCCGGGCGCACCAGGCCGCCGCGCAGGCGCAGCAGGCGCTGAACGACGCCCGGCAGGCCGCGCAGCGCACCCTGGAGGACCTGAACCGGGACGCGGCCCGGGGGCCGCTGGAGGAGCAGAAGGCGCTGCTGTCCCTGGAGCAGGCCCGCTCCCGGCTCAACCAGGTCAACGTCTCCCCGTTCTCGTCGGAGACGGACCGGCGCGAAGCCCAGATCTCCTACCAGGAGGCGGTCAACCAGCTCGAGGACGTCCGCACCCGCAACAAGCGGCTCGCCGAGGACGTCAGGAAGGCCAACCAGCAGGGCGTCGAGGGCAGTGACCAGGTCACCTCCGCGAAGGAGCAGCTGGCCCGCGCCCAGGAGGCCGAGCAGGACGCGGTCCGGGGCGTCCAGGAGGCCGAGCAGCAGGCCGCCCGCGCCCGCGTCGAGGCGGTGCGCGAGGTCCAGGACGCGCACAACGACCTCGACAAGTCCGTCCGCGAAGCGGAGCGCCAGCAGAAACGTTCCGCCGAGCAAGTAGCGGACGCCCAGCGGGACGTCGCCCGCGCGCTGCGGGACCAGTCCCAGGCGCTCAACAGCACCAGCAGCGCCGCCAACGCCGCCGAGGAGGTACTCAAAGCGCTCTCCCCGGCCGGGCAGCGCTTCGCCCGGTTCATCTCCGGCACGGTGCAGCCCGCCCTGCGCGGGCTGCGGGACACCGCGCAGGAGGCGCTGCTGCCTCCGTTGGAGAGGGGGATCGGCCGGGCTCTGAGCCTGCTGCCGATCTTCAACCGTGCGATCGGCGACACCGGGCAGGTACTCGGCCAGGCCGCCGAGCGCGGCGCGGAGATGGCCACGTCCGGGCCGTGGCGGGCGGACCTGGCGCAGGTCGCCTCGACCAACACCAGGGTGATCGGCTCGCTGGCGAACGCCGGCCTGAGCGCGGCCGACGGCCTGCGCAACATCACGGTCGCCGCCGCGCCGCTGCTGGAGCGCCTGGCCAGTGCCACGGAGCGCGGCTTCGCCCTGGCCGCCGCGTTCATCCAGGCCCGCCGCGACGGCGGCCAGCTCGAAGGGTTCTTCCAGCGCGCCGGTGACACCGGCGCACAGCTGTGGGGCATCCTGCGGGACATCGGCGCCGGTGTCCTCAACATCGGGCGCGCCGCCGCCCCGGCCGGACAGCAACTCCTCAACTCGCTCGCTCTGGCAGCGAGTTCCTTCCGCACGCTCACCGGCGAAGGCGAGACGCAGGCCAAGCTCGCCGGATACTTCGCCAACACCGTCCCCGTCCTCCAGGAAGTCGGGCGGCTGGTCGGCGCCCTGGGCGTCGCCTGGTTCAACTTCACCAACAACCCGGCACTCGCGCCGCTGATCGCCCGGCTGCGCACCGAAGTGCTGCCCACGGTCATGCAGTTGGCCGGATCGCTCGGCAACGGCCAGCTGTGGGACCAGCTCCTCGGACTGCTCTCCTCGATCGTCGGTATCGCCGCCCAGCTCGGCGGCCTCGGCAACACCTTGTCCGGGTTCCTGTTCGTCATCCAGGCCGTCGCCACAGCCGTGCAGGTGCTGCTGTCGATCCCAGGCATGGGCGCCTTCGTCTCGGCGCTGCTGACGATGGCCGGCGTCGCGGGCGGGATCATGTTCGTCGCCAACGCGATCGGCGCCGTGCGCGGCGCCCTGACCCTGCTGTCCGCCAACCCGATCATGCTGATCGTCGCCGCTGCCGCCGCCCTGGTGCTCGGGTTCGTCACGGCCTACCAGAAGGTCGACTGGTTCCGTAACGCCGTCAACGGGGCGATCAGCGGGCTTGCCGACGGTGTGCGTTCCGCGCTCGACGGCATGGTGTCCTTCGCGGCCTGGTCGTGGGGCAAGTTGTCGGGGATCTTCGCCCCGCCGATCCGCTTCCTGGTCAACACCGTGTACGACGGCGGGATCCGCAAGGCCTGGAACTGGATCGCCGACGCCTTCGGCCTCGGCAAACTGCCCAGCTTCACCGTCGGGTTCGCCCGAGGCGGCGTCGTGCCCGGCTACGCTCCCGGCCGCGACACCGTGCCCGCCATGCTCTCCCCCGGCGAAGGCGTACTCGTGCCGCAGGCCGTGCGCCAGCTCGGCGGAGAAGGCGGCATCACCGCCCTCAACGACGCCGCCCGCGCCGGACGGCTCGCCGAGGCCGGCGCGCCCGTGCAGGGCTTCTTCCTCGGCGGCCTCGTCGACGGCGCGATCGACAAGATGCGCGGCTGGGCCACCGGCGCCCTGGCCAAGGCCCTCAACCCGGTGAGGGGCTGGTTCAACTGGATGCCCGACACCGCGTGGGGCGGCATGCTGCGCGGCATGGTCAACCGGGCCGTGGACGGCGTGCTGGCCTTCGTACGCGGCTACGCCACCGGGGGAGTGGTGCCCGGCTACGCGCCCGGCCAGGACAGCGCCCTGGCCCGCCTCAGCCCCGGCGAAGGCGTCCTCACGCCGCAGGCCGTACGGGGCCTCGGAGGTGGCGGCGCCGTCAGCGCCATCAACGCCGCCCGCGGGCAGCTCGCCGACGGCGGCGGCCAAGGCGAGCGCATCGGCACCGTCATCTCGCCCGGCGCGATCGTGCAGTACATCACCAACCCGCTGCCCGAGACGCCCGGCGAGACCGTCAACAACCGGCTGCGGGCCCTCGCCAGCTTCGGCCTGTTCGACAAGGAGAGCGCCTGATGGCCCGCGAACGCTGGCTGGTGGACGGCTACGACCTCACCGACGGCCTGGTGCGCGACGTCGAGTACCGGGCTGGCCTGACCGGCACCCCGGCCGTCATCGGCGCGAACGCCGCCGTGCCCAACAAGATCGGGGAGTTGTGGCGCCCCAAGCACCACGGCCCCGGCAAGTTCACCCTCGCCCTGTGGCTGGCCCCCACCACCGGCGGCTGGCAGGACGTCGAAGCGGCGTGGGAGGACCTGCTGCGCGTCGTCGCCCGCCCGCACCGGCTGCTCACCTTCGAGCGGCACACCGCCGCCGGCCAGATCCGCCGCTGCGAAGGCGAGGTCCTGTCCGCGCTCACCCCGACCCCGCTGGGCCACAGCGGCATGCGCATCAGCCTGGAGGTCAACGTGCCCGCCGGGTACTGGGTGTCCGCCGACACCAGCACCCAGGCGACCGCTCCCGGCCAAACCGTCCCGCAGGACCTGGCGTTGACCGAGTTCGCCGATGCCACCGCGCCCATGGAGCAACTCGCCTACCTGCTCTCCGGCCCGATCACCGCCCCGACCGTCACCGACACCACCGACGGAACCGGCGACTCCTTCACCTACACCGGGCAGATCGGTGCCGGGCAGACCCTCACCGTGGACGCCGCCACCTGGCAGCTGACCGGCACCGGCGGCCTCGTCCCCGACCCGGGCCGCCTGACCCTCACCGGGCCCGCCTTCCTGCGCCTGGCCCCCGGCAGGCCCGGCAAGCCGCCGAGCGTGCGCCTGACCGGCACCAACACCGGGCCCACCACCCGGCTCGCCGTCACCGGCCGCCGCGCCTACCTGACCTGACCGGAGAACACCGTGGCCGTGCACCTGCGTATCTCCAGCCCGAGCGGCAGCCTGCTCGGGCTGCTGCCCTACCCCGCCGACCTCAAGACGCAGGCCGAACACAACGGCGCCGGCGCGCTGACCTTCACCTACCCGCGCAACGCCCCGGGCGCCGGCCTGCTGTCCGGAGACGACCCGCGGCTCTCCCTCGTCATCGACGGCGTCGAGCAGCCCGAGCGGTACCTGCTGGAGGACGACGGCGACGACCCGGCCGACGACGCGGGCGAGGCCCGGCCGGTCCAGGTCGGCTGCCGGGGCGCTCTCGCCCTGCTGGAGCGCGCCGTGATCTACCCGGTCGGCCACACCCCCGGGCAGGCCGTGCAGGGCCTCGACGCGCACTTCCCGTTCGTCAACGCCACTCCCGGAGCGATCCTCGCCACCCTGCTTCAACGCGCCCAGGCCCGCGGTGCCCTGCCCGAGGTCAGCTGGGACTTCACCTCCGCCGCCGACAGCGCCGGACGCCCCTGGCCCACCACGTACACGGTTCAGTACGACGCCGGCGGCGACTTGCTCAAGACCGTCGCGGCGATCACCGGCGCGGGATGGGCGGATGTGCGGATGGAGAGCTACCGGCTGCGCGCCTACGTGCCCGACACCGCGTGCGCCACCGACCACCCCGGCATCGTGCTGTACCTGGGCCGGGACGTCCTCAAGGGCCCCCGGCAGCGCTCCCGCCGTTCGGTGCGCTCCCACCTGCTGGCGGCCGGCGACTCCGGCAACCTCGCCGAAGTCGTCAACCCGACGGCGGCCGCCCGCTACGGACGCCGCGAGGCCTTCGACGGCCGGGGCGGCATCACCGACGGCGCCACCCTCGCCGAACTCGCCCGCGTCACCCTCGGCGGTATGGGCGCCGCCTCCGAGGGCTTCACGATCGAGCTGGACCCGGCCGCCACCCGGCACTGGCCCGGCACCGACTACCGGCCCGGGGACTACATCCGCTACGACCAGCGGCGCACCGACCCGGCCACCCTGGAGCCGCTGAGGGTACGCACCATCGCCACCACGTACGACGAGGCCGGCCAGCCCACCAGCAGCCTGGAACTGAACGACCTGTTCGTGGAGCAGCGCATCCGGGTCCAGCGACAGCTGGACGCCCTCACCAACGGCTCCGCGACCGCCTCCCGTACCCCGCTGCCGCCGCTCGGCGACCGCAACGACACCGTCGCCCCCACGGCCCCGGACGCGGTGCTGCTCGGCTCCTGGGCCTACCTGGACCGCAACGGGCAGCAGCACGCCGCGCTCGCGGTGTCCTGGCCGGCGGTGACGCGGAACGCCGACGGCACCGTGTACGACGACGCCGGCAACTACTACGTCTCCTACCTGCTGCCTGGCCTGCGGATCGCGGGGCGGGACCCGCAGTGGTCCCCCGAGCAGGCCGTCAACGGAACCATCGCGCACTACGATCAGCTGCCCGCCGGGCAGCGTGTCCAGGCCCGGGTGCGCACCGTGGACGCCTCCGGGAACTCCTCCACCTGGCGGCTGTCGGAGGAGACCATCCTCGCCAGCGACACCACCCCGCCCCCGGTGCCGTCGAAGCCCGTGGTGTCCTCGCTGATCGGCGCGGTGCGGGCCGTGTGGGACGGACTCGGCGCGCAGGGCGAGGAAATGCCAGCGGACTTCGCCGAGTTGGAGGTGCACGCCTCCACGGCGGCCGGGTTCGCTCCCAGCGCGGCGACGATCGTCGACCGGCTCGCCGGAGCGGCGGCCGCCCCGATCACCGGCCTGTCCTACGGCACCACCTACTACGTCAAGTTCGTCGCCCGGGACCGGGCGGGAAACGCCTCGCAGCCGTCCGCCGAGGCCTCCGCCGTCCCGACCGTCGTCATCAGGTCCGACCTCGCCGACCAGATCATCGGGACGGCCCAGCTCGCGGACGCCACGATCATCGGCGCGAAGATCGCGTTGGCGACCATCCAGGACGCCAACATCGGCACGGTGTCCGCCAGCAAGCTCACGGTCGGCAAGCTCAACGCGGACATCACGGTCTCCGCGCGCATCAAGACCTCCGACACCGGTGCGAGGGTCGAGCTGAACTCCGGCGGCATCGAGGCGTGGAACGCCAACGGGGTGAAGACCATCGCCGTCTCCGCGACCACCGGCGACGTGCGGATCGTCGGCGGCCTGTCCAGCGGAACCACCGGACAGCGCATCGAGATCAACCCCGGCGGGGGACTCCCGGAGATCCGCTTCTTCCCCACCAACGGCAACAACTACGCCTTCATCAACGCGGTCGGAGGGGGCAACGGCGCGGCGTACATCGGGCTGAACAGCGGCACCTTCCCGCACAACGGGCAGTCGACGGCCTACCGGCTCTACCTGACCGAGTACGTCTCCGCCCTGGAGACCATCCGCACCGATACCCAGAAGCCCTGGGGCGGCACCGTCCGGATGAACGCCAGTGAGGGCGCCGCCCTCACCTACATGGTCGAGGACAAGGTCCACGGCTACGTGATCGCATCGCAGGGAGGCGCCCAGTTCGGCCGGCGCAACGACGACGGCAGCGACAGCGAACTGTGGCTCGACAACTCGGCGCTGCAGTACAAGGGCACCTTCCCGAACTACTGGTACACCGAGCCGGACCGCGGGCTGTTCACCGGCACCGCCGGGATGACCAACTGGACGGCCATGTCGCTCTCCTACGGGCCGACGATGAAGTCCCCGATGGTGCCGATCGTCACCCTGCGGGACTGGCAGGCGGTCCGGGCCTGGCAGGTCACCGCGTCCAGCCTCACCGGCTTCACCACCACCCTCGCCTCCGCCAGCACCGACGGCTCTGTCGGCTTCTGGTGCTACCGCATCTGACAGGAACGGGGATCACCATGCCCGAGCAGTACCGGGTGCTCGACACCACCCGGATCAACGTCGGATCCACGCCGTGCTGGGCCGTGCGCCAGCAACGGCCCGACGGAGAGCACCACATCACCATCTTCCCGACCTCCTCACTGGAGTGGCGGGCCGCCGAGTACGACATCGACCACACCACTCCGGCCGGCATCGACATGATCCTCGACATGCTGCTCCACGAGCCGTTCGTCCCGGACCCGCTGGAGAACGGCCACACCGACCCGGCCGCCGCGAAGGGACTCGCCGCCCCCGCCGTCCAGGCGGTGAACGGCCTCGCCGCTGGGGACACCGAGCCTGTCACCCTGCACAACGCGCCCGACCGCGCCACCGCCCGCCAGGCCCACCTCGACCGGATCGCCCACGCCAAGCGGACCCGTGCCGCCGTCACGGCCGGCCCCGCCGCAGGCGCGCTCCGAGCGGCGGCAGCACGGCCCGCGCAGGACCCCCTCGACGTGATCCGCCGCAACCACGGCATCACCCCCGAGGGCGTGGCGGCCAAGGCTGAACTCGTGGAGCAGGCCCGGCAACAACTCGCCCGACCCCAGCCGTCCCCCGACGGCACTACCGCCCGCTCCGACCCGAAGGCCTTCACCACACCGGTGTGGGACGCCGCCCTGCCCCGACGCGACGAAGCCCACCAGGGCAACGGAGACGAGACGGCATGACCAACCACCCGACCCCGGAACAGCTCGACCACCTGCTCGGCACCGCCGACCGCCGCCGGCTCACTCCCGCCGAAGCCGCCCTGCTGAGGGCAGGCGTCCAGCATCTGCGGAAGTCGGCCGCCTGCGCATGCACCCGGCCGACCACCGGCGACACCCCCAGCCCGGCCAAGTGAACGGAGCCCCCACCACCATGGCGCACACCGCAGAACCCATCACCGTGGACGCCGAGCCGTACATCGCCCGGCTGCGCACCCAGATGGCCGAAGCCTGGAGCCAGGCACAGGCAGAACTCGCTCTCGCCCGCGAGGAGAACGCCGTACGCGTCGCGCGGGAAGCCGACCTGGCCCGCCGGATCGCCGAACTCGAAGCCACCGTCGCCGAACTGCGATCCGCCGCCTCGACGCGACCGTAGGCACCGCCGCGCCATACCGTCCCCCGCTGTGAACCGGGACCCGGACGACCAGCAGCCTCCCGCTGGCCGACGACACCGACGGAGGGCCAGATGGAGCGAGATCACCGGCTGGAAGACGGTCCGGGACCTGGTCCTGTTCCTGATCGGAGCGGTCGTGATCGTGAGGGAGGCGTGGACGCCGCCGGTCGACCCGAGCGTGATCATCACGGGCCTGACCCTTGCGGGGCTGCCGGCCGCGCTGTCAAGGGACGAGCGGCCGCCACGGGAGTAGCCCCGCGCACCGGCCCTCTGCTGACCCGCTACCGGTTCACCGCCGGCTACCTGGCCGCCGCCGGCACCGCGATCGCCGCGACCTGGCCGCTGTGAACCACCCGCCCCGCCCCACAGACCACCGGAGACCACCGTGAACATCCTCACCGACACCGAGGCATGGGGCCTGCTGCTCGGCGCCCTCACCCCCTGGGCGACCTCGCTCATCCAGCAACCCGACTGGAGCAAGGGGGTACGGACCCTCATCGGCACCGTGACGTCCGCGACCGTCGGCATCGTCACCGTCCTCGCCCGCGGGGACATAGCCCACGCGCAGACCGCCCTGACCACCGTCGCCCTCGCCGTCGTGGCGTCCAAGACGTTCTACGACGGCCTGTGGCAGTACGCCGGTGCCGGAGCGCTGGAACGCGCGACAGCCCCGGACCGCCGGTCCGGATGGTGACCGGCCCTGTGTCGGCGGCCGGCGCTACCCTAGAGTGATGATGTGGCCGCCGGGCCGACCGACCGCGTGCTCTGGCAACAAGCCCCTCGGGGCTGTCTCCTATCAAGGGGAGCACGCGGACCCGGGCGGATTCGCAACCCGCGGGCCCGGCGGCCACACTTCCTAATCTCCCTTCTCCGCAGCCGATTTGGCCACGTGGTGGGTGTTCCCACGTGCACGCCGGTAGCGGGAGGGTGGAGGCAGGCAGCCACACCGGGACCTGCGAACCCCGGTGCCGCCACGGAGACAAGGAAGGCACCATTCGGTGACAACACCCACAGAGCAGACCCAGCCCGTGTCCGAGCAGGTCACTCCGCTGACGGACAACCGCGCGGAGATGACCATCGAGACAGCCGACCAGGTCCTTGAGATCACCAGCGAACAGCGGTTCTGGACGAAGGCCCAGCGCGCGGCGATGGCCACCATCGGCCTCAAGGACGCCCCGATGGCTGAGCAGGTCGCGTTCTTCCACATCTGCAAGAGCACCGGTCTGGACCCCTTCCGCCGCGAGATCTACTACATCCCGCGCAAGCGCAAGGTGTTCGACCAGGAGGAGATCTACTACACCACGCAGACCGGGATCGACGGCTTCCGGCACATCGGGCAACGGAGCGGCCGCTTCATCCGCCGCATCGGCCCGTTCTGGACCGGTCCCGAGACCGACCCCGCATGGTGGATCCAGGGCGAAGACGGGATCACCCGCCGCCGATGGGTCGAGGTGTGGCTCGCTCCCGGACCGCCCGCCGCCGCGATGTGCCGCATCGAGCACTACAGCATCGCCGGTGACCCGACAGTCAGTCAGGCCGTCGCCCTGTTCAGCGAGTTCGCGGTGACCAAGGACGAGTGGGTGCGCGGTGAACGGACCGGGCAGAAGGTACTCTCGGGGCTGTGGCCGACCATGGGCGTCCACATGATCGGCAAGGTGGCCGAGGCCCAAGCTTGGCGGGTGGCCTTCCCCCGCGAGTTCGTCAACATCTACGAGCACGCCGAGATGGCGCAGGCCGACGCCGCCCAGACCAACCAGGTTCGCGAGGACTCGGCACAGCGTCGCAAGGCGGCCCGCGCCCAAGCGCAGCCGGGCACGGTGATCCCCGGCACTGTCGTCACCGCCTCCACCCGCACCGCCCCCGAGGAGAGCACGGGGCAGGACACGCCGGTGACTGGCGCGGAGGCAGACGAGCCAACCGCCGGACCGGAAGACGAGCCGCCCACCGCAGACGAGCTGCTCCGCGAGCTGCACGCCTACGCCTCCGTGATGGGCAGCACCGTCGACAAGATCACCCACCGGTGGCGGGAGGCGACGGGGGCCAGCCTCGACGAGGTAACTGGCGGGCAGCTTGCCGTCCTGCTCGCCGAGCTGCGCCCCTACGTTCTGGCCGCGCTGGGGTCCCACCCCGAGGCGGCCGAGCACGTCGAGGCCGGCGGCCTGCTGATCCGGCTCGACCCCGACACCACCGTGTGGGGCAGAGAGGACGCCCACCAGGGCTAGCCCGATTCTCCCCGGTCACCCCGCCCGCAGGGCCGTGCCCCGACCGCGCGGTCCTGCGGGCCTGCCACACGGACACCTCATGACGCTCCCCATCGAGCGAGCCCGTACGCTCGCCGACGCCCGCCTCATCGGGCCCAGCCCCCTTCCGTGCCGGTGCGGCGCGCCCCGGCACGAGCACCGGGGACAGAAGCGCTCCGGCGGCCACCCCGCCACCAGCTGTGGCCGCTACCGCCGCGACCCCGCCGACGTGCTCCTGGAGCGCGCCCAGGTGGCGGCCCACAACCGGCTCGGCGACGACCTCGCGGCATCCGAGCGCACCGGCCGCCGCCGACGCTCCCGCCGTCCCAAGAAGCCCGGCCAGTGGTCGATCGGCGCGTCTGACACCAGTTCCTGCCGCCGCGCGATCTGGTACCGGGAGAATCCGCCGCCCGGCTACACCCCGGCCCCCGTGGACCGGCGCGCGGCCCGGGCCGGAACCCTGATCCACGACTCGGTGTCCCGCCGCCGGCGCGCCCTCTACCCCTGGCGGCTGTTCGAGCAGTCCGTCACCTTGCCGGGTCTGGACCGGCCGAGCCGCTACGACGAGTACGACCCGGTCACCGGCGTCCTCTACGACTACAAGACCGCCGGGGACTGGAAGTGGGCGCTGGTCGGCGACGACGGCCCGCCCGAGACCGAATGGGACCAGACGCAGCTGTACGCCCTCGCCCTGCACCTTGCTGGCGAGCGGGTGACCGAGGTGAGGATCATCTACTTCGAGCGCAAGAGCGGCGTGGACGAGGAGTTCGTCCGGCCCTTCGACGAGCAGGCCGCCCGTCGCGCACTCGGGCGGTTGACCGCGATCGCCACGGCCCTCGACCTGGGCACCGCACTGCCCCGGGACAGGTCCGGGCCGAGCACCGACGTGATCTGCAAACGGTTCTGCCCGGCCCGCACCGACTGCTGGAACATGGCAGAGGCCCAGGCCGCTGGCCGTTCCCCGGAGTCGTACACCCTCGTCACCGACAGGTCCGACATCGAATGGGCCCTCGGCGAGTACGACCGGCTCCGCGCCGCGAAGTCCGCCGCCGAGAAGGCGCAGAACGTCGCCAAGGCACTGCTCGACGGGGTGCCGGCCGACACCTACGGCGAGTACGAGTACGTGCGCACCTCTGGACGGCTCAAGGACCCCGAACCGGACCATCAAGGACGCGTCCGGCAGCTCGAAGCGTTCTGGGACAACCCGCCCAACGAGCGCCCCGCACTGCACGAACTCGACTACCCCACCAAGCGCACCCGCACGAGCGGCAGCACCCACGTCCGCCGGGTCCGCGCGGCCAAGCGCGGCGACCCGCCGGAACGTGGACGCCGGTAAGGCCGCCAAACCCTGCGCGCATCAGTCTCCCTGGCCAGGCGCTCCACGCCCGCGCCTGGCCAGGCCCACCCCGGACGCTGAAGCGACCCACTGTCCGTCGCCTGATCTAACGTCCGCCCATCACAGGCCAGTTGAGAGGACCGCCGTGACCAGCCCGCACGATTCCGCACCCCGCTCGCCCTGGTTCGCCCGGCGGCCACCCGCCCTTCAGCCCGCCGCGTACCTCGTGCCGGTGCGGCCCTCCGGAGACCCCGGCGCACCGATCTACGAGCAGATGGTCGCCGAGTTCGGTGATCCGTTCAGCCCGCTCGGCCCGATCCGAGCCCGGTACCTGCACCGGCCCCTCGGCCGTCCGGCCGGAGGCTGAACCCCGACCCCAGTACCGGAAGTTGCTCGACGCGACCTAACCCCGGGCGGCCGCCTAGGTTCACCGCTCATGGCAGCCCCCCGCTACATCGACTACGTGCCGCTGGACGAGATCCGGCCCGCCGCCCGCAACCCGAAAGGGCACGACGACGACGGGCTGGATCGCTCCGTGGAGCAGTTCGACTTCACCGAGCCCGGCCTGCTGGACGAACGCACGGACCGGCTGGTGGCCGGACACGGCCGCTACGAGACCCTCGCGCGCCGCCGCGACGCGGGGAAGCCGGCCCCGGACGGGGTGGTCGTCACCGCCGACGGCACGTGGACCGTCCCCGTGGTGCGCGGCTGGGCATCCCGCGACGACGCCCACGCCGAGGCCTACCTGATCGCCTCCAACCAGCTGACCACCGTCGGCGGCTGGGACGGCGAGGGCCTCGCGGCGATGCTCTCCGACCTGGAGCAGGTCGACCCGGCGCTGTTCGCCGCCACCGGATTCGACCACGCCCAGATCGACGCCATGCTCGAAGACGTCGCCGCGGGCGGCCAAGCCGACGACACGAGCGATGCGGACGACGACGGCGCCGCCGAGCCCGAGCAGATCAACCGCGGCGACCTCCTGGCCCTGGCCGGCGTCACCGTTGGCGAGCCCGAGCACCAGGTCGAGACCGGCCAGGTGTGGGAACTCGGCGACCACCGCCTCGTCGTCGCGGAGGTCTTCGATGGCTGGCCGCAGTGGGCCCCGCTGCTCATCGAGGGCAGCCTCTTCCTGCCCTACCCCACCCCGCTCGCCCCGTTCGCGGACCGGGCCGTCGGCCGGCGCCTGGTGATGGTGCAGCCCGAGCGCTACCTGGCCGGCCACCTCCTGGACAAGTGGGAGCGGATCAGCGGGCAGTCGCCCACGCTCCGGGACGAGTCGTGACGACCGCCCTGCCGACCGCCGGTGGCACCTTCGACCGGTCGGAGCGGCCCATCTACTTCACCGCAGGCGGTGGCGAGTTCAACGCGGGCCCGCACGTGCTGACGGCCGTCAACGAGGTGATGGGCGACGCCGAGGAACGGCGGCTGCGCGACCTGCTGGACGCCGGATGCAAGGTGCTGCTCGACTCCGGGATCTTCTGGCTCACCAACCGGCACAGCCGCGCCCACGGCGTCTCAATGGACGAGGCCCTGGCGCTCCCCCCGGAGCAGATCGACGGGTTCGCGGAACTGCGCGAGCGGTACGTCTACCTGGCCCGTACGTACGGCGACTGGCTATGGGGCTACATCGAGCTGGACCAAGGCGGCCTGCTGCACAAGCGGGCGCAGCGCCAGGTCCTGCACGACCTCGGCCTGTCGCCGATCCCGGTCTACCACCCTCTGGTGGACGGCTGGGACTACTTCGATGAGCTGGCCGAGCAGTACGACCGGATCTGCGTCGGCAACATCGTGCAAGCCCCTGCCCCGGTGCGGCTGCGCCTGCTCCACACGATCTGGGAGCGCCGCCAGAAGCACCCGCACCTGTGGATCCACGCGCTCGGCCTGACCGCCAACGAGTGGTGCCTGCCGCTGGCCCCGGACTCCTGCGACTCCTCGTCCTGGCTGGCCCCGCTGCGCTGGAACCACCAGCGGATCGAGACCGCCCTGCTGCGGCGCGTCGGCAACCTGCCCGCCGGCTTCCGCTACGCCCCCGGCGACAGCGACTCCTACCAGGCCGCCGCCCGGCTGTGCGCGGACGCCGCAACGGCGCTGGGCACCTGCTGGAGGCACGCCGCCCACCGCGTCCAGGAGTTGACCGGCGCCCCTGGCGGCACCGCACTGGAAGGGGCGCAGCAGTGAGCCCGAGCCACCAGCCCGCCGCGGTGAAGCGCACCGGCGGCGGCGCGTTCGACCCGGCCGACCGGCACCTGTACTTCGCCGCAGGAGACTCGGAGCACTACCCGCACCACGTGCTGCTGGCCACCAACGACCTGCTCACCGCCGGCCACGAACGACGGCTGGTCGAGCTGCTGGACGCCGGGCACCGCGTGCTGCTCGACTCGGGGATCTTCTGGCTGACCAACCAGTACAAGCGGGCCCACCCCGGCGTCTCCATGGACGAGGCCCTGCGCCTCGCCCCGGAGGAGATCGACGGGTTCGATGACCTGTACTCCCGGTACGTCGAGCTGGTGCAGCGCCACGGCGACCGGCTGTGGGGCTACATCGAGCTGGACCAAGGTGGCCGGGACAACAAGATCCGCACCCGCGCCCGCCTCGAAGGCGAAGGCCTCACGCCGATCCCCGTCTACCACCCGCTCGTGGACGGCTGGGACTACTTCGACGAGCTCGCCCAGCAGTACGACCGGATCTGCTTCGGCAATGTCGTCCAGGCGCCGGCGCCGGTGCGGCTGCGCCTGCTGCACACCCTGTGGGAGCGCCACCGCCAGTACCCCGACCTGTGGGTCCACGTCCTCGGCCTGACGGTCAACGAATGGTGCCTTGCCGTCCCGCCGGACTCCTGCGACTCCTCCACCTGGCTCGGCCCGCTGCGCTGGCCCGACGTCCGCGTCGACTCCGCGCTGCTGCGCAAGGTCGGCGTGATCAACCGCGGCTTCGCGTACGACCTCGACCAGCCGGCACACCCCACCCGCGGCCGCACCGCCTGCTGCCTGATGTGCGCGCAGACCGTCTCGGCGACCACCGCTGTGTGGCGACTCGCCCGCACCACCCGCGACGAGCTGCTGGGGCAGTCGTCCTACCCGCCCGTCACTGAACCGGAGGCACGATCCTCGTGAAGTCAACTACGACCGTCTGGGCCAAAGTCGAGCTGCCCGGATTCCACTACTGGCCTGCCGCGCCGGACCACCGTTCCTACCTGCGGGCCCGGCACCGGCACCTGTTCCACATCACGGTCGGCGTCGCCGTCGCCCACGACGAGCGCGACACCGAGTTCCACGACCTCGGCGACCTGATCCGCGGCTGGTGGGGCCCGGGCGCCCGCGAGTGTGGGCCCGCCTCGTGCGAGACCCTGGCGCGCACCCTCGCCGACCATGTCAGGAGCGCCGGCCTGAGGGTGACGATGGTCGCCGTGTCCGAGGACGGAGAGGCCGGCGCGGTTCTCCACCTCGGGATCGAGGAGAAGCAGCTGTGAGCCACGCCGTCACCGTCCGCCACAACTTCGAGACCGCGCACCGGTTGCCGCACCTCGCCGGGAAGTGCGAGAACCTGCACGGGCACTCCTGGGTGGTCGAGATCACCGTGACCGCCCCGGCGCTCGCCGCCGGCACCGTCGTGGAGTTCGGCGCGCTCAAAAGGGCCCTGCGCACGTGGATCGACACCTTCCTCGACCACGGCAC
Source organism: Kitasatospora sp. SC0581 (assembly GCF_048159585.1). Lineage (NCBI taxonomy): Bacteria > Bacillati > Actinomycetota > Actinomycetes > Kitasatosporales > Streptomycetaceae > Kitasatospora > Kitasatospora sp. SC0581. The sequence continues at coordinate 77,299 of NZ_JBLRWA010000030.1, read as the reverse complement.
CATGCTCGGGGCCGGCGACCCGCTCGCCCCCGTCCTCGCCGCACAAGGCAGCAAGCTGTACCGCTTCGGTGCCGAGGACCCGACCGAGCAGGAGCAGCACGCCGCCGGCCTCGGCTGGCCGAGCGTGGAGGCCGTCGCCGAACTGCTCGGCCGCGTCGCCACGGAGGCCCTGCACACCCTGCCCCGGGCCGCAGGGGCGTACGTCTCCCACGTCGGCGTGTCCGAGACCGCCGTCAACGCCGCCTCCTGGACGGCGGTGGCCCCGTGAGCGCCCTCGTCCTGCCGGACGCAGGCCTGCCCGTCGCCGAGACCTTCGGGCCCACCATCCAGGGAGAAGGGCCGACCGCCGGCCAGCGGGCCCTGTTCCTGCGCCTGGGCGGCTGCAACCTGGCCTGCGGCTGGTGCGACACCCCGTACACGTGGGACGGCAAGCGGTACGACCTGCGCAAGGAGATCGGCCGCGTCCCGGTGGTCGAGCTCGCCGAGTGGGCAGCCGGGCACCCGCACGCGATCATCGTCATCACCGGCGGCGAGCCGTTGCTCCACCAGCGCACCGACGCCTGGCGCTCGTTCATGGCCGTGCTGCGCTACACCACCCGCCGCGTCGAGATCGAGACCAACGGCACCATCCCGCCCCGGCCCGTCAGCCTCGGTGTGCCGCGGCTGACCTTCAACGTCAGCCCCAAGCTGGCGAACTCCGGCATGCCGGAAGAACGGCGGATCAAGCCGGACGCCCTAGAGGTCTTCGCCGACCTCGCCCACCGCGGCCGTGCCCGCTTCAAGTTCGTCGCCGCCGGCCCGGACGACCTGGAGGAGATCGCCGACCTGGTGGACCGTTTCCGCCTTCCCCCGCACGCGACTTGGGTGATGCCCGAAGGGACCACCGCCGAGCGCACCATCGAGGTCGCCCGGGCCCTGGCCGACGACGTGATCGCGCGTGACTGGAACCTGACGATGCGGCAGCACGTGCTGCTGTGGCCTGGAGAACGCAACCGATGACCACCCCTGCCAACACCGCCGACCTGGCGCGCGCGGCCGAGCACGCCGCCGGCCTGCTTGCCGCTCTCGGCATCCCGTGCGACACCGAGTCCACCGCGGCCACCCCGCGCCGCATGGCGAAGGCCCTTGCCGAGCTGACCGCCGGCGTGCGTCTGGACCCGGCCCGGTACCTCGCCGTCACCTTCCCCCCGGAAGGCGAGCGGGCAGGGCTGATCGCTGCCGTCGACGTGCCGTTCACCGCCCTCTGCGAGCACCACGTGCTGCCGTTCACGGGCCGGGCCACCGTCGCCTACCTGCCGACCCCGGGAGCCCGCATCGTCGGCCTGTCCAAGCTCGCCCGACTCGTGCAGGAGTTCGCGGCCCGCCCGCAGGTGCAGGAGCGACTGGGCCAGCAGGTCGTGGACGCCCTCGGCGCGCACCTCGACATCCAGGGCGCGGCCTGCCTGATCCGTTCCCAGCACGCCTGCATGACCCTGCGCGGCGCCCGCGCGCACGGGGCCGCGATGGTCACCACCCACTTGACCGGGGCGCTCCACGCCGACCTGGCCCGTCGCGCCGAAGTGCTCGCCCTCGTGCCGCCACCAGCCTGACACCGCAGGGGAGTTGTGCCCAAGCGGGCTATCCCACGGGAGGATGGCAGGGCCAGGCCGGGACCGCGAATCCCGGCCACCCACACCAAGGAGACGACAACGATGCTGCTTAGAGTTCCTGTTGAACTGCCTGCCACCGCGCTGAGGGTCGGCGACCTCCGCGGGTTCCTGGGGGTGCTGCCCGGTGACCTGCTGGTCGTCGCCGACTGCCCCGGGCAGGGCGGCCCGGTCCGTGTCCCGCTGGGTTGGCCGGTGAAGGCTGCGGTGCGCGACGAGACCGGTCAGCGCGTGCCCGTGATCGGTCTCCCGCAGGTCGGCGCGGACGACGAGTACGCCATGACGGCCTCGCACCTGTACGGGCTCCTCGCGGACCTGCCCGTGGACGCGCTCGTGGTGGCGGTCTGGGAGGCCGAGGACAGCCCCCGCCAGACAACGGTCGGCACTCCCGAGTTCGGCGACCTCATCAACGAGGACTCCGGACTCACCGTCCGCGCGGTCGTCCTGCCTGCCGTGCTCAGCGGCGCGACCGGCACGGCCTACGACGAGATCGCCTACAACCTCGGCTGGGAGTAGTCCAGCAGCCCAACAAGCGAGGCCGCACCGTGGAACCGTTCCACGGTGCCTTACAGGCAAGCCGGCAGGCTAGGAACGTCCCTAGGTGCCCGCCTGTGAACTGGCGCCCTGAGCGCCGCGCGTGTCACGTGACACGCGCGGCGCACCCGGCAGCTCGTGGGCGTTGACGCCCCTCTAGCACGTACTTCCGTGAGTAGGTGCAGCCTACTTGTCTAGTAGGCTGCACCGCCCACTGGCCGTGTCAGCCCGCGTATGCCTTGGGGCGGTCACCGATGGCGGAGCAGCGATACAAGGTACCCACCCTGCCGCTTGTCGGCATTGTGATTTCTCCTTACACACGGCCGCGGCCGTGTGTCAACGAAATCCAGAAAGACCTGTCAAGCGCAGCCTCTGTCCACGGCACTGGGTCTACAAGCTCTGGCGCGCTGCTACGTTTGGCCCTGCTCGATGTAGCGTCCGCTACCGGCTTGGTAGCGGACGCTACATCCGGCGAAGGTCGCTGTGCCTGGAAGCAAGAGGCGACCTCCGCAAGGTGGTCCCGGCCCTCAGCGGTCTAGGTGGTCCCAGATCCGGGTCGCTATATCGGCGATCCGGAAGAGGAGCCTCCACCACTGGGGGTCGGGGCCGGAGCGGCGTGGCTTGCTGTGCTTCGCCATCGACTGCTGCTCCCTTCTCCTCGACGCGGCACAACCGCTGTGCCTGCGGCGAAGGGTGGGAAGCAGCGGACTGGCCGCTGAGGCGATCCTACGGACAGTGATCTCGGCGTGCCGACGGTGAGTGAACTTGCCCGGGGATATTGCTCGTTCGCGGGTATTGATCTTCACCTCGTGATAGGAAGGCCTGTTTGAGCAGGTGGAGGGGCTTCCTCGGCGGGCCCTAACACCCCCTGCGCCCGTACGGTGCCTCGCTGTGGATGTTCCTCGTTCTGGCCGCCGTGGTCGCCGTCCCGCCCTCGATCCGGAGGTGGAGAAGCGGCTCTTGGACGCCGTGCGCGCGGGCGTTCCGGTCAGCGACGCGGCGCCGATGGCCGGCGTCCACCCGAGCACCGTGTACCGGTGGCTGGAGCGCGGGGAGCAGGAGCAGCAGCGGCGGGAGGCCGGCCTGCGTGCCCGGTCCGGGGAGCAGGCGTTCTGCGAGTTCCGCGACAGGTTCACGCGCGCGCGCAGCGAGGGCAAGGCGCAGCTGGTGCTGCTCGTGCGGAAGGCGGCGAGCGGGGGCCACGTGGTTCGGGAGCGTACCCGGACGGTGCGCGACCCGGAGACCGGCGAGCGGGTCGTGCAGGTCGAACGGGACTTCGCCCAGCCGGACTGGCGCGCGGCGCAGTTCCTCCTCGCGTGCCTGGCGCCGGAGACGTTCGGCCGGGCGGCGCAGGCCCGGATCGAGGTCGCGCCGGCGGGTGGAGGCGAGCTGTCGGCGGCCGCGGTGGACCAGGGGTCCGGTGTCGAGCGGCTGGCGGTCAGGCTGGCCAAGATCCGGCAGGACTTCGCGGCGGAGCTGGAGGAGGACGCCGCGGTGGTCGACGCGGAGCTGGTGGACGGCCCGGAGGGCTGAGGCGAGGGCCTGTCGGTCCCAGGGGAGCGGGCCGACTCTGGGTGTGATCGGCTCGGATGTCCGGATGGGTCATTCAGTCCAACTCCGTTGCCATTTAAGGCTGTTGTTCCCATTGCCCTCCCTTGGCGAGTGTGGGCGGAGTCGGGTCAAAGAGACCCAAAGGGGGACAGGGGAGCCCGCATGGTGAGCAAGGACGTCGAACTCGGCCGGGCCACGGCCGTGGTAGCCGAGCGGGTCGTCGGTGAGCTGACGGCGGCCGATCGTGTGTTGCACAAGGCCGGCCTCGGGCATCTGCCGGACTACGCGATCAACGGGGGCGTCGTGCTCAGCGGCATCCCGCAGGACGTGCTGAATCTGTACGAGGTGCGGCAGTCGGCCACCCTGGCCGCGCTGTGGCGGCTGTGGGCGAGGGGGAAGAACGTCGCCGCGATGCACCCGGACATGGCTGCTGAGCTGACGACGTACCGGCTCGGCACACTGCCGGGCGAGCTGTTCCGCAACCTCGGGCGAATCCCGAACGTCATGGTCGCCTTCGCCGAGCCGCCCGCGATGGAGGTCAGCGTCGGCGGGACCGGTCCGGGGCGGCTGTTGGCGATCCTCTTCTGCGGGCGAACCGACCCGGACAAGCTGCTGTGCCTGACCAGCGACCATCGCATGGACGAGGTCGCCGTGACCGTGATCTGCGAGCCGCTGGCCGAGGACGGCGCTCCGCTGCCGCCGCCTCCTGGCGGGACGACACCGGTTCTGGAGTACTGCCACCTGTCGATCCCGGCCAGGACGGGCGACAGGTTCACCGCCGAGGACCTGGCGATGAGGCTCGCGCGCAAGGCCGGTCGGACGGAACCGACTGCGGCAGAGCAGGCGCTGGCGACGCGGGCGCTTCAGGTCGCCGTCTACCTGTGCTCCTCGAAGGCGGACATCGTTCAGCCGGTGCCGCGAGGCAAGGCCGCCAAACCCGGCAAGCAGCGGCGATGGAACAAGCCGGACACCTTCCTGCGTCTCGGCTGGCGGCTCGGCCCGCGTCTGAAGGCCGCCCGGGTACGAGTCCAGGAGATGCGGCGCAGCGCTGCCCAGAGCACCGGAGGGGGCGGCGCAGCAGGAGGGTGGCGGCAGTACACGCACCTTCGGAGCGGGCACCTGAAGACCGTCTGGTACGGGCCGGGGAAGACGCTCTCCGACTCGCGGTTGATCGAGCCGTACTGGGTGTCGGAGGACCTGCTCGATGAGGACGGGCATGCCCCCGAAGGCATCATCCGGCCTCTGCGGTAAGGGTGTTGTCCGCTTCCGGAGGGGGTGGGGAGGGTGGTGGGGTCCGCCAGCACCGGGCCCCGCTCCTCGTCCCCGCCGGGGAAGGCCGGGAGCGGGCCGGTGCCTGTTGCAGCAGGCCGCCCTCCTTTCCCCTTCGGGGAGGGCACGGTGCCGGAGTTGCGTCGCTCCGGCACCGCCGGCCCCGGCGCTGGCGGACTTCCTGTTGCCGAGCCCCGCCGCGAACGGGGCGTCCCGGAGGATGAGATGACCAACAAGGACCTGCCCGACCTGCCCCCCGCTCTGGCGGCCCGGCCGCGTGACGAGAAGCGAGGACTGCCGATCCCCGTCGTCAACATGCACGACGGTGGCGTTGTCGACTTCGTGACCCTCAACGGCACGGCCGCCCTGCGGCTGGCCCTCGCGAAGCAGTGTTCGCTGTGCGACGAGCCGCTGGCGGGACCGGTCGCGTTCCTCGGCGGCCCGAAGTCGGCGCAGGCGGGCCACTACTCGGACCCGCCGATGCACGAGGCCTGCGCGCAGGCCGCGCTCACACTGTGCCCGCACATCGCCCGGCCGCACGCCCGCCGCGCCAGCGGGCGGCGCGTCGCGGAAGACGCCTCCATGCCGGTCGGGTTCACCGAGGAGAAGCCCGAGGAATGGGTGATGGTCATCGCGTCCGGCTACCTCGCGGGCGCCGCGCCTGCCGAGGGCGGAGGCCTGGTCCCGCTGTTCCTGGTGCGCGACCGGGTGCGGGAGCGCCGATTCGGCTACCAGGACGGCGTGTTGACCGAGACGCCCGCCGCCTGACGGCGCGACCTTAACGACCGGCCCGGCCTAGCGTCCCGGCACACCAACCAACCCGACCAGGGGAGGAAACCGTGCCGACCACCAACCAGGCCGACCGAGGGCGGGAGGCGAGCCGATGAAGCTCGTCTCCCGCTCCGAGTGGGGCGCCGCCGCGCCCACCGGCTCCTACACCCGCATCGGCTCCACACGAGGCGTCAAGATCCACTACGAGGGCTCGGCGGTCCCCGGCGGCCTGCTGGGCGACCACGGCCGGTGCGCCGGCCACATGCGCGACATCCAGCGCTCCCACATCAACGATCCGAAGGAAGACTGGATCGACATCGCGTACTCGTTCATGGTGTGCCCGCACGGGTACGTGTTCGAGGGGCGCGGCCTCGGTCGCAGGAACGGGGCGAACGGCAACCCGGCGCTGAACGGGGCGCACTACGCGGTGTGCGCGATGGTCGGCACCTCGGGGATCACCTCGCCGACCGACGCGATGCTCGACGGCCTGGTGGACGCCATCGAGTACTGCCGGGCGCAGGGCGGCGCCGGCGGCGAGGTGCGCGGCCACAGGGACGGCTATCCGACGTCGTGCCCCGGCGACGAGCTGTACGCCTGGGTGCAGCGCGGCACGCCCCGGCCCGGCGGCGGGGGCGGCGGCGGGGGCGGCGGCGGGACGCCCGACCCCCAGCCGTCGGGCGACGGCGCCGGGGGCTACACCGTGCAGTCCGGCGACACCCTCAGCGGGATCGCCGGGCGGTTCGAGACCGGCGTGGCGCAGCTGGTCGCGCTCAACGGCATCGCCGACCCGGACCGGATCCAGGTGGGCCAGCAGCTCCAGATCCCGGCCCCGCCGTTCCCGGGGCGCGAGCACTTCGTGCTGGGCGCGCACAGCCCCTACGCGAAGCAGTTGCAGGCCTGGCTCCAGGCGGGCGGCTGGGGCCCGCCCTACCGGGTCGGGCCGAGCGAGGACATGGAGCAGCTGGACCTGCGCAAGGTGCAGGCGCTCCAGGAGTACTACGTGGGCGACCTCGGGCCGGCGGACGGGCTGACAGGGCCGCTGACGTGGCTGTACGCCTTCCAGGCGGCTCACGGCCTGCGGGGCCGGTAGGGGTCAACTCGGTTGCGGGGCGGGCGCGTTGAGTGTCCGCCCCGAACCTAAAGTTACTGTGGTCATCTTATTTGACTCAGGTCTGTTTTGTGCGAGGCTGGTCCTGCCAGCCGGGGACCGCGAACCCCCGGCCCAACCAAGGAGATAGCCCGATGACGAACGAGACCACCCCCGCTGAGGCCCCCGCCGAGGACGGAGCCCGCCGCCCCCGCCGGGCGGTGACCCTGCGCCTGGACCTGCGGACCCTGGCGGCCATCGGCCTGGCCGGGGCCGGGTTCATCACCGGCACGCTGGTGATGAGCCGCCCGGCGGCCACCCCGGTCCCCGGCGCCCAGTCGGCCCAGACCCCGGTCGTGCCGAGCCTGACGGCAGCCCCGGCGCAGCTGGGCACCGAGGCCCCGACCACCCCCGCGCTCCCGACCCCGGCCCCCGTGCTCCCGACCCTGACCCCGGCCCTGGAGGCCGCCCCGGCCGCGCTGGCCGCCCCGGTGGCCTCCGAGCTGAGCCCGGCCCCGGCCCTGCCGTCGCAGCCCGGCGAACAGGGCGCCCCGGCCCCCGTCCCGACCGTGACCGTCACGGTCACCCACGTGCAGACCGCCCCGTCGGTCGGGGCCCCGTCCCCGACCGGCGGCCCGAGCGCCTGCGTCCCCAGCCCGTCCCCGTCCCCGACCGGTGAGGTCAGCCCGGCCCCCGGACCGAACCCGACCCCGACCAGCGCGCCGGTCACCCCCGGACGCCCGACCCCCAGTCACTGACCCCTGACCGGCCCCGCCCCCGGCGGGGCCGGTCAGCCTCCCGCCCGAAAGGACACCGCCCATGCGCGGCACCGCCCTGCTCGTCGGCTCCCTCCTCGCCGGACTGGTGCTCGGAAGCATCAGCGGCGCCGCCGTGGCCCGCAACGCCGACGGCCCCGCCCCGGCCCCGGCCGTCACCATCTCCCAGCCCGCCGACCCGCCCTGCCCTGCCCCGGCCAAGCCCGCCACGGGCTCGCCGCAGCCCTCCCCGGGCCCGACCCCGGTGCCCGCGCCCCGATCCGCGTAGGCGCACCCCGTAGACCCCCCGGGCCGGGCGACGTGACCACGCACCGTCCCCGGCCCGGGGCCCAACACCGAATCCAGGAGCCAGGCCCATGACCGTCAACAAGCGCGTCCTCATCGACCGCATCGCCCCCACGCTCGGAGGCCGGCGACCCGCCGCCCTCGCCGTCGAAGCGGTCCTCGACGTCATCGTGCGCGCCGTCGTCGACGGCGAGCCGGTGTCCGTCACCGGCTTCGGCACCTTCGAGGCCGTCGAGCTCGCGAGCCGGACCGCCCGCAACCCCAAGACCGGCGACACGATGGTCGTGCCGGCCCGTCGAGTCCCCCGCTTCCGCCCCCACTCGCGGTTCCGCGACTTCGCCGACGGCCGCCGGGGCATGCCGCAGGACGGTAGCGCGATCCGCAAGGACCCCAAGGGCACCCACACCTCGACCGGAGGTGCGGCATGAGCGGCCTCGCGGCGCGGCTGGCGGCACTGCTCGCCCAGTTCCAGCCCGAGCCGCCGACCCCGTACATCCTGCAGCGCGACATCGACGTCTCCGGCGTTTCCGGCACGGGGGTGGTTGCGGAGGGGTGCATCTTCTCGTCCGCCGCCGGGTCCACGGGCGTCACCCGCTGGCGCGGGGAGCGCGGCTCCACCGTCGCCTGGGATCACGCCGTCGACGTCGAGCCGATCCACGGCGACGACGGGGCGACCCGCGTCATCCTCTTGCCCGTGTCGGCCATGTTCGCCGCGCTCGTCTCCATCGCCGAACTCGGGCAGCAGCGAGGGGGCGATGAGCGGGCGCAGGGCTGGAACGAGGCGGTGTGCGCGGTCCAAGGCCTGGTCGAACGGGCCCTGGCGCCGCACCTGGCCGCCGTCGAGGAACGCGCGGCCCCAACCGAATGAACTGAAGTCTTCTTTATTGACTCAAGTCTGTTTGTGCGGGAGGCTGGTCTTGCCAGCCGGGGCCCGCGAATCCCCGGCCCAACCAAGGAGAGACCGACGATGGCCTTCAGCAACGGAACCCACCCGCCCCTGGCGGACGGCACGACCGTGTCGTACCTCGGGCGGGTGGAGTCCCTGCACCGCCGGATGCTCACCGCCCGGCGCGGTACGAGCACCTGCGACACGTACACCGACGAGACCGGCGCGCAGCAGCACCTGTACGACCTGCTCGACGGTGACGAACTGGTGCTGAGCCACGTGCACCCGGACGACCTCATGGACTGGACCTCGCCGACGGACGAGAACGGGCATCTGCTCGACCCCTTCGCCCCGGAGCACGGCTAGCCCGAGGGGCCCGGCGGCAGGAGCCACCTCGCCGCCGGGCCCGCGCCGCCCGCCCGTCACCAGACCAGGGAGCACACCGTGGAACCGACCAGGGCCATCTACCACGGCAGCAAGACCGGACTGCACGGCCGCATCTTCACCGTCACCACCGACGAGCGCTGCGCCGGCCACATCAAGGAGCCCTTCGGCGATGTCGAGGAATGCATCGTCCTCCTCGCCCCCGACGGCAGCCGCCTGCGGCACGTCCACCCGCGCAGCTTCACCGTCCTCGCCCCCGACGGCGACCCACTCCACCGCGACGCCCAGGACGGCGACTGGACCTGGATACCCGGCCGCGGCGACGTCCGCTTCGCCTACGCCGAACCCGGCACCAGCCCCTGGACCGTGTGGGTCCACTACTACGCCTTCACCGGCCGCTGGACCATCCTGTCCGCGCGTGTACGCCGAGACGAACGCACCGCCAAGCGCTCCCGCTACAGCTCCCCGCGCGACGTCCTCACCTGGCGCATCCGCGCGGCCCTGGAGGACCTCGCCGCCGACCGCAACCACGCCGTCACCGACGCCTACGAGCGCTGCGCCGACGGCCTGGAACGGCACATGCAGCAACTCGAACTCGCCTCGCCCGCCGGCGACCCTGCCGCAAGTCACTGAGAGGACCCCATGCGCGTCTTCACCGCCACCACCTACCAGGACGACGGCCAGGCCGTCACCCCGGTGAGCATCGCCCTCCTGCGCGAGGACGGCGCTTCCTACTACGCCATCGACGCCTCGATCGGGCGCGCCGGCCTCGACCCCACCCAGACGGTCGGACCCGGCCTCGCCCACCTGCCGTGGTGCGACGGCCGCCTCGACCGCCGCGACCCGGCCGTTCGCAACCGCGACCGGCTCGCCTGCGAGCTCGGGTGGTTCCTCAAGGACACCGCCAGCCCCGAACTGTGGTCGTGGCGCGGGGACTCCGACCACCTCGTCCTCGGACGCATGTGTCACCGCCTCGGCGCGCTGCCCCTCGGAGTGCCGGACTGGGTGGGCAGCCTCCGACAGGAGGCACACCGCCTTGCCCTGCCCCTCTCGGACCTGCCCCGATGGCCAAATCCCAAGGACCATCCGATGGAGACCGCCCGCCACTTCCAGCGCATCGCCCGCTGCCTGGACGCCGCAGCCGCCGCCGACCCGCGCGACCTGGACACCGCACACCGGGGAGGCCGCTGGTGAACGTCCCCAACGTCACCCTGATCGGCAGCCTGCTGCGCGACCCGGAGCTCTACGAGGCGCCCGGCGCGTTCGCCCGGGCCAAGTTCACCCTGCTGCAGCGCCCGCGGCTCGCCGACCCCGGCCAGCCGCGCGACCCGCAGGCCAAGCAGCTGACCGTGCGCTGCGTCGTCTGGCGGGACCTCGCGTACAAGACGGCGCAGACCCTGCGGGCCAACGACCGCGTCATCGTGGTCGGGCACCTGACCCAGCGCGTGCACCAGCCGCCCGGCGAGAGCGCCGCCCGCATGCTGATCGAGCTGACCGTCGAGGCGATTGGCACCCTGCTGTAGAGGCCCGTGCCCGTGCCCGTGTCCTGCCCCGCAGGGCGCGGGCACGCCGCGCTGTTCGCCAGCCCCCACAGCCCCTGGTAGACATAGACGACCCCCGGCCCCGGCTGGACCACAGCACGAAGGAGAGCACCGATGAGCGGCAAGGAGCCGGCCGCGACGCCGAAGCGCAGCAAGACGCGCCGCACCGCCACGAGCCCCGGCGAACAACTCGCCGCCGCCGTCCAGGACCTCCAAGCCGCGCTGGAGGTCGTCAAGGACGCAGGCCTGGAGCCGATGGCGCTCCTGGAGCAGCTGCGAGACCCGCTCACGGTGATCGACGACACCGCCACCGCCATGCGCGAGATGCGCCTCGAGGGGGTCCTCGCCGCCTACCCCGACCGGACCGTACCGGTCTACCGCATCTCCGACGCCTCCGGGCTGTCCCCCGCCCTCGTCACCCGGTACGCCAAGCAGGCCGGGTTGGAGTTGCGCAACCGCCGCGCGGGCAGCTAGTGCCGTGACCGAGAAGGTTCACCGGGTTGGCGGCAGGAGCGCCTGAACCGATTGGATGTGAGCGGACATCCGATCTGGTGGGGGAGGCAGGGGGCCGGGTCGAGCAGGTGCTGGCCGTGGAGGTGGCGCTGGCGGGTGAGCCAGGAGACCAGCTCGGCGTGCCTGGTCTTGTCGGTGGGGTCGGGGTGGCCGTGCTCGATGTGGAACCGGGCGGCGACGGCGTGCATGCGCTGCCACTCGACCGCGCGCGGGTTGGACGCCCGCAGCTTCACGGTCTGGAGGATCCGGGACGCGTGCTGCATCGGCGACTCGACCAGCGCCGCCGGCTGCTCGCCTTCCCCTGCCCCGGCGGCCCCGCCCTCGGCCGACTCGGTCGTGGTGGTGTGCGCGGCGCCCTGGGAGCGGGAGGCGCGCAGCTCGGTGATCCGGCCGACCACCCGGGCGTCGTGCGCGGCCAGGGCGCGCAGGACCCGCCAGATCGTGCGGAACGAGCTGGCCTCGATCTCGGCGTCGGCCTCCGCCTTCACGGCCTCGTCGGCGTCGTGGACCTCGGACGGGTCGGCGGTGGCGGTGTTCCGTCGACGCGGCTGCGCGTGGTGTGGTCCGCATGGGTCGGCTCCGGGTCTGCAGGCGGCTGTCGCCGAGCCCGCTGCGGGGACGGACGGGACGAGGTTCTTGTCCGGGAGCCGTCGGGCGGGCATGCGACTGGCCGTGGCCCGGCCCTCCAGGTCAACGCGGAGGGCCGGGCCACGGCCGGCGGTGAACCCGCGGGGGTTGCTGTGGGGCTGTGCTATCGGCGGGAACCGCGTGCTCGTCCCAGGCGTACGCCGCCGAGGACGAGGGCGGCGACGAAGAGCACGGCGCCGATGACGAGCAACCACAACAGGCCCTTCACCAGGGCGCCGACGAAGCCGAACACCACGGCGATGAGCAGGATGAACAGAAACAGGGCCATGCCAGTGCTCCCTTCGCTGGTCAGTCGTGGCGCTTCAGTGCGCCCTTGACCCGGTCGGCCGCGGCCTGTGCCGCGTCCTTGACGTCGTCCGCGACCTGCTTGACCTTCGACTCCGCCTGGTCGGCCTGGCCCTCGCCCTTGAGCTTCTCGTCACCGGTCAGGTCGCCGGCCTTCTCCTTCGCCTTGCCGGCCAGTTCCTGGGCCTTGTTCGACAGGTCACCCATTGGTTCCTCCAGTCGTCCGGTGGGCGGTCCAGCGGAACCGCCCGTTTTCTTCCCTTTAACCGATATTCGGATATTTATGCATGTGGTGTGGCTCGTGTCCCGTCCCGGCCGGTGGGTCACACGGTGGCGGCGGTGAGGTCGGCGCGGCCGAACAGCAGCGCGTAGCCGCGGGGTAGGTGGGTGAGGAGGCGGTCGGTGAGGTTGTCGTCGGTGAGGGTGGTGAGGGCGGCCAGGATGGAGGAGGCGTCCCAGCGGGCGGCGGTGAGGCTGGTGCCGAGGGTGTGGGCGAGGCTTTCGACGAAGGCGGGGGCGGTGACGGGCGAGGGGAGGGGGATCTGGGCGGCGAGGACGGCGCGGGCCCGTTCGGGCAGGGCTGCGGCGAGGTCGCAGCGTTCGTCGCCGGTGAGCTGGGTGCCGAGGAGGGTCAGGACGGCGTCGAGGGCGCGTTCGGCTTCCTCGTCGGTGGGGTAGCGGCCGAGGTTGCGGACCTGCTGGAGGAGGTGGCGGTAGCGGGTCATGACGGTGGGGCCTTCCAGGGGCTGGCCGCCGGGCGGGCCGGCGGCGTGTGAGGGGTGGTCGGGGTCAGGGTCGTGTCCTTGCGGTCGGGCGGCCGAACAGCAGGTCGTAGCCGGGCGGCAGCTGGAGCAGGACCTGGTCCATGAGGTCGTCGCCGGCGGCGTCGGCCACCGTGGACAGGACGGCGCCGATGTCCCACGGGGCCGTGGCCTCGGTGGCGCCCTCGATCCAGGCCGCGGTCGCGCGGACGAACCGCTCGGTGTTGAGCGGCTCGGCGGCCTGCAGCGGGTTGAGCAGGATCAGGGCCATGGTCTCGGGCAGTCGGGCGGCCAGTTCGGCGCGCACGTCGCCGACCAGGTGGGCGCCGAGCAGGGCAAGGACCACCCGGGCGGCCCGCTCGGCCTCCTGCGGGCTGTCGTACTCACCGCGCTCCCGGACCTCCTCCAGGAACGCCTCCCATCGAAGCGTCATCGCGGTTCTCCCTCCGTCCCGAGGCCCGGCACGCCCGGGTGGCCTCAGGGCTCGACGGCCAAACGCCGGTGCAGACCGGTCAGCTTGAGCAGCCGCACGACGCGGCGGCCGGCCCCGCGAAGGACCAGGCGGGCACCGCACCGGTCGGCCTGGGCGCGGGCCCGGACCAGGGCGCCCAGGCCCGCGCAGTCCATGAACGTCACCTCCGACAGATCCAGCACCATCTCCCGGTGCGACTCGAGCGCGGTGGTCAGAGCACGGTGCAGCGAGGGTGCGGCGTCGAGGTCGATCTCGCCGTGGGCTCGCACGATGAAGGGCTGGTTGCTGCTCTGGCCGTTCATGGCGTTTCCGCGTCGCTGCGGGTAGGCCGGCCTGACGGTCGGGGGGTGTTCCGGCCGCCCCTCTCGATCGAGGGGGAGAGATCGGGGGGCGGCCGGAACGGGCATCGGGGATCGGGTCAGGCCTGGATCTGCTTGCGGCTTCCGCTGTGGCTGATCTCGATCTTGCGGGGCTTGGCCTTCTCGGCGACCGGGATCTTCAGGGTCAGCACGCCGGCGTCGTAGTCGGCGGTGATCCCGGCGGGGTCGAGGGTGTCGGAGAGCATGACCTGGCGGGAGAACACGCCGAGCGGGCGCTCGGACAGCTCCCACTTGATGCCCTCGCCGTCCTGGCGCGGGCGGCGCTCGGCCTTGACGGTCACCATGTTCCGTTCGACGTCGATGTCGATCGCCTCCGGGTCGACCCCCGGCAGGTCGAAGCAGATCACGTACTCGTCGCCCACCCGGTAGGCGTCCAACGGCATCGGCGTGGGACGCGACCAGGTGCCGGTCGTGTTGAGGAACTGCTGGGTCAGCCGGTCCAGCTCGCGGAACGGGTCAGTGCGCAGCAGCATTGCGAAACACCTCCATGGGTCGAATGGGTGCCAGTGCGCTTCACCTGACTCCTTTCTAGCGCGTCATCCATCCGATGACAAGTTGCCGCGTCGCCTATAGAGTGACGGCATGAGCGAGAAGTCCCGCAGCGCCGTCCCCGATGCCTCCCCGCCGGTCGAGCCCGTCTCGTTCCTGGCGGCCGCGGCGGCGCTGGCCGCCATCGACGACGCGGTCCGCGCCGCCCAGAATCCCGCGTCCCGGCCCCCGACCACCCCTGACGAGCACGGTGGCCCCGAGCAGGCCCTGGCCGCACTCGTCCTGCTGCGCGAGCTGCGCGGCCAGCTCGCCGGCTGGGAGGCGGGCCTGGTGGAGAGTGCCCGGGAGGCCGGCGCCACCTGGGCCGACCTCGCCCACCCGATGGGCGTGGCCAGCCGCCAGGCCGCCGAGAACCGCTACCTACGCCTTAAGCCCGCCACCGACGCTTCGCGGTCCGGTACCGGCGCGGAACGGGTCAAGGCCGTCCGCGACCGGCGGGCCGCCGACCGATCGGTCACCGTCTGGGCCCGCGACCACGCCGCCGAGCTGCGGGTCCTCGCCGCCCAGATCACCACGGCCGCACTCGCTCCCGGCGCCCGTCCCGCCCAGGCCGCCCTCACCGCCGCCCTCGGCGCCGCCGACCCCGCCGACCTCATAGAGCCCCTCGCCGCCATCCGCCCCCACCTCGGCGCCGGCCACCGCGACCTCGCCACCCGCCTCGACACCCTCACCCACCACACCACCCAGCTCCGCGATGACAGCGACCGACGCCGCTCCTGACCCTGTCGCCGCCGCCGAAAGGCGCTGGCAGGACCTCCTGGACCGGATCCACGACCTCGAAGCACGAGTGGCCGCCACCACGAGCACCGTCAACGCCGCCCTCGACCACCACCTCGCCCGCCTCGACGCCCTGCGCCACCACCTCGCCCACCCCAACTGGCCACTGCCCGCCCCCGATCCGGACGGTCACCCAACCGCGCCGACGGACCACCGGCCGGCCTGACGAGGCCGGGAACCACCGCAACCACCCCGGCCGTCAGAACCGGCTCCCGTGTTCCACCGGCACGCCCAGGGGGCCCGTCAGCGCTGGGGGTCTCCGGCGACTGGTCGGCACGACGGCCGCCGGGGTGCGCGGCGCGGTGGCAGACCTGCGGCTGGCCGCAGAGGAGAACCCGGTCGTCGCCGAGCTGCTCGCCGCGATGCCGACCATGCCGGGCCCGCCGCAGGCGGGCCTTCGGGTCGAGGGTCATTCTCCAAGATTCGGGGGAGTTGGCGGTCCGCGGGCGCGGGCGCGGGCGCCGCGAGAGTCTTCCGCGCGGGGCCCGGGGTCAGCCCGCGCGGTGCGCGTCCCGGCGACCGGCGCCCCAGGGCGAGTCCGCGGTGGGCCCGGCTCACATCGGGGGGTCGGTTCCGGGCCCGGGTGGGGGCTCGTCTCGCGGCCGGCAGGCCGGGGCGAATCCGGCTCGTCGGGCTGCGAATTGGGTGTGCCCAAGGGCGCCTGCCTCGCAATAGACTGAGGTCAAGAAAGCAGACGGAAGTCAGCTTGGTTGCCAGTCCGGACCGCGAATCCGGGCAGACCTCACAGGAGAACCCCATGCGCGACAGCGACGTCATCACCGGCCGGGCCGACCTCGGCGCCATCGACAACACCACCGGCGAGGCCGCCTTCTACTCCCACCGTCAGCCCGCCTGGCACGGCCTCGGCACCGTCACCGAGGACGCCAAGACCAGCGACGAGGTGCTGCACCTTGCCAAGCTGGACTGGGAGGTCGAGAAGCTGCCGATCCTGCCGATGAACAAGGGCAAGCTCGGCAAGAAGATCCCCAACCGCTTCGCCACCGTCCGTACCGACACCGGCGACTGGGTCGGCGGCCTCGTCGGCAGCACCTGGACCCCCATCCAGAACCGCGACGCCTTCACCTTCCTGGATGAGCTGGTCGGCGGCGGTCACGTCACCTACGAGACCGCCGGTGCGCTCGACGGCGGCCGGGTCGTCTTCATGTCCGTCAAGTCCCCGAGCATCACCCTCGACCCCGAGGGCGCGGCCGACCGCATCGACCTCTACACGCTCTTCGCCAACAGCCACGACGGCCGCTCCGCCGCCGTCGCCGTCGAGACCCCAGTGCGGGCGGTGTGCACCAACACCCTCGACATGGCCGTCAACGAGGCCCATCGCGTCTGGAAGGTCCGCCACACCATCGACGCCCTTGACCGGCTGGAGGAGGCCCGGCGCACCCTCGGCTTCACCGAGCACTACGCCGCAGCCCTGGAGACCGAGGCCACCGCCCTGTACCAGCAGGCGATGACCAACCAGGAGTTCGACAAGCTGATCACCCGGCTCTGGGGGGCCCCGAGCAAGGACGCGCGCAAGCACATCGTCGCCGCCTACGAGGAGCGCCGGGACCGGCTGCACCACCTGTTCGCCGAGGCCCACACCCAGGACAACATCCGGGGCACCCGCTGGGCCGCCCTCCAGGCCGTCGTGGAGTTCGAGGACTACTTCCGCACCGTCAAGACCCCCGAGTCCCTGACCGAGCGGGAGCACCGCGCCAACCTGGCGATGACCACCCTGCTGCACGACCAGAAGAGCCCGCTCAAGGACGCGGCGAAGGCCCTGCTCCTCGCGGCCTAACCCCCGGCGGCCGGGGGCCTGCGGGCCCCGGCCGACCGCCAGCCGCTGCACGTCACCTCGGCCGCGCCGCCCGCCGGCGCGGCCCCACTCTCCCCTGGAACGAGGAACCGTCATGTCCGACAGCAGCAACGCGCCCGTCGCCATCGAGGCGGCCGACCTGGCCGACTTCGTTGCCGGTGCGCTCGGGCGCGAACCGGCCGGTCAGATCGCCGTCGTCGAGTTCGGCGACCCCCTGAGGGTGTACTTCGCGGACATCCCGGAGGGCCGGTACGGGTCGGTCCGCTCGTCGGCCTTCGCCCGCGCGTTCATCGGCGACATCGCCGGGATGCCCGCCACTGGCCGCGGGCAGCGCGACGTCGCGCTGCTCATCTACGCCCGCGACGGCCACGGCCTCAAGGACGTCCGCCCCTACAACGCTTTGTGGCTCAACCTCCTGGTCGCGTGCGAGGAACGCGGACTGAACGTCGTCGCGAGCCAGTTCATCATTCCCACCCAGTGGTGGGGTCTTCCGTCCATCGGCGAAACCGGTCCGGGAACGCCCCGCGCTGCCGCGCGGAAGACGGCCGACGGCGGCCCCGCGGCCGGGGCGGAGGGTGCCGCAGACGTGGTGGCCGACGCCGTGCGCGCCTTCGCGCGCGAGCTGGAAGCCGGCCACGAGGCCGTCAAGCGGAGCCTCAAGCCGCTGCTCGCCGCCGTGCTGACCGGTCGTCGCACCGTCGAGGACCTGACCGATCAGGAGGCGGTGCGCCTGCTCCTCGCGGTCCAGAACGGGGACATCCTGCACACGGCCTCGACGTACTGCGAACCCGAGGAGGTGAAGAGGGCGGCGCCGCTGTGGTCGCGCGTCGCCCGCCTGTGCGTCGACCCCTACCGCCGCATGGCTGCCGCGCCGCTCACCCTGCTGGGCATCGCGCTGCTGCTCGACGGCGAGGTGCCGGCGGCCGCAGACGCGGCATTCCTCGCGCTGGAGGTTAAGCCGGGGGACGAGGAGGCGCAGGTGCTGCTGGGGCTGGTCTCCCGGGCCGAGCTTGAGCAGATCGTCCGCGCGCCGGTCAGCGTGGCGGAGGCGCTGAGGGTCGCCCTTCGCGAGGACCGCGAGGAGTAGTCGGGGCTGTGCGTGGAGCCGGGTGCCCGTCCCTGCGGGGGCGGGCACCCGGGCCGGGCTCCGACTGCGCCCCAAGCCGGGGTAGTTGGGGTGTGCCCAACGGGCGCGCCCTCAAATAGACTTAAGTCAAGAAAGAAGGCGGAAGTCTTCTTCTGTTGCCGCTCCGGACCGCGAATCCGGACCAACCCTGATAGGGACCCATGACCCACCAGCCGCACCAGCCCTACAGCACCGAAGACCGCCTGGTCCACCTGCTGCCGCACCTCTTCGGCTTCCACCCCGAGGCCAGCGTGGTCATCGCCGGCATCACCCCGGACGGTGAACCGCTCGGAATCCTCCGCACAGACCTGCCCGCCGACCCCGCACGCTGGCGGCCCGTCGCGCGCGGACTCGTGGACCACTACCAGGACAGGTCCTCGGCCGCCGTACCGACCCACAAGCTCGTCGCCTACATCTGCCCCGACCCGGCCGACGCGGACTACGGGCCCCAGTCCCGCCTCGTCCACCAGCCCATCGCCGAGTACCTCCGGGACGCGTGCCACGACCAGGGCCTCGACCTCGGCGACACGCTGTACGTCACCCGCACCCACTACTGGCCGATGCTGACGACCGGACCCAGCGAAGGACGCCCAATCCCCCAACCGCCCACAGAACTCGACGCCACCGGCCTTCCCCGCAGCGCCGACGTCCTGACGTCCCTGAAGCCCGCCACCGGCGCCCGGGCCGCCACCACCACGGCCGCCCTCAACGCCGCCGTACGCGCCATGCACGCCGAGATCCGCTCCGACGGTCACCAAAGCGTCGTGGACAGCGGGATCGCCCTGCTGGTCGACACCATCGCCGACCTCATCCCGGACACCGAGAAGGCCAAGGCCATCCCCGACGCCCTCGCCGCCCGGCTGCTCCTCGTCCTCCAGTACACCGACGTCGTCAACGCCGGACTCCTGCACTGCGAGGACAACGAGCTGACGGCCGCGCGAAGCCTGTGGCTGACCCTCGCCCGCCGCTGCCCCGCCTCCTACACCGACCATGCCGCCGCGCCGCTCGGGCTCTACGCCTTCACGACATGGGCACTCGACAACGACGCCCCGGCCCGCCTCGCGTTGCAGGCCGCCGAACGCTGCCTGCCCGAGGCCGACCTGACGACGTTCCTGCTGCACATCCTGAACACCGGCTTCACCTTCGACCACATGCGGGAACACCTCCGCGAACTCCGCGCCACCCGGTCCGGCCCCGTCACGGGCTGAGCCGCCCCCAGCAGGGGCCGCGCCGAACGGCCCCTGCCCCACCCCCCAGACCAACCGCGAGCGGAGAGAACCCCCCTTGACCATCAACACGGTGCCCGTCTTCGACGTCCGCAGCCCCGCCCAGGCCGTCGAGGCGCTGCCCTACCTCCTGAGCTACCGGCCCGACGGCCCCGACGGCATGGTGTTCGTCCTCGCCCACGACACCCTGCACGATCGCCCGCTGTTCAGCCAGAAGTTCGATCTGCCCAGCGGCGAGGACGACCCGAACAAGGCCGCGCACCGCATGATGCACAGCACGCTGCACCGCCTGGAGGAGTTCGCCACTGGTCCGGCCGCCATCCTCGTGTACCTGTGCGCGCGCCAGCAGGACGCGGGCGACGGCCACGCCGCGATGACCCGGCACCGGACGGTGGCGAACGCGCTCCTGCTGTCCGCCGAGACCCACGGCATCGACACCCTCGCCGCCATGTTCGTCACCCCCACCCACTGGTGGGTGTACCACCACGACAACCCCAACTACCGGCACGAGGGAATGCCCGTGGACGGCCCCGACAACCCGGGCGTGGTCACCATGAACGCCCGCGCCGTCGGCATCCCCACACCGCCCAGCCAAGCCGCGATCGCCGCCGCCCTCGAACCCGTCACCGGAAAGGAAGCGGCAGCCCAGCGCGCCGCGATCCTGCACGCCGTCGGCGAGCGCGCCGCCCGCGTACAGGCCACCAGCTTCGACGCCGAGACCGAACGGCTCACCGCGATCCTCGACCGGCTGCTGCTCGGCGGAGGAGACTGCACCCCCCTGGAGGACCTCACCCCGAACCAGACGGCAGAACTGATCGTCGCGCTGAGCCACCGGCCCCTGCGGGACGTCGCGCTCGAATACATCGAACCGGACGAGCTCGCTCGCGCCCGGGACCTGTGGGCACTGCTCGCCCGCCGCTGCGCCAGCGCCACCACGACCCTCGTCGCCGCACCCCTGACCCTCGCGGCGTTCACCGCCGCCGTCGCCGGAGAAGTCCCGGCCGCTCTCATCGCCCTCGAACGGGCAAGGACCGCCGACCCGCGCTACCTTCTGGCCGGGCTCCTGATGGAAGAACTCGTGATGACGGGATCCGTGGACAAGATCGCCGACGAGTTCCGGGAGGAGCGCGAAGCCCGCCTTCGCGGCCGAGACAACTGACCGCCCGGTCCGGGGCGGGCACCGCACGCCCGCCCCGGAGCTCCGCGACGACCAGGAGGACACCGTGAACGACGGCGAAGCGCAGCCCGAGCCCGACGACGACCCGGCGCCGGCCGTCGCCGACCCCGCCACCAGGGAGGTGCGGGTCCTCGCCCGCCTGTGCGACACCTGCATCTACCGCCCGGGCAACCTGATGAACCTCGCCCCCGGCCGCGTGCGGCAACTCGCCGCCGAGGCCCTCGCCACCGACGGGCACATCGTCTGCCACTCGACCCTGCCCGCCCTCGCCCCACCCGGCACGAAGGGCGCCATCTGCCGTGGCTTCGCCAACGCCCACGGCAACGCGATCTACGCGCTGCGCATCGGCGCCGCCTTCGGCCGCATCGTAGAGGTGCCGCCGCCGGCCAAGGCGAGCGGCTGACCGGCATTCGCCAAACGAGCGCCACGCACCTCTCCGCGTCACCGAGGCCACGGAAGGCTGAGCGGCGTGACGGGCTCGGGGCAGGCCCCTCACCGGGATAGGAGCCTCGCCCCCGGAGGCCGTGGCGCGCGGATGGGAACCGCGACCACCCAGGTCCGGGCTGAGATGATCAAATCACCTTCCACGCACACGAGTTGGTGTGCCCAAGACGGCCGACGGCCGGGAGGCTGGGGGTGTTGAGCCGATCATCGGCCCGCCACCCCCAGCCCGTCGCAGGAATGCCTGCCCGACCGAAGGCCGTCATGCCGACACCACCGCCGAAACCCACCACCGCCGAGACCGTCGAGGCCGCCCGCGACCGGCACCGCCGAGCCGCCGCCGACACCAACCTCGGCCCCACCGCGCGCCGCTACCACCAGCACGCCGCCTGCGGCTACGACTGGGCACTCCAAGCCCACGGCACCCCGAAGGCCGCCCGCCACCTCGGCTACGCCCACGCCTACGCCGAGCAGGCCGCCAACCACGCCCCCGCTACCAGCCGGTGGACGCTCACCCTGCCCGGCCCGTTCTGCGACTGGCTGACCGAAAACGGGCAGCTGCCCGACGACTTCACCGGGGACGAATCCACCGACCGGGTGCTGCTCGCCTACCGCGCCGGCGTCCCGCACCGCATCGACGCCTCCAGCTGGAGCCTGACGATCCCGGCCCACGACCCCGTGGCGATGATCGAACTCACCGAGATCGCAAGGCGCTTCGCCCAGCACTGCTCGCGCGAAAACCCCCACACGCCCGCTCAGGCCCGTGCCGCGGTCGCGCTCACCGACCGCATCGCAGACCTCTCCAAGCGCATGCTGCACGCGACCAACTGACGCCAGGCCGGGCCGCGAACCGGACCGGACCCGACCCCTCCCAGGACCGCCATGCCGAACTCCCGACCGATCCTCGCGCCGACCGGGCCCACCCCCTACCGGCGCACCGACCCCAGCCGAAGCTTCCAAGACGCGCTGCTCCGCGAGGCCGAAGCCCAGCAAGGCGTCGCCGCCACCGCCTACGAACTCCTCGCCGCCCACGCCCGGACCCACGCCCCCGAGGCCGCCGCCATCGAGTTCGAGGAAACCCCCGCCTCCCTCCGCATCCACGCCCTGTGGGCCAACCCCCGCGATCACCGGTACCCGACCCCGCTGCTGCTGTGGCGTCGAGCCCCCGCGCTGTCCTGCGAACCGCCCTGGCTGAGGAAAGCGGACCGCCTGCTGCCCGCAGTGCTGCTCGGGGTGGACCTGCCGGTCATCGAACTCGCAGGCCACCGCCCGGGCCGCCATCTCCTCAACCTTCCGGCCCCGGACGTGGCCGCCGCCCTCGCCTCCCGCATCCGCCGGACCTTCCCGCAGGCGACCGCACTCCTGCTCAGCCTTGACGTACGTCCGCGCGCCATCACCGTCCAGGTGGCGAACATCGTCGGCCCCGACGGCACCTCCCTGCATGCGATCCCCAACGAACACGACTGGGCGGCGCCACCCGCCCAGACGTGGTGGCGGCTCAACAAGGGCCACGTCGTCCGAGCGGTCCGTCACCTGTGGGCGCACCCCGAGCACCGGGCCCGCGTCTTCCAGGCCCAGGGCCACCACTCCCTGCTGTGGAACCAGGGCCTTCAGGCGCTCGTTCTACCCCCCATCCCGGCCCTGACCGCATCCACGATCTCCTGACGCGCCGACGGGCCCGTAGAGGGCTTCTACGGGCCCGCGCGCCGGCACCCAACCGCAAGGGGAAGAAGCGTGCTTGAACTCGTCACCCTGACCGACAACGAGGCAGCGGCTATCCTCTCCGCCGCGCGCACCCTCGGACCCGCCGACGACGCCCTCGCCCAGCTCGCCATCACCGCCGGCCTGCGGCTCCACGAAATCGCCGACCTCGACACCAACGACATCACGTCGCAGCACGAAACCGGCCGCCTCGACGGCCAGGACGTCGACCCGGACCGCGGCCCCACCGACCTGCATGACGAGACCGGCCCGAACTACTTCGTCCGAATCGGCTTCGGCAAAGGCCCGCGCACGATCCCCGTCGCCCAACCCGCCAGCCGCGCCCTCCACGCGTGGCAAGCCGGCCGTCCCAGCAACACCCCGCTGTTCCCCGACGCATCGACCAAGGAACAGGTCACCGCCCGCTGGAAGCACCTGCTCCGAGAAGCTGGAGTACACCGTGCCGCGGGCGAAGCAGGCGCCCTCGAAGGCGGCCGTAACCGCCTCCTCAGGTACCTGCTCGCCTTGGAGGCGCAGGGCGTGCTGCCCTACGGCCACGCAGCGGCCTACCTCGGTCTGCCCGGCACCGATCCTCGTGAGCTGCCACCGCGGTGGCACGACGGTGTGGTGCAGGCCATCGCGGATCGGCCCGTCGGGCAGGACGTGGGCGCACCGACCGAGGAGGAGTAGACAAGGGCCGGGAGAACGGGACCTCTGCCAGCCGAACCAGGACGGGAGCGCCACCGGGATGGGGCCCTACATCGAGGTAGCTTCTGCGGAGGGCGCCTGGACGCAGCCGCTACACCTGCCAACCACCCTGTCTCTTCAGCTGGTTCGGCACCTGCTCACCGACCTGGCTCGTACGTGGCCGGTCGCGGCCTTCCTGCCGGGGACCGCTGACGAGCCAGTGGACGAAGTGCTGCTGTACCGGGACCCGAGCCGTACGTACGGCACACCCGACACCTCGGCGTGCGACGCCGCCGTGCACCGGCTTGTCGCGTCCACCGGATGGACCCGAGGTGCTGCACTGGAGCACGGAGGTGCGATCGTCGGACTCGGCCTGCGCGAGGGGTACAACGCGGGCGCACGAGAGCACTCGCCCGGAGAGGTCACCGGCCACCTCCTCGCCACCAGCGCCACAGGGTGGAAGTGCCATGCGGCTCGGCTCGTCTCCGCACGCCTTGTTGATCACGCTGTCCGCTGGTACGAGGAGGACGGCGTCGTCATCCACGCGGAGAGCCGACTGCTGCCCACCGTAGGTGCCGCCGCCCGCACCTGTGCCCAGCACCGGTACGTCGTGACCGACCTGGCCGAGCAGCGGACGTACGCGCTACAGCAGAGGCTGGGCGGTAGTTCGCCAAGTTGACCCGGTCCTTTGCTGCCTTCACCCGGGCCGGACGGCAGGGGCTACTGGGGCCCTTCGACCGCCAGCGGCTGTGGCTCGCACCGCTGCCGGCTGTCGTGGAGCCGGGGTGTGAGAGGGCGGGGCGGTCAACGCCGTCCAGGGGGAGGGCAAGCCGGGTGGCGCGCACCAAGCAGCCGGGCCAGTGTGGGCCAGGATCAGGTAGCTTGGTTCCCGGTTCGCGAAGGGGGTGGAATCCTCGCCCCTCGTGTTGGAAGATCCGAAGCCGTCAAGTTTCCGGTCCGACATAGTCCCTGGTCACCGCCAGTGGTAGCGGCTCCTCCGCCCAGCGGGTGGCCAGCGCGGGGACGGTGCGGGGATGGAGCGGGGATGAAGCGGGGACGGAACCGCCTGATCCGGGGGCGGACCGGAGTAGACTGGTCTGGACGGCAGGTTGGCCGTAACAGCGTGTGACCTGCGGAAACGTGGACGGACGTGGACGCAGATGTAACTAGGCCCGCTAGCTCAATTGGCAGAGCTGCGGACTTTTAATCCGTAGGTTCAGGGTTCGAGCCCCTGGCGCCCCACCGCACCGAGGCCGGATCGGGATGTTCTCCGATCCGGCCTCCGTCGTTCCCGGGCGCGGGCGTTCCGCCGCCCGGGTCCGCGCGCCGTCGCGGGCCGCGGCCGGTCCTGGCGGAAGCCGCCCGGGTGTGCCCCGCGTGCCCAACTCCGGTGCGTGCGAGGGTGTTGGGGTGCCTGGTCCGGGGGTGGGCCGATCCGCTGCCGTCCGTGGCCGGTGCGCGCCCCGCGGCCGGTGCCGATCGCGTGGCGCCCCCACCTGCCGTGCCGGTGGCTGGAATTCGGTGTGGACGGGGACCGGTGGAGTGGCATGGGTCACGTCGGAATCGGGCGTTTTCGACTGTTCTGCGGTGGTGTTGCCCGTCGGTCGGCGGGGTTGTCCGAGGGCCGAGGGTCGGTGATCGTGTCGGGCCTAAATATGATCGGAAGCCACGATCGTCGGTTAGTGGTGACGGTCGTATGTGCAACCTGGGAACGGTTCGGGCCGTCTCTCTGTGTGCGGTGCGCCGGATCGTCAGGGGCGTCGCTTCCGTCGGTGAAAGGTACGCGCATGTCAGGTCGGAGGGGCGAGAGCCCGGCTCGGGGCGAGGACATGCCCACGACGGAAGGTGCGGAGAGTTCAGTGCCCGGTCCGCGCAGCGGTGGCCGGGCGGAGGCCCGCCGTGCCGCGCAGGGCAAGGGTGGCGGTTCGGCCACCGCGGGTGCCGCGGCCGCCGCGGGTGGCGGCCGGGCCGCGGCGCGCAAGAGCGCCAAGCCCAAGAAGAACGTGAAGAAGATCGTCGCCTGGTCGACGGCGGGCGTGCTGGTGGTCATCGCCGGTGTCGGCGGCGCGATCTACCTCAAGCTGAACGCCAACATCAAGTCCTTCGACGCCGACGCCATAGCCCGCAACCGCCCCCCGGAGGCGAAGGCCGACGCGGACGGCAACAGGCCGGTCAACGTGCTGCTGATCGGCTCGGACAGCCGCGGCAAGAACAACTCCGACCTCGGCGGCGGCGAGGACGGCGGCGCCCGCTCGGACACCACGATCCTGCTGCACGTCTACGCCGACCACAAGCACGCCGTCGGCATCTCGATACCGCGCAACGCCAAGGTCGAGCTGCCGTCCTGCAAGCTGCCCAACGGCAAGTGGACCAAGGGCGGCAACACCGACCTGTTCAACGCCGCGTTCTCGATGGGCGGCAGCGACGACGGCAACCCGGCCTGCACCCAGAACACGGTGGAGAAGCTCACCGGAATCCGCGTCGACCACACCCTCGTCGTCGACTTCAACGGCTTCGCCGCGATGACCAAGGCCGTGAACGGCGTGGACATCTGCCTGCCGAAGCCGATCTACGAGGGGGACATCAACCCCAACCTGAAGAGGAAGGGCGACCTCGTCCTCCCGCAGGGCAAGCAGACCGTCGAGGGCCAGCAGGCGCTCGACTACGTCCGGCTGCGGCACGGCATCGGCGACGGCTCGGACATCGGCCGGATGAAGCGCCAGCAGGCCTTCCTCGGCTCGCTCGCCACCAAGATCAAGAAGGAGGGGATGAACCCCACCACCCTCCTGCCGCTGGCCGACGCCGCGACCAAGTCCCTGGTCGTCGACCCGGGCCTGGACTCGGCCGACAAGCTGGCCTCCTTCGGCCTGTCGCTGAAGAACATCGACATGCACGACCTGAAGTTCGTGACGGCACCCTGGCGCTTCCGCACCCAGGACAAGGACCTCGACCTGGTCCAGCCGGACGCCAACAAGCTCTGGGAGACCCTCAAGGCCGACCAGACCATCGACGGCCAGAACGCCACCGGCCAGCAGCCGGACGCCCCGGCGGACGGCACCGGCCCGGCTCCGCAGCAGCCCGCCGCGCCCACCACCCCGGCCGCCCCGGCCGCGGACACGTCCAACTCGGCGATCAGGGTGGCGGTCTACAACGGGACGATGACCAACGGCCTGGCCGGCAAGGCGACCGAACTGCTGAAGGGCGCCAAGTTCACCGCCAGCACGGCGGGCCAGGCGGCGAGCACCAAGTACAAGACCACCACGATCGAGTACGGCTCCGGGCAGAAGGCGAACGCCGAGAAGGTCGCCGCGCTGTTCCCCGGCGCCAGCCTGGAGTCCAGCACCGCCCGGGGCATCTCGGTGATCACCGGCCAGGACTTCGCGGCCGCGATGGGGATGTCGACCGGTGCCCCCGCCGGCGGCGGCGCGACGGCCGCCACCCCGGGCGTCCCGGCGCCCCCGCAGCCGCTGCCGACCACCATCACCAACGACGCCCGCTCGGCGGACGACGACATCTGCGCGAACACCAGTTACGGCAGCGGCGGCTGACCGCACCGGAACGACCGCACCCACCGGAACGACGGGGACGACCCCCGGGCCGGCGCCCTCCGGGGCGCGCGGGCCCGGGGGTCGTGCCATGGTGGGCGTAAGGGAATCCGGCGGCCACCGAAAGGCGGACCCATGCCCGAGATCGCCCTCCAGCTCGACATCGCCGCGCCCCGGGACGTGGTGCTCGCCGCACTCACCACGCACGACGGGCTGACCGCCTGGTGGACCACCGGCGTGGACCGGGACGGCGACGTCCTGCTGTTCGACTTCCCCGACGTCCCCGAGCCGTTCCGGCTGCGGGTGGAGCGGGCCGACCGGGACCGGGTGGTGTGGACCAACGCCGGGTCCTTCCCGCCGCACTGGGCCGGCACCTGGATCAGCTGGGAGCTGTCCGACCAGCCCGGCGCCCCCGACGAGCCCACCGCCTCCGAGCCCGACCGGCCCGCCGCGCCCGGGCGCACCCGGCTGCTGTTCCGGCACGGCGGCTGGCAGCCGGGCAGCGAGGACGGCGTCCCGGCGGTGGCCGGCACCTGGGCCGAACTGCTGGTCCGGCTCAAGGACTACGCGCAGAGCGGCAAGGTGCAGCCGTACTTCGTCACCGGGCACCACCACGACGCCCCGTGAGCAGCCCGGGGAAGAGTTCGGTGAACAGCCCCGGTGAACAGCCCGTGAGCACCCCGCCCGAGCCCCGTGACGGTCCGGCCGCCGGTCGCCCGCCAGGGCGCCGTCCGGTGGCGGGATCGCGGCGGCGGGCCGAAGGTGGCGGTGTACCGCCGTCGTCCCGGCCGGGCCGTACCCCCAACCGGGCCCGGCCGGGACGAGGGCCCGACCGCTCCGACCGTCCCGACCACCACAGCCGGCCACCACCGCCTCCGGGAGGCCCAGCAATGCCCGTAGTCACCGATCCGTACAAGCCCGGCACCCCGTGCTGGGTCGACCTGATGGCGAGCGACCAGCAGGCCGCGCTCGACTTCTACCGCGACCTGTTCGGCTGGCAGGGCGAGGTCGGCCCGGCCGAGTTCGGCGGCTACGCCGTGTGCATGCTCAACGGCCGGCCGGTCGCCGGGATCATGGCGCAGGCGGCGCCCGAGGGGCAGCCGACGCCGCCCGTCGCCTGGACCACCTACCTCGCCTCGGACGACGCCGACGCGGCCCGGGCGTCCATCACCGAGGCCGGCGGCACGGTCCTGTACGACCCGATGGACGTCGGCACGATCGGCCGGATGCTGGTCGCCGCCGACCCGACCGGTGCGGTGTTCGGGGTCTGGCAGGCGATGGACTTCATCGGCGCGGGCGTGGTCAACGAGCCCGGCGCACTGGTCTGGAACGAGCTCAACACCGCCGACACCGGCGCGGCCGGCCGCTTCTACCAGCCGGCCCTCGGGCTGCGCCCGGCCACCATCCAGGGCATGGACGGCTACTTCTCGCTCAACGTCGCCGACCGCACGGTGGGCGGCATGCAGGCGATCCCCGGCTACCTGGCGGCCGGCACGCCCTCGCACTGGATGACTTACTTCTCGGTGGACGGCGCCGACTCCACGGTGGACGCCCTGGTCAAGGCGGGCGGCTCGGTGATCCAGCCGGCCTTCGACATGCAGTCCGGCCGGATGGCGGTGGTCCAGGACCCGCAGGGCGCGGTCTTCGCGGTCATCGAGGCGCCCGAGGCGCAGATGCCCGACTCGCCGTAACGCCGCCCCGGCGCCGTGACGCCGCCCGGTCCGGCCCCGGCCGGCCCCGCCCGGCAACCGGAAGCCGCCCTTCCCGCGACGCGCCGCCGGGAAATGGGCGGCTTCCCCCCGTTCCCGGGTAAGACTGCACCCATGCTGGGGCTACCGGACGACATCCGTGCTTTCCTCTTCGACCTCGACGGGGTGCTCACCCAGACCGCGAAGGTGCACGCCGCGGCCTGGAAGGACACCTTCGACGCCTTCCTGCGCGCCGAAGCCGCCCGCACCGGCGGCCAGTTCGTCCCCTTCGACGCCGTCACCGAATACGACACCTACGTGGACGGCCGCCCGCGCCTGGACGGCACCCGCGCGTTCCTGCGCAGCCGGGGCGTCGACCTGCCCGAGGGCACCCCGGACGATCCGCCCAACTCCCCCACGGTGCAAGGGATCAGCCGGGCCAAGAACGACACCGTGCTGAGGCTGATCCGGGAGCAGGGCGTCCAGGCGTACCAGGGCTCGGTCGACTACGTGCACCGGCTGCGCGCGGCCGGGCTGCCCAGCGCCGTGGTCTCCTCCAGCGCCAACTGCCGGGACGTGCTGCGGGCGGCCGGCATCGAGGAACTGTTCGAGGTGATCGTGGACGGCAACACCGCCAAGGCCGAGGGACTGCCCGGCAAGCCCGCCCCCGACACCTACCTGTACGCCGCCCGCGCCCTCGGCGTCGAACCCGCCCACGCCGCGGTCTTCGAGGACGCGCTCGCCGGGGTCGCCTCCGGCCGGGCCGGCGGCTTCGGCGCGGTGGTCGGGGTGGACCGCACCGGCCAGGCCGCCGAACTGCGCCGGGACGGCGCCACCGTGGTCGTCCAGGACCTCTCCGAGCTCCTGGGGGAGGGGAAGGCATGACTCCCGGGGACAAGAACTTCGCGATCGACCCCTGGCAGATCACCGAACAGGGCCTGGACCTGGCCTCGATGGCCCGCGCCGAGTCGGTCTTCGCGCTCTCCAACGGCCACATCGGCCTGCGCGCCAACCTGGACGAGGGCGAGCCGCACGGCCTGCCCGGCACCTACCTCAACGGCGTCTTCGAACTGCGCCCGCTGCCGTATGGCGAGGGCGGCTACGGCTACCCGGAGTCCAGCCAGAGCGTCATCAACGTGACCAACGGCAAGATCATCCGACTGCTGGTGGACGACGAGCCCTTCGACCTGCGCTACGGCGAACTCGTCAGCCACAAGCGCTGGTTGGACGTCCGCGAGGGCCTGCTGCACCGCGAGGCGGAGTGGACCTCCCCGGCCGGGCGGACGATCAGGGTGCGCTCCTCCCGACTGGTCTCGCTCACCCAGCGCGCCGTCGCCGCCGTCGAGTACAGCGTCGAGGCGGTGGACGGCCCGGTGCGGATCGTGCTCCAGTCCGAGCTGGTCGCCAACGAGCAGCTGCCCGGCGGCCCCGAGGGCGACCCGCGGGCCGCCGCCGTGCTGGAGGCGCCGCTGCAGCCCGAGGCGCACCACGCCAGCGGGACCAAGGCCATCCTGGTGCACCGCACCCGGTACAGCGGCATCCGGGTCGCGGCCGGGATGGACCACATCATCGAGGGGCCGGAGAAGTCCGACACCGTCGCCGAGGCCGACGCCGACCAGTGCCGGATCAGCGTCACCACCGTGCTCAAGGCCGGACAGCGGCTGCGGCTGACCAAGTTCATGGCCTACGGCTGGTCCGGCACCCGCTCGCTGCCCGCCGTCCGGGACCAGGTGGAGGCCGCGCTGACCGCCGCCCGGTACACCGGCTGGGACGGGCTGATCGCCGAACAGGCCGAATTCCTCCAGGAGTTCTGGGAGACCAGCGACATCGAGATCGAGGGCGACGTCGAACTCCAGCAGGCCGTCCGGTTCGCCGTCTTCCACGTCCTGCAGGCCGGCGCCCGCAGCGAGGAGCGGGCCATCCCCGCCAAGGGGCTGACCGGGCCCGGCTACGACGGGCACAGCTTCTGGGACACCGAGACCTTCGTCCTGCCGGTGCTCACCTACTGCCTGCCCGCCGCCGTCAACCAGGCCCTGCGCTGGCGGCACACCACCCTGCCGCTGGCCCGCGAGCGGGCGGTCCAACTCGGCCTGTCCGGCGCGGTGTTCCCGTGGCGGACGATCCGCGGCGAGGAGTGCTCCGGGTACTGGCCGGCCGGCACCGCGGCCTTCCACATCGGCGCCGACATCGCCGCCGCCGTCGCCCGCTACGTCCGGGCCACCGGCGACGCGGAGTTCGAGCGCGAGTACGGGCTCGAACTGCTCGTCGAGACCGCCCGGATGTGGCGCTCGCTCGGCCACCACGACGTGGCCGGGAGGTTCCGCATCGAGGGCGTCACCGGCCCCGACGAGTACAGCGCCGTCGCGGACAACAACGTCTTCACCAACCTGATGGCGCAGACCAACCTGCGCGCCGCCGCCGAGGCCGCCGTCCGCAACCCGCACGAGGCCGCGCTGCTCGGCGTGGATACCGAGGAGACCGCCGCCTGGCGCGACGCGGCCGCCGCGATGTACATCCCGTACGACGAGGACCTCGGCGTGCACCCGCAGGCCGACGGCTTCACCCACCACCAGGTCTGGGACTTCGAGCACACCCCGCCGGAGAACTACCCGCTGCTGCTGCACTACCCGTACTTCGACCTGTACCGGAAGCAGGTGGTCAAGCAGGCCGACCTGGTGCTCGCCATGCAGGTCCGCGGCGACGCCTTCACCGACGAGCAGAAGGCCCGCAACTTCGCCTACTACGAGCGGCTGACCGTCCGGGACTCCTCGCTCTCCGCCTGCACCCAGGCGGTGATCGCCGCCGAGGTCGGCCAGCTCGACCTCGCCTACGACTACACGGCCGAGGCCGCGCTGATGGACCTGCACGACCTCGGCGGCAACACCCGCGACGGCCTGCACATGGCCTCGCTCGCCGGGGCCTGCATCGCCCTGGTGGCCGGCTTCGGCGGGCTGCGCGACCACGGCGAGGCGCTCTCGTTCCGGCCCCGGCTGCCGTCCGGGCTGATGCGGCTGAGCTTCTCGCTGCTGGTGCGCGGGCACCTGCTCGGCGTCGAGATCACCCACGAGCGGACGACGTACACGCTGCGCCGCGGCGAGGTCCTCCACGTGCGGCACGACGGCGAGGCGGTGCAGGTCAAGTCCGGTGCCCCGGTCACCCTGCCGACCACCGCCCCGCCCGCCCAGGAACGGGTCGCCCAGCCCCCGGGCCGCGAACCCGGCCGCCGCAAGCCCCAGGCCGGCCTCGCGGCGGGCAAGCTCGGCCAGCAGGACCACCTGGCGGCCGAGTAGCCCGGACCCCGCTCCCGCTCCCGCGCTCCCGGGTCCGCCGCCTCACCCGTTCGCCCCGCCCCGGCTGCGCCGCCCCCGGCCGCCCCGGAGAGTGCTGGTGTCCCGTGGAGCCGCCCCAGCGAAGGAGTCGCCGCCGTGCCGAGCGTGGCCGAACAGATGGTGGAGGTGCTCCGGCAGGCCGGGGTGGAGCGGGTCTACGGCGTGGTCGGGGACAGCCTCAACCCCGTCGTGGACGCCATCCGGCGGGCCGACGGCATCAGCTGGGTGCACGTGCGCAACGAGGAGGCCGGCGCCTTCGCGGCCGCCGCCGAGGCCGAACTCTCCGGCCGGCTCGCGGTCTGCGCCGGCTCCTGCGGCCCCGGCAACACCCACCTCGTCCAGGGGCTGTACGACGCCCAGCGCAGCGGCCTGCCCGTGCTCGCGCTCGCCTCGCACATCCCGTCCGGGCAGATCGGCACCGGCTTCTTCCAGGAGACCCACCCCGAGCGGGTGTTCACCGACTGCAGCACCTGGTGCGAGATGCTCTCGACCCCCGCCCAGCTGCCCCGCCTGCTGCGGGTCGCCGTCCAGCACGCGCTCGGCTCGCACGGCGTCTCGGTGCTCGCCTTCCCCGGGGACGTCGCCGCGCTCTCCGCCGCCGCCCCCACCGGCACCAGCCACTTCCTCACCGAGCAGGCCGTCGCCGCCCCGCCCTGGTCCCAGGTGCAGGAACTGGCCCGGCTGCTCAACGCCGCCCGCAAGGTGGTGCTGTTCTGCGGCGCCGGGGTGCGTGGGGCGCACGCCGAGGTGATGGCCGCCGCGCAGGCCCTGAACGCGCCGATCGGCCACTCCCTGCGCGGCAAGGAGTGGATCCAGTTCGACAACCCGTACGACGTGGGCATGAGCGGCCTGCTCGGCTACGGGGCCTGCCACGAGGCGCTGCACTCCGCCGACCTGGTGGTGCTGCTCGGCACCGACTTCCCGTACGACTCCTTCCTGCCGCAGGCGCACACCGTCCAGGTCGACCACGACGCCACCCGGCTCGGCCGCCGCACCGCCCTCGAACTCGCCGTCCACGGCGACGTGGCCGCCACCCTGCGGGCCGTGCTGCCGCTGCTCGACGCCAAGCGCGACCGCGCCTTCCTGGACGGGATGCTGCGCAAGCACTGCCGGTCGCTGGAGGACGTGATCGGCGCGTACACCCGGGACATCGAGAAGCACCTGCCGATCCACCCCGAGTACGTCGCCTCGGTGCTCGACGAGGTGGCCGCCGAGGACGCCGTGTTCACCGTGGACACCGGCATGAACAACGTCTGGGCCGCCCGCTACCTCCAGCCCAACGGCCGCCGCCGGGTGATCGGCTCCTTCCTGCACGGCTCGATGGCCAACGCCCTCCCGCACGCGATCGGCGCCCAACTCGCCTGCCCCGGGCGGCAGGTTGTCGCGATGGCGGGCGACGGCGGGATCGGCATGCTGCTCGGCGAGCTGCTCACGGTGGCCAAGCACCGGCTGCCGGTGAAGACGGTGGTCTTCAACAACGGCGCGCTCGGCATGATCAAGCTGGAGATGCTGGTCTCCGGCTACCCGGAGTTCGAGATCGACAACGGGGACGTGGACTACGCCGGGATCGCCCGGGCGATGGGCATCCAGGCCAAGCGGGTGACCGAGCCGGCCCGGGTCCGGGAGGTGCTGGTCGAGGCGCTGGAGCGGCCGGGCCCGGCCCTCGTGGACGTGGTCACCGACCCCAACGCGCTCTCCATCCCGCCGCACATCACCGCCGCCCAGCTGAAGGGCTTCGCGCTGGCGGCGGGCCGGACGGTGCTCTCGGGCGGCGTCGGACGCATGGTCGACCTGGCCCGGAGCAACCTGCGGAACATCCCGCGGCCGTGAGCGGGGGCCGGTCGGGGCGCCTGTCAGGAGGCCTGCCGAAGGGTCTTGCCTCTGAGGCAAAATTCTTGCCCGTGCGGCACGGCGGGTGTCCACTGGACACATGACCAGCAGCTCCACCGGCGCCGCCGCAGCAGGCGAACAGCTCGACGACCAGGAGGTCGCCGGCCTCGCCGCCCGTCTCCGTGAGCACCGGCTCAGCAGCCGTCTCACGCTGGAGGTGGCCGCCGGGCGGGTCGGGCTCTCCCCAGCCTATCTGTCCCGACTGGAAACCGGCCGCCGGCAGCCCTCGCTGCCCGTCCTGCTCGGCCTCGCCCGCGCGTACGGGACCTCGGTCTCCGGCCTGCTCGGCGAGACCCTCGCCGAGCCGGACCCGATCGTCCGCGGCGGCGCCATCGAACCCGGCCGGGCCGGTGGCTGGGGCTACCGCCGGGCCGGCGCCCCCGGCCGCGCGATGCAGGCCCTGCGGGTGCACGTCCCGCCGGGCGTGCAGGACACGGTGGTCCGGGTCCACCCGGGCGAGGAGTGGCTGTACGTCCTCAAGGGCGCGCTCCGCGTCACCCTCGGCGACCGCGTCCACCACCTCGCGGTGGGCGACTCCGCCCACTACGACTCGCTCACCCCGCACTGCATCGCCGCAGAGTCGGACAGCGGCGTCGAACTGCTCTTCGTCCACACCCTGCTGCAGAGCCCCGGCGGCGAACTCTGCCTCGGCGGCGGCCCCGCCGCCGTTCACTGACCTGCCGTCAGAACACCCCGGAGGAGATCACCATGGCCGATCCCACCACCACCGTCACCCCGGCCGCCGACGCCGAGAACCCGGCCGCCGGTGCCGACACTCCGGCCGGCCCGAAGACCATGGACGCCGGCAAGTGGGCCAACAAGCGGGTCTACCACCGCCTGGTGCTCTACACCGTCGGCTGCCACCTCTTCGCCGGGTTCATCATCCTCCTGTTCCAACTCGGCAGCCGGAACAAGTAGTTCACACCCCGAACCGTCCGCCCGCCCCCACCCCCGAGGGGGCGGGCGGACCGCCGTTCCCGCACCGGCCCGGCCCACCTGCCTTCTCCCCTTCCCGCTCAGGCCCCGCGCAGCAGTTCGCAGAGGGCCTGGACCGCCGCCGGGAAGGCGTGGTCCGGTGAGGTGGCGTAGCCGATGACCAGGGCGGTCGGGGCGTCGGCGGGGGACGGGGCGGTGCGGTGCCAGGCGAGGCCGTGGAGGGCGAGGCCGGCCTGCTGGGCGCGGGCGAGGAGTTCGGGTTCGGGGGTGGAGCCGGGCGGCAGCCGGATGACGACGTGCAGGCCGGCCGCGATGCCGGTGACCCGGACCTGCGGGGCGTGTTCGGCGAGCGCCGCGACCAGGTGGTCGCGCCGGCGCCGGTAGTGCAGCCGGCAGCGCCGTACGTGGCGGTCGTACGTGCCGGAGGTGATCAGTTCGGCGAGCGTCAGCTGGTCCAGCACCGGGGACATCGTGTCGGCCAGCGCCTTCAGTCGGGCGACCGGCTCGACCAGCGCGTCCGGCAGGGCCAGCCAGGCCAGCCGCAGGCCCGGCGCGAGGCTCTTGGCGGCCGTCCCGGCGTACACCACCCGTTCCGGGTCCAGCGCCTGCATCGCGCCGAGCGGCTGCCGGTCGTAGCGGAACTCGCCGTCGTAGTCGTCCTCGATGACGTACCGGGCCTGCTCCCGCGCCCACCGCACCGCCTCGGCCCGCCGGTCGGCGGAGAGTGCCGCGCCGGTGGGGAACTGGTGGGCGGGGGTGAGGAGGACGGCGCCGGCCCGGGGGTCGAGCCGGTCGACCAGGGCGCCGTCCGCGTCCAGCGGCACCGGGGCGGTGGCGAGTCCGGCGGCCCGGGCGACCGCGTGCTGCGGCGGCAGCCCGTACTCCTCGACGGCCAGCGTGCGGGCGCCGCGTTCCCGCAGGGCGGCGCAGAGCAGGCCGAGGCCCTGGGTGACGCCGGTGCAGACGAGCAGGTGGTCGGGGTCGGTGCGCACCCCGCGGACCCGGGCCAGGTAGTGGGTGAGCGCCTGCCGCAGTTCGATCCGGCCGAGCGGGCTGCCGTAGTCGAGGGCCTCGTGCGGCGCGGTGGCGAGGGCGCGGCGGGCGGCGGCCAGCCAGGCGGTGCGGGGGAAGAGCGAGAGGTCGGGCCGTCCGGACATCAGGTCGTACCGGGCGGTCTGCCGCGCCCGTACCGCCCGGGGGGCCGGCCGCCGGCCCTGGACCGGTTCCGGGACCGTCCGCCGGGCGACGGTGGTGCCGGAGCCCTGCCGGGAGCTGAGCCAGCCCTCGGCGGTGAGCTGGCCGTACGCCTCGACCACGGTGTTGCGGGCGATCCCGAGGTCCTCGCCGAGCGCCCGGGAGGACGGCAGCCGGGTGCCGGGGGTGAGCCGCCCGTCCTGGACGGCCTCGCGCAGCGCGTCCTCCAGGGCGGCCCGCAGTCCGGCGCCGGCGGCCCGGCGCTCGGTGAGGTCCAGGTGCAGGTCGCCGCCGAAGGTGGTCCAGGAGGTGGTCCGGGAGGTGCTCACGGCCTCCATTCTCGCCTGTCGCCAGGGGGCGCGGGCGGGGTCGCCGGGTGGCGCCGGCGGGCTCCTCCCCATCGTGTCCTCCCGGTCGGTTAGCGTCCGTCACTGGACCGACGGATCCCGACCCGAGGATGTGACAGGGTGAGCGAGGAGAACCTCCCGGCCGAACCGGCTGAAGCAGTCGAACCGGCTGAACTGGCCGAACTGGCCCGGCGTTTCGAGGCGGAGCGCCCCCGGCTGCGGGCGGTGGCCTACCGGATGCTCGGGTCGCTCGCCGAGGCCGAGGACGCCGTGCAGGAGGCCTGGCTGAAGCTGGGCCGCAGCGATGTGGGCGGGGTGCGCAACCTCGGGGCGTGGCTCACCACCGTGGTCGGCCGGGTCTGCCTGGACCAGTTGCGTTCCCGCGCCTCCCGCCGGGAGGATCCGCTGCCCGAGCAGGAGGGCCGGGTGCGGCTGCCGGACCCGGTGGTCGGCGGGCTGTCGGCGCTGGACCCGGTGCACGAGGTGCTGGTCGCGGACTCGGTCGGGATCGCGCTGATGGTGGTCCTCGAGACGCTCTCCCCGGCGGAGCGGGTGGCCTTCGTGCTGCACGACATGTTCGAGGTGCCCTTCGACGGGATCGCCGAGGTGCTCGGCCGGACCTCCGCCTCCACCCGGCAGTTGGCCAGCCGCGCCCGCCGCCGGGTCCAGGGCGCGACCCCGGCGGCGGACTCCGACGACGCCCGCAAGCGCGAGGTGGTGGAGGCCTTCCTGCGGGCCGCCCGGGGCGGGGACTTCGACGCTCTGCTGACGGTGCTCGACCCGGACGTGGTGGCCCGGTCGGACGGCGGCACGCTGGTGCCGAGCGTGCTGCGCCGCGGTGCGGCGGACGTCGCCTCGCAGGCGATCGCCTTCGCCCGCTTCGCCGCCGACGGGCGGCTGGTGCCGGTCAACGGCTCGCCCGGGGTGGTGTCCTTCGCCGGGGGCCGTCCGCTGTCGGTCATGTCGTTCACCGTCCACGAGGGCCGGATCACCGGGCTGGACATCCTCACCGACCCGACCCGGCTGGCCGCCCTGGGCCTCACCACCGGCTGACCCGGAACCGCCGGGGGCGCCCGGGCGCGGGCGGGGCGCCCCCACCGTTCCTCCACGTGGTGTTTCCCGTCGCTTTCCGGGCCGCCGTCACACTCGCGCGCTACGGTGCCGCCCATGGCGAACTTTGTGCTGGTGGCGGGCGCCTGGCTCGGCGCCTGGGCGTGGGACGAGGTCGTGGCGGAGCTGCGCGCGGCCGGGCACGGGGCGTACCCGCTGACGCTCTCCGGGCTCGCGGAGAAGCGCGGCGCGCCCGCCGGGCAGCAGGCGCACGTGGCGGACGTCGTCGCGGAGGTGGAGCGGCTGGACCTGCGCGAGGTGGTGCTGGTCGGGCACAGCTACTCGGGCATCCCGGTGGGCCAGGCCGCCGAGCGGATCGGCGGGCGGCTGGCCGGGCTGGTCCTGGTGGACGCCAACGTGCCGGTGGCGGGGGAGTCCTTCGCCGACCAGCTGCCGGAGCCGGCCGCGCTGCGGGCCGACCTGGCCGCGCACGGGGGCTGGTGGCCGCCGCTGCCGCCGGCCGAGTTCGCCGAGCAGGGGCTGACGGTCGGGCAGATCGCCCGGATCGCCGCGGGGGCGACCCCGCACCCGGGCCCCTCGCTGACCGAACCGGCCTTCCTGGAGGGCCCGTTGAGCGGGCTCCCGGCGGTGTACGTGAAGTGCCTGATGGACTGGCCGGAGCCGCCGCCGGTGGTCGCCGGGCTGGTCGCGGACGGCCACTGGCGGCTGGTGGAGCTGGACACCGGGCACTGGCCGATGTTCTCCCGGCCGGCCGACCTCGCCGGGATCCTGGGCGAGGCGGCCCGTACGGCGAAGAGCGGCGGCCGGACGGCCCGGAGCGGCGGCCGGACGGCTCAGAGCGACAGGTAGACCGCGCTGCCGACGCCGGCCAGGAAGCAGTACAGCGCGAACGGCGTCAGGCTGCGGGTCTCGAAGTACCGGGTGAGGAACCGCACCGAGACGTAGCCGGCCACGAAGGCGGCGAGGCTGCCCGCGAGGACGGGGCCGAGCACGCCGGAGTTCTCCGGCCTGAACAGCTCGGGCACCTTGAGCACCGAGGCGGCCAGGATGACCGGGGTGGCGAGCAGGAAGGAGAACCGGGCGGCGTCCTCGTGGTGCAGTCCGCGCAGGATGCCGGCGCTCATGGTGACGCCGGAGCGGCTGATGCCCGGGAACAGCGCGAGGATCTGCGCGGCGCCGATCCAGGCGCCCTGCCCGTAGCCGAGCCTGGTCAGCCGGTGGTCGGAGGCGATCGCCGGGTCCAGGCCCGGCTCGTCGGCGGCGTGTCCGGCGGAGTGTCCGGCCCGGCGGCGGCCGGTGCCGCCGCGCTTGAGCCGCTCGGCGCCGAGCAGCACGAGCCCGTTGAGGGCGAGGAAGACCGCGGCCGGGACGGGCTTGCCGAGCGCGTTGCGCAGGGCCTTCTCCAGCGCGAGGCCGGCCACGCCGACCGGGATGGTGGACAGGACGAGCAGCCAGGCGAGCCTCTCGTTGCGGGTCTCCACCCGGCGGTGCCGGATCGAGCCGAACAGCCCCTCGACCACCCGGACCCAGTCCTTGCGGAAGTAGACCACCAGGGCGAGCGCGGTGGCCAGGTGCAGGGCGACCAGGGCGGCGAGGTACGAGGAGCCCTCGGCGGTCATGTCGAGGTCGTGCTGGATCCGCCCGCCGACCAGGGCGGGCAGCAGGATGCTGTGGCCGAGGCTGGAGACCGGGAAGAGTTCCGTCACGCCCTGGAGCAGGCCGACGCCTATCGCTTCCGGGTAGGTCAGGGTCGACATCGCGCACCTTCGCTCGGGGGTCGGTGGCCGGCCGGGTCGGGGGCCCTCGCGAAGCTACTACGCGCATGTAGACGTTCGGCAGCCCCGCCGACGGAAGTTCACCGACCGTACGGCTGCGGGACACCGGGGGCGAGGTGCCCGATCAGCGCCGCCGCCACGGAGGCCAGGACGGTGGCGGACGGGACGGCCCGGTGCGCCGCGTCGCCGAGCAGGACGACGGCGGTCACCGCGGCCGGCATGCCGGCCAGCGGCAGGGCGACGGTCAGGACGGCGAGCAGGCGGCGGGGGCGGCGCGGGGGGTCCGGGCGGGTCACGGCGGTCTCCTTCGGGCTCGACCCGGGCCACGATGCCGCCTCCCGCAGCGTCAGGTGCAAGCCCTTTTCCCGGCGCCAGCCGCCGCCGCCCGCCGCGAGCCGCGGGTCAGCCCGTCGCCACCTGCCGCCACCCCGGCCCGTCCTCGGCCACCGGCGCGGCCGCGAAGTCGTAGCGCAGCAGGTCCGGCCCGAGCGCGAGCAGCGAGATCGACGAGGAGCCCCAGATCCGCCCGTCGCCGAAGTCGCGCCGCTGGATCAGCGCGGCGTCCGCGTCCGGCGCCAGCCCGTCCCCGGCGACGATCGGCAGCCATCCGCCCCAGGCCGCGGCGGCCGGCCCGTCGGCGGTCGGTTCGGGCCGGGGTTCGGCGGTGAGGCGGGACCGGAAGTGGGCGGCCCGCGCGGCCATCAGGTCGCGGATCCGCTCGGAGGTGGTCCGGTCGGCCGCCCGGCCCTCCAGCCCGTCGTTGAGCACCACGCTCAGGCCGGACGGCAGTTCGCGCTCCTCCAGCCGTCCGCCGCTCCAGCTGGACACCCGGGCACCGTCGGCCCGGACCAGGACGAGGTGGAACGGGTCGTACGGGGTGAGGTCGAGGTGGCCGATGCCGCCCTCCCGGACGGCGGTGAGCGGCAGCCGGCCGCGGGTGCGCCGGGCGTCGGCGGGGGCGAGCGGGCCGAAGCCGTTCAGCAGGCAGGCGGCGGTGCGCCGGGCCGGGTCGACGGCCAGCCAGGTGCCGCCGGCCGCGAGGTCCAGTCCGCCGAGCAGGTCGGGCCGGTCCGGCCAGTGGTGGTCCGGCGGCAGCCAGGCGCGGCCCAGGTACTCGTCCCGGACGGACAGCAGCAGCACCGGCACGGCCGCTTCCGGCTCGATGCTGACGAACGCCGTGCACACGACCGGGCCCCCTGACCTCGTCCTGTCGGAGACCCCCTGGCGGTGATCTCCTGCCGGCGATCCTCGCACGGTCGTTCGCACGCCGGAAGTGGCCCAAGGAACGCGTGGCCGAACGCACCAGGACGGCAGGCCACCCCGCTCCTAGGCTGGCGACCATGACGACGAACGAGACCACGCGCGCGACCGCGGACGGGACGGCCGGTACGGACGGCGCCCCGGTGCCCGCCCCCGAGCAGCGCCTGCTGATGCACAAGCTCGCCCCCGCCTACTACCAGGCGATGGTCGCCGTGGACCGGGCCTCCCGGGAGGGCGTCGACCCGGTCATCGCCGAGCTGGTCAAGGTGCACGCCTCGATGATCAACGGCTGCGCCTTCTGCATCGACATGCACTCCACCGACGCCCGCAAGCACGGCGAGCAGGACCACCGCTTGGTCTCCCTCCCGGCCTGGCGCGAGACCCCGTGGTTCACCGCCCGTGAGCGCGCCGCCCTGGCCCTCACCGAGTCCGTCACCCTGCTGACCCAGGGGCACGTGCCGGACGCCGTGTACGCGGAGGCCGCCGCGCGGTTCGACGAGACCGAGCTGGCCCAGCTGATCGCGCTGATCGCCACCATCAACGCCTGGAACCGGATCGGCGTGTCCACCCGCATGAGCCCGGCCGCCCGGTGAGCGCCGCGGACCCCGCCGTCCGGCGGGAGCGGGCCCGGCTGCTGCGGGAGCTGCACCGCCCGGGCGAGCCGCTGGTGCTGGCGAACGCCTGGGACGTGCCGAGTGCCCGGCTGGTGGCCGCCGCCGGGGCGCGGGCGGTGGCGACGGCCAGCGCGAGCGTGTCCTGGTCGCTCGGCAGCGCGGACGGCGGCGGCGCCGACCCCGGGCAGGTGCTGGCCCGGACCGCCCAGGTGGTCCGCGCGGTCGACCTGCCGGTCACCGCGGACCTGGAGGGCGGCTACGCGGACACCGCCGCCGGGGTCGGGGAGACGGTCGCCGCGCTGCTCGCCACCGGTGCCGTCGGGGTGAACCTGGAGGACGAGGGGCGCCCCCCGGCGGAGGCCGCCGAGCGGATCGCGGCCGCCCGGGCCGCGGCGGACGCGGCCGGCGTGCCGCTCTTCGTCAACGCCCGGACCGACGTGTTCCTGCGCGGGATCGGCGCCCCGGAGGGCCGGCTGGACGACGCGGTGCACCGGCTGCGGGCGTACGTCGAGGCGGGCGCGGACGGGGTGTTCGTCCCCGGGGTGTCCGACCCGGAGACCATCGCCGCCCTGGTCGAGGCCGTCCCGGCGCCGCTGAACGTGCTGGCCGGCCCCGGTTCCCCGGCGGTCGCCGAGCTGGCGAAGCTCGGCGTGGCCCGGATCAGCCTGGGCCCGGGCCTGGCCGAGGTGGCGTACGCGGCGGTCCGCCGGGCCGCCGAGGAGGTGTACGGGAGCGGCACGTTCACCGCGCTCGCGCAGGGGCTGGGCTACCCGGAGCTCAACCGGCTGTCCGCGCTCTGAACCCGGCGGCCTGAGCGCCGCGGGTCGAGCGGTCGTCGTGCGTCGGGTGGCGTGGGCGGCCGGCCGTTCGGGGGTCGGCCGGCCGCCCACGCTCCGGTGGCGGAGCGCCGGGTCAGTTCAGGATCTGCCCGCTGAGCCCCGGGTGGGCCATCTGGTTGGTCCCGATCGCCTCGATCTCGTTGGCGGGCTTGCCGAGCAGCGGGAGCTTGCCCACGGTCCGCAGGGCGAGGTCGCCGGGGGAGACTTCGAGCCCGTCGGTGAGCCCGCCGGTGGCGTCCGGCGAGGAGGCGGTCTGGGAGGTGGCGGAGGCCGCCGGGACGGCGAGGGCGAGGCCCGCCATGGTGAGGGCGGCCAGGGTGGCGAGTTTCTTCATGCCCTGCCGAACGACCCGGACCGCCCTCAGGTAACCGGTCGGCTCAGACCGTCACCCACAGGGTGCGCACGCTGTTGCTGACGAACGAGGCGATCGGCTCGTCGGTCCGGCCCTCCGCGAGGGCCAGCCCCGGGAAGCGGGTGAACAGGTGCCGCAGCGCCGTCTCGGCCTCCATCCGGGCGAGCCCGGAGCCGAGGCAGAAGTGCGGGCCGTGGCCGAGCGACAGGTGCTTGGCGGGCTGCCGGGTGAGGTCGAAGCGGTCCGCGTCCGGGTGGTGCCCGGAGTCCCGCCCGGCCGCCGCGTAGGAGGCCAGCAGCGCCTCGCCGCGCCGGATCACCACGTCGCCGACCGCGATGTCCTCGCTCGCGTAGCGCAGCGGGAACTGCCCGACCGGGGAGTCGTAGCGCAGGGTCTCCTCGACCACCGCCGACCACGGCTGCTCCCCGTCCAGGACGAGCCGCAGCTGGTCCGGGTGGGCGAGCAGGGCGCGGACGGCGTTGGTGATCAGGTTGAGCGTGGTCTCGTGCCCGGCGACCAGCATCAGCAGCAGGGTGCCGACCAGCTCGGCCTCGCTGAGCCGGTCGCCCGCCTCGTGGACGGCGATCAGGTCGGTGGTCAGGTCGTCGCCGGGCTCGGCCCGCTTGGCCGCCACCACCGAGGCCAGCAGCGCGTTCAGACCCCGCTGCGCGGCCAGCGCCGCCGCCGGGGTGGCCGAGCTGGAGACCATGGTGTCGGACAGCTCGTGCAGCTCGTCCTGCTCCGCCAGCCCGAGGCCGAGCAGTTCGCCGATCACCTGCATCGGCAGCGGGTAGGCGAAGTGCCGCCGCAGGTCGAACTCGCCCTCCAGCTTCGCGACCCCGTCCAGCAGCGCGACCGTCCGGGCCTCGACGGCGGGGGCCAGGTCGGCTATCCGGCGCGGGGTGAAGGCCTGCGAGACCAGTCCGCGCAGCCGCCGGTGGTCCTCGCCGTCGGCGGTGACCATGCCGGGGACGACGATGAAGTTGAGCAGCGGCCAGCCCTCCGGCAGCCGCCCCTCCCGGAAGGTGGTCCAGAGCCGGGCGTCCTTGCCGACCCGGGGGTCGGACAGCAGCGACTGGAGGGTGTCGTGGTGGGTTACCGCCCAGACCACCACCCTGCCAGGGAGCTCCACCAGGACCGCGGGGCCGGCTTCGCGGAGTCGGGCGTTCTCGCCGTGCTGGTCGCGGCCGAAGGGGTCGAGTCTGACGGGCTCGGCGCGGGTTCCGGATTCGGTGGTGGTGTCCATGCGGGCCTCTCGGGGGCGGGCGGGCGGGGCGGGGTGAAGGCGCTGTAGAGCACCGGGAGGGCGGTCAGGGCCCGGGACCACGGGGACGGGCGCCAGGCCAACTCGCCGGGCGGTACGGCCAGTTGGAGGTCCGGC
The DNA here is from genome assembly GCF_048159585.1 of Kitasatospora sp. SC0581. Lineage (NCBI taxonomy): Bacteria > Bacillati > Actinomycetota > Actinomycetes > Kitasatosporales > Streptomycetaceae > Kitasatospora > Kitasatospora sp. SC0581. Next base: position 33,792 of record NZ_JBLRWA010000030.1, on the reverse strand, counting down.
AGGCGGTGCAGCAGGGTCTCGACGGCGGTCTCGACGATGATCCGGGCCGGGTGCTGGGCCGGGCAGACGTGCCGGCCCGCGCCCCAGGCGAGGTGGGCCCGGTTGCCGCCGAGCGAGCCCTGCGCGGCGGCCGAGACGCCCTGCGCGGCCGGGTCGGCGTTGGCCGCGGCCAGGCCGAGGACGAGCATGTCGCCGGCGCTGATGTACTGGCCGCCGAGCACGGTGTCGCCGGTGGCCCAGCGGCCGGGGAAGTTCTGGGTGGGCGGGTCGCGCCAGAGCACCTCCTCCAGCGCGTCGGAGACGGTCAGCCGCCCGCCGGTGAGGGTGGCCCGGAAGCGCCGGTCGGTGAGCAGCAGCCGCAGCGTGTTGCCGGTCCAGTTGATGGAGGTCTCGTTGCCCGCGACCATCAGCACCACCAGGTGGTGCACCGCCTCCTCGTCGGTCAGCCCGGCCGGGTGGGCGAGCAGCCAGGAGGTGAGGTCGGCGCTGGGGGCGGCCCGGCGGCGGCGCACCAGGTCGACGAGCAGTGCCTGGAACTCCAGGCCGGCGCGCTGCGACTGCGCGCTGCTGTCCACGAAGTGGCTGATCAGCTCGACCACCCGGGGCCCGCTCTCCACCGGCAGTCCGACCAGCTGGGTGAAGACCAGCAGCGGCAGCCGGCGCGCGTACTGGGCGACCAGGTCGGCGGTGCCGTCCGGGCCCCAGCCGTCGATCAGCCCGTTGGCGGCGGCCTCGGTGGTGCCGCGCAGCTGGCGGTGGTCGATCTGGGCGAGGGTGTCGGAGACGGCGGCGCGCAGCCGCTGGTGCTCGGCGCCGTCCAGGTTGAGCAGGGTGGGCCGCCAGGAGGTCATCGGCAGCAGCCGGGAGTCGGCCGCCAGCCGGCCCTCGGCGGGCACCCGCCAGCGGCGCGAGTCCTTGGAGAACAGCGCCTCGTTGCGGGTGAGTTCGAGCAGTTCGGCGTAGCCGAGGACGAGCCAGGCCTCGACCCCGGGCTCCAGCTCGATCGGGGCGACCGGCCCGTAGCGCTCGCGCAGCCGGGCGTAGAGGCCGTGCGGGTCCTCGGCGACGGCCGGGCCGTACAGCGGCGTCAGCGGTACGCCCACGGGCAGCCCGCCGGGCCGTCCGCCGCCGTGGGCGACGGGGCACCCGGGGGCTCCCGGGTGTTCGGGGGAGGTCATCCCTGGAGCTCCAGGATCGAGTTGCGGTGCAGGTGGTCGACGAAGTCGATCAGCAGGTCGTAGGACTGCCGGCGGTCGCGCGCGTCGCAGTGCAGGATCGGCACCTCCGGCAGCAGGTCCAGCGCCGAGCGCAGCTCCTCCTCCGGGTAACTCGGCGTGTCCGGGAAGGTGTTGACCGCGACCGCGAACGGGATGCGCTGCTCCTCCAGCCGGCCGAGCACGTCGAAGCTCTCGTCCGGGCGGCGCAGGTCGACCATGGCGATGGCGCCGAGCGCGCCGCGCGACAGGTCGTCCCAGAGCGGCCAGAACCGCTGCTGCCCGGGCGTGCCGAACAGGTACAGCGCGAGCCGCGAGTTGAGCGTGATCCGGCCGAAGTCCAGCGCCACCGTGGTGGTGGTCTTGCCGGCGCGACCGGTGAGGTCGTCGATGCCGGCGCTGGCGGCGGTCATGGTCTCCTCGGTGCGCAGCGGGGTGATCTCGCTCAACGAGCCGACCAGGGTGGTCTTGCCGACCCCGAACGGACCGGTGACCAGGATCTTGACCGCGCCCTGCACCGAGGAGGGCAGGTACTGCGGCCCGGCGGCGGACCCGGCGGCGTCGGTGGCGCCCGGTGCGTCCGGGGCATCGGGGACGGCTTCAGCGGAGTTGGCGGAGGCCAACGAGCACCTCCTCCAGGAGGGTTGCGGGCAGGCGTTCGGCCTGGGGGACGGGCGGGAGCACCTGCACGGCGCCGAGGTCCCAGAGGTCACCGACCAGCACCTTGACGACGCCGAGCGGCAGCCCCAGGTGGGCCGCCACCTCGGCGACGGACAGCAGGCTGTGGCAGAGCGCGAGGATGCGCCGGTGCTCACGGTTGATCAGCTCGTGCTCGGGCAGGTCCGGCGGCTCGGGCAGTCCTAATGGTCCGGGCACGGCGCTGACCAGGCTCTCCACGGCCAGATCGGACCGGGTGGGGCGGCTGCGCCCACCGGTGATGACGTACGGCCGGACCGGGCCGCTCACCGGTGGCCCCCCGCCGCGTGGTCGACGCGCGGCGGGCTGGTGAGGTGGGTGCCGATCCGCTCGACCAGGACCTGCATCTGGTAGGCGACCAGGCCGGCGTCGACCGCCTCGCCGGCCACCACGGCCAGGTGCGCGCCGGCCCCGGCGGCGACGACGAAGAGGTAGCCGCCGCCGTACTCGATGATGATCTGGCGGGTGGCGCTGCCCGGTCCGCCGAAGCCCGTCGCGACGCCGCGGGCCAGCGACTGCAGTCCGGAGCAGGCGGCGGCGAGCCGTTCGGCGTCGTCGCGCGGGATGCCCGCGCTGCGGCCGATCTCCAGGCCGTCGTTGGAGACGACGACGGCGTGCTGGACCTGCGGGACGGCGATGATGTCGGCGAGCAGCCAGCCGAGATCAGGGGTGGTGGTCATGGAACTCTCCGGAGCGCTGGGGAAGTCGGGGGGAAGCGGGAAGGGAAGGGGTGGACTGGGCCCGGGCGGCGGAACGGCCGCTGGCCGTCCCGGCCTGGAACATCGCCATGAACGCCTGCGCGTCCCGGGCCGAGCGGTACGGCGGCGCGGGCGGCGGTGGGGGAGCGGCGTGCTGGGCGGGGCGGCCCGTGCGGCCGCGCCGGTGGCTCCGGCGGGGCAGCGGGGGAGGGGTGTCACCGGTCGCGGCGTGCCGGCCGGGCGGCGGGGTCTCCACCAGGGGGTGGCCGGCGGGAGAGGCCGGCCGGGGGCCGGGGTTGAACGCCCGGTCGTCCGGCCCGAGGCCGGGGACGGTGGGCGGCAGCGGCTCGGTGAGCAGCGCGTTCGGCAGCAGCAGGACCACCCGCACGCCGCCGTACGGCGAGGGCGCCGAGCTGAGCGTGACCCGGAAGCCGTACTGCTCGGCGAGCCGGCCGACCGCGGCGAGGCCCAGCTGCGGCACCTCGCCGAGCCGGGAGACCTCCAGGGTGCTGCCGCCGGCCAGCGCGGCGGCGGCCTTGGCGACGGCCTGTTCCGGCATGCCGACGCCGCCGTCGTCGATCTCGATGACGGCGCCGTTGTGGACCGGCATCAGGGTGACGAACACCTGGGTGCTGGGCGGGGAGTAGCGGGTGGCGTTGTCCAGCAGTTCGGCGATCGCGTGGATCAGCGCCTCGGCGGCGGCGCCGACCACCGCGGTCTCGGTCCGGCTGCGCACCACCACGCGCTGGAACGGCAGGATGCGCGACTGGGCGCCGCGGACGACGTCCTCCAGGGAGACCGGTTCCGGCCAGTGCCGGCCGGCCCGCGCGCCGCACAGCACGGCCAGGGTCTGGGCCAGCCGGGCCTGTTGGGCGGCCGCGTGGTCGGCCTTGAGCAGGCCCTCCAGCAGCGTCGGGTCGTCGTGGGTGCGCTCCATCTCGTCCAGCAGCGCCTGCTGGTCGTGGGCCATCACCAGGATCCGGCGGGCGACGCTGAGGAAGGCCCGCTGGGTGGAGGCGGTGTGCTCCTGCTCCTGCTGGACGGCGGCGAGTTCGGCGCCGCGGCGGGAGAGCTCGGTGGCCAGCTGTTCCTGGACGGCGAGGAGTTCGCCGCGCAGCCGGTCGGCGCGGCCGCGCTGGGTGACGGACACGGCGCGGTACCGCGCGGCGGCCACGAGGGCGAGGACGGCGAGTACGCCGGTTGCCGTTACGGACCACTGAGTCATCGTCACGCCGCGAATTCTAGGGTGATGATCCTACGAAGGTGTGAACGGATCTCGCCAAGTGACCGGATCTCGTCAATATCGAGTCAATTCGGCGTCAATCGGCAATCGTTCGACCCCGATCCCACCGCCTGACGAGGTATCGGAGCGGCCCGACCGGCGCCGCCGGGAACGTCGGGATCGAGCCGCCCGGCCGGATCGCGTCCGGTGATGTGTGGGGCCTGTGCGCACGGTGTTACGGAAGGGGCGCCGTCCGGTGCAGGAGCAGCAGCGCCACGTCGTCCGGCCGGGACCGCCGCTCGGTCACGTTCAGGGTGAGCAGATCGGCCAGCCGCTCCAGCGCCGGCGCCGGGCCGATCCGGCCCGGACCGGTCTGCCGCGCCCACAGTTCGAGCCCGCCGAGCATCCGCTGCACCGACTCGTCGTAGTCCTCCTCGCGGTCCTCGACCAGCCCGTCGGTGTACGCCAGCAGCGTCTCGCCGACCGCCAGCCGCTCCACCGCCAGCGGGTACGGCCGCTCCGGGGCCACCCCCAGCGGCGGCCCGCCCGGCAGCTCCAGCTCGACGGCCGCGGCGTCGGCGGTGATCCGCACCGGCGCCGGGTGCCCGGCCCGGGCCGCGGTCAGCACGCCGTCGGCCGGGTCCAGGGTCAGGTAGAGGCAGGTCGCGAACAGCTCGGTGTCCAGCTCGGCCAGCAGCCGGCTGGTGCGGGTCAGGGTGGCGGCCGGGTCGTGCCCGTCCGTCGCGTACGCCCGCAGCCCGCTGCGCAGTTGGCCCATCACCGCGGTGGCCTCCGCGTTGTGGCCCTGGACGTCGCCGATCACCAGCCCGATCCGGCCGTCCGGCAGCCGCAGCAGGTCGTACCAGTCGCCGCCGATCTGCATCCCCTCGGTGCTCGGCAGGTAGCGGGCGGCGCTGGCGATCCCGGCCAGCCGCGGCAGGGTGCGCGGGAGCATCGCCCGCTGCAGCTCGGAGGCCCGGTGGTGGTGGGTGTCGTACAGCCGGGCCCGCTCCAGGGACTGCGCCAGGATGCCGGCGAAGGCCGAGTACAGGGTGCGGTCCTCGCGGCTGAACACCCGCTCGGCGGCGAAGGTGATCAGGCACGAGCCGACCTGCTGCCCGGAGGCGACCAGCGGCAGCACCGCCCAGGCGGCCGGGGTGAGCGGGTCGCGCCGGGTGCGGGCCGCGGCGGGCTCGCTGAACAGCGGGGCGGAGCGGGCCAGCGAACGCTGCATCACGGACTCGGACAGGTCCGCCAGACGGGTGAGCTCGGTGCGGCGCGGGCCCCCGTACACGGTGTGCGAGACGGGCAGCAGCCGGCCCTCGTCCACCAGGTCCAGGACGATGCCGGCGGCGCCGAGCGCCGGGCGGGCGACGTCGGTGACGGCGGTGGTGACGTCCCGGACGGTCACCGCCCGGGACAGCGCCCGGGTGAGCGTCAGCAGCAGCGCCGTCCGGGCGGCGGCCGGGGAGTTCCGCCCCTCGGCCGGCGGCGGCTCCCGGTGCCCGGCCTCGGCCAGCAGCCCGGCGATCCGCACCGGCCGCCCGTGCACGTCCAGCATCACCTCGCCGGACTCCTCGACCCGGGCGACCTTGCCGCCGGGCCGCAGCACCCGGTAGCCGATCCGGTAGCGGCCGCCGGCGGCCAGCGCCTCGGCGAGCGCCGCCTGCACGTCCGGCAGGTCCTCCGGGTGGACCAGCCGGTCCAGCTCGGGGGCGGCGCCGTCCGGGGCGGGCGGGCGGCCCGCCAGCCGGAACGCCTCGGCGTCCCAGTAGCTCTCCCCGGTGACCAGGTCCCGCTCGAAGGCCCCGTGCCCGGCGGCCCGCACGGCCAGCGACAGCAGCGGGTGGGCCAGCCCGGCGGGGCGGCCGTCCGCCGCCCGCGGGTCCTCGGGTAACCGGACGCCGTACGGTGCCCGGGTGCCGTACGGGAGGTGGGCGTCGGCGTGGTCCAGCAGATGGGCCAGCCGGTGGGCGCAGGCCTCGGCGAGGGTCTCCAGGACGTCCAGGTCGCGGCGCGGCACGGTGCCCCGGTGGGCCAGCGCCAGGGCCAGCACACCGATCGGCCGCTCGTCCACGACCATCGGCAGGGTGATCACGGCGACCATCCCGGTGCCCATGCCGGTGTTCCGGTTCGGGTAGTCGACGCTGGTGTGCTCGGGGCTGAGCAGGTACGGGCGGCGCAGCCGCAGGGCCATCGCGGCGGGCAGCTCACCGGCCGGATCGACCACGCTGTAGCGCTCGTGCGCCCAGTCCGGCAGCCCGTGCGAGGCGGTCAGCCGGAGCATCCCGGCGGAGTCCAGCAGGTACAGCGCGGACCCCTCGCCGGTGATCCAGCTCGGGCCCTCGGCCAGGACGGTGCCGAGCAGCTCGGCCGCGCTGGTGCAGCCCAGCAGCAGCCGCACGCAGCGCATCGCACTGCGCGCGGTCGGACTGCCGGCGGGCTCCAGGGGCACTGGTCCTTGATACCCCATTTCCCCCACCGGCGAAGGCCGACCGAAGCGCCGCACCAGCACCACCGCCACCGCGGGAAGTCGGCCGGGCCGACTTCCCGCGCAGGGCCGCACTCGCCGCTCCGGCCGCTTACGCGGGCCAGGCGCGGAGGCCGGTGGTGAGGGTGGCGATGAGGCGGTCCTGGGTGGTGGCGAGGTCCTCGGTGAGCTGGAAGGCGCCGGCCGTGGTGAGGGAGGCGAAACCGTGGGCGACGGAGCGCACGGTGCGGGCGGCGTGGACCGCCTCGGAGCCGTCGAGCCCGTACTCCCGCAGCACGGCGATGATCACGCCGACGAGCCGGGCGGCCGCCCGGGCCAGGTCGTCGTCGGGCTGCGGGGCCTGGGGGAGGGCGTTGTAGCGGTGCGGGTGCTCGGTGGCGTACGCGTGGTAGGCGCGCAGCACGGCGGCGACGGCGTCGTCCCCGCTGCGTCCGACGGCCGCCCCGGCCAGCCGGTCGGCGAGGTCCCCGGTGACCCGGACGGCGATCAGCCGCCGCAGTTCGGCGAGGCCGCCGCTGACGTGCTTGTACAGCGAGGGGGTGGCGACCCCGGCCCGGGCGGCGACGGAGGCCAGGGTGAGGGCCTCGGCACCCTGCTCGTCGATGAGGGCGAGGGCGTGGTCGACGACCTGGTCGGGGGTCAGTCCTACGCGGGGCATGGGTTCGGGCTCTCCGTACGGATCAGGTCGGGCAGGGGCGGGCAGCGGACGGGCGGGGCTCAGCCGAGCTCGGCGAGGAACGGCAGCAGGGCGTCCGCGGTGGCCGCCGGGTTGTCGGCCATCGGGTAGTGCCCGGACCCCTCGATCATCGCCTTCCGCGCGCCGAGCGCGGCGGCCTGCCGGTCGGCGACCAGCTCCGGCTTCGGGAAGTCGGGGTCCTTGCTGCCCATGACGACCAGGGCCGGGCACCGCACCGCGGCCGTCCAGCCGACCGGCGCCGAGTCGCCGTGGACGTACCCGCGGGTGGCGGTCTTCCGGCCCGGGGTGCGCAGCGCGGCGACCAGCCCGTCCACGTACGCGTCGAAGTCGGCGGGCCTGGCGCCGGGGAAGGCCATCCGGCGCAGGTAGAAGCCCCAGGCGGCCGGCCAGTGGACGAGGGCGGCGCCCATCAGGCCCATGGCGCCGCGCATCAGGGCGCCCTGCGGCGGGTTCTCGACGAAGGCGTTGAGCAGGACGATCCCGGCGACCCGCTCGGGGGCGTCCCCGGCGGCCTTGACGACGGTGGCCCCGGTGTACGAGTTCCCGGCGAGGACGGCGCGCTCGATGCCGAGGTGGTCGAGCAGGGCGAGGACGTCGCCGGCGAGGGCGGCGGGGCCGTAGTCGTCCCAGGTGATCGAGGATTCGCCGAAGCCCCGCAGGTCCATGGTGACGACCCGGTGGCCGGCGGCGACGAGCAGCGGGCGCAGGTGCCGGTACGCGGCCCGGCTGTCGAGCATGCCGGGGAGCAGGACGACCGGGGTGCCGTCGCCCTGCCGGGTGTCGTCGTAGGCGATCCGGCCGCCGGGGACGGTGAGGTACTGGGTGCTCGGGGTGATGGTGCCGTTCATGGGGTCCTCCTCGGGCCGCCGGTGCGGGGCATCGGCGTTGCTGCCGATAGCCATAAAGCTAAGGCTAATAGCCTTAGCCGTCAAGCGGTCGGGCGTCGGAGGCGTCGGAGGCGTCGGAGGCGTCGGAGAAGAGGGGGAGGAAGCGGTCAGACCCCTTCGACCTTGAACGGGTCGTGCTCGCTGAGCAGCTTCTCCAGCCGGGCCTGGTCCACCCGGGTGACCATGTCGTTGGACTCCTGCCGGTCCCGGATCACCTTCGCCAGCGTGAACGCGGAGCTGACCGTGAAGAGGAGGCCGAGCCCGAGGAAGGCCCGGGTCCACCCGCCGACCGGCAGGTAGATGATCCCCACGGCGAGGGCGGTGCCCGACAGGGCGAAGGACAGGACGGCCTGGAGGTAGTAGGCGGCCGTGGTGCGGGTCTGCATCGGTGCGCTCATGGCGTCAGGATGCTGCGGTCCGGCCGGGCCGCACATGAGTAGGCGTACTCAGATGGGGCCGTGCATGAGGGACCGTTCGTTGACGTCCGATCACCTGCCGCGGGGCTGCTCCGAACGGATGGCTTGGAATCAGAGCCTCCTAGGATTAACGTTTGATAACGCAGCGCGGTTGTCAACGCCGTACCCAGACGGCACCGTGCGCCGTCGCCTAATCCCACCGACCGGCCTCCGGGCAGGTCAGGGAGCCGGGGAACCACGTTCCTTGGGGTGAATCGGCGGGGCTCCGGCCCGGCCGTAGGAGACCTTCCTGCTCCGAACCCGTCAGCTAACCCGGTAGGCGCGAAGGAAGGAAAGGAGCGCGCCTCCGTGGCGTCGACGCACACCCCGGCACACCCGGCCGGCTTCGCAGCCGGTACCCAGCTCCTCGACCACCCCGGTCCGGACGGCCCCGAGGCCTTCGGCCCGGAGGACTTCGCCGCGGAGGCCGAGACCAACCGCCACCGGATGCCGCGTCAGACCCGCGGAACCTCCCCGCTGCTCGGCGTCACCGCCGTCGCCGCCACCCTGGGTGCCACCGGCTTCACCTCGGCGACCCCGGCCGCCGCCCCCGCCATCGAGGCCCCGGACGAGACGGCGGTCGCCCTCTCCGCCGACCCCGGCCTCGCGCTCGCCGCCCGCATCCAGAACCAGGCCGACAGCCAGCGCACCGCCGCCGAGGAGACCGCCCGGCTCCAGGCCGCCCAGGAGGCGGAGGCCAAGGCCGCCGCCAAGGAGGCCGAGGCCAAGCGCGCCGCCGAGGAGGCCGAGCGGGCCAAGGCCGCCGCCCTCACCCTCCCGGTGACGGACTACCGGCTCTCCGCCCACTACGGCCAGAGCGCCCGCTACTGGGCCAACCTGCACACCGGCCTGGACTTCGCCGCCGACACCGGCACCCCGGTCCACGCGCTCGGCCAGGGCACCATCACCTCGGCCGGCTGGGCCGGCTCGTACGGCTACCGGATCGTCGAGACCCTGCCCGACGGCACCGAGATCTGGTACTGCCACCTCTCCGCGATCACCAAGGGCTCCGGCAAGGTCGCCGCCGGTCAGCAGATCGGCAAGGTCGGCGCGACCGGCAACGTCACCGGCCCGCACCTGCACATGGAGGTCCGCCCCGGCGGCGGCGCCCCGGTCGACCCGGAGCCCTGGCTCCAGCAGCGCGGCCTCAACCCCTGACGCACCCGCCCTGAGGCACCCGCCCGGGCGGACCCAGCGCGAAGCCCCCGGCCCGGAGCACCAGCACCGGACCGGGGGCTTCCGCGCGGCGTCTCACTCCTCGGCGGGCAGCTGCGCCAGGTACGCCTCGATCTCCTCCTGGCCGGGCTCCGGCGCCAGCTCCGGGAACTCCGTCACCAGCAGCCGCGGCAGCCCCGGCACCGTCCACCCGCCGAACAGGTCGAGCGCCGCCTCGACCGCCGCCTCCTCGAACCGCCCGAAGTCCCCGGCCAGTTCCTCCGGCATCGGCCGCCCCAGCGCGGTCAGCTCCGCCAGGTTGCGGTAGCTGCGCCGCATCAGGCCCTGTTCCAGCAGCCGCCGAGCGCCGTCCGTGGCCATACCGACCGACAGCACCCGGCCCGGGCCCCAGCCCTGCTCGTCCGGCTCGTCCAGCCAGCCGGCCGGTGCCAGCGCCTCGTACGCGGCCAGCCGCTCCTCCTCCGGGAGCTCCCCGAAGCCGGCCAGCCAGTCCCGCACCGCCGCCGGGTCCGTGACGTCCACCCCGTACGCGTGCAGCAGCAGCGCGTACAGCCGGGGCCAGGTCACCAGGTCGGCGCGGCGCAGCAGCCCGGCCGCGACCTCGCCCTGCCACTCGGCCTCCGCGTGCAGCCGCTCCTGGCGCTTGGCGTTCAGCCGCCGGGACGCCCGCTGGTGGTCGACCAGCAGCCGGACGGCGTCGCCGTAGGCGAACGGGTCCTCCTCGGGCGCGGGTTGGACGTACAGGTGGAGCCGCTCGTACAGCAGGTGCTCCACCGCGTCGGAGGTCAGTTCGGGCCAGCCGTCGTGCATCCTGCCCTCGCCCAGCTCCAGCAGCGCCAGCACCGCGCGCAGCGGCCCCTCGGCCACCGGCGCGCGGCCCTGCTCGGCCGCCCAGGCGAGCAGGTCGGCGGCCTTGGTGCGCGGGGCGAGCCGCAGGTCTTCGTCGTTCATAGTCCGAACGGTAGCCGCCGGGCGGGGATAGGGTCGGCAGCCATGGTCCCCGTACGACTCACCGGCCCGCGCCTGGGCGTCCGCGAGTACCACCACACCGAGGAGGAGGTGGACGCGCTGCACGCGCTGTTCGGCGACCTTGAGGTCACCCGCCACCTGCCCTTCGGGCCGAGCGGCCGGGAGGACTGCGCCGACCAGATCGAGCTCTACCTGGAGGAGGCGATGGCCGAGGAGCGGGACACCTACCGGCTCGCCGTCACCAGGCTCGCCGACGCCGAGGAGCCCGGGGACGCGACGCCGATCGGGCAGGCCGCGCTCACCCTCGACGGGCACGGCGCCGCCGACCTCGGGTGCGTGCTGGCCCGCGGGTCCTGGGGCCGGGGCTACGCGGGCGAGACCGTCGGCCTGCTCCGCGACTTCGCCTTCGGCACCCTGGGCCTGCACCGGCTGACCGCCCGGACCGCCGCGGCCAACCCGGCCCCGGCCGGGTGCTCACCCGGCTGGGCTTCCGGCCGGAGGGGCGGCCTCGGTCCGACGGGTCCGAGGGCGGGGTCCGGTCCGCCGGGTCCGCGGGCGGCGACCGGTCCGACGCGTACCTCTTCACGCTGCTCGCCGAGGAGTGGCCGGGCCCGGCCGCCCGGGTGGAGGGGGGTTAACCCCACCCCGGATCCGCCAGGCCTCCGGATCACGGCCGGGCGGCGCGTCCACCAGACTGGACGCAGTCAGCGGGACGAACGAGCGACAGACGACAGCACGAGGGGCCGGGGGCCGGGAACATGAGCAGCAGCCGCAGCGTGGAGGACCGGGAGTGGGACGTTCTGGGCGGTCGCGGTGACGACCCGCGCCCCGTCCGGGCCCGGCGGACCGAGCGGCGTCCGGCCCTGTGGCGGGCCCCGTTCTCGGCGTACTACTACCGCGAGGTCGGCTACGCGCTCACTGGTCTGCCGGTGGCGATCCTCGGCTTCGCCGTCGCGGTCACGATGTTCTGCTTCGGCCTCGCCACCTTCGTCACCGCGCTCGGCCTGCCCGTGCTGGGCGCCCTGACCGCCACGGCCCGCGGCTTCGGCCGGCTGGAGCGGGCCCGGGTGCGCGGCATGCTGGCCCTGGACGTCCCCGGCCCGGAGCCGGTGCGCCGGGTCCGCCAGGGCAGCTGGGGCGCGGTCACCGCGCGGCTGGCGGACGGGGCCGGCTGGAAGGCCGTGCTGTACCAGGTGCTGATGCTCCCCTGGGCGGTGTTCAGCTTCGCGGTGACGCTGGTGTTCCTGCTGCTCGGCTGGGCGGCGGCGCTCTACCCGCTGTACCACTGGGTCTTCCCGACCTACACCTCCTGGCACGGGTACCGGGTGTTCGACTTCTACGACAGCCACGACATCCGGCACGTGTACGACATCGAGGCGCCCTGGCAGATCGCCGGGCTCTCGCTCCTCGGGGTGCTGCTGGTCCTCCTCACCACCCAGCTGGTCCGCGGCCTGACCAACGTCAACCGGGCCGCCGCCCAGGGCCTGCTCGGCCGCTGACCGCCCGGCTCCACCCAGGCCCGACGGCCCCGCCCGCGTCCCGGACCCCTCCCGGATGCGGGCGGGGCCGCTCCGTGTTCGGATGGCCGGGTGGCCGCCGGCCCTCACCCCGCCCTCCCGGACGTGCTGGTCACCTCCCGTCCGCTGGACGAGTACTGCGCCCTGTTCGGCCTCACCCGGGCCCGGCTCGCCGCCCTGCCCGGGCCGCTGCTGGACTGCCCCGGGGGCGCGGCCGGCCTGGCCGCCGAGGCGCGCGAACTGGGCTGCCGGGTGGTCGCCGTCGACCCGGCGTACGCGCTGCCGCCGCCGGTGGTCGCCGACCTCGCCCTGGCCGCCAGGGCGGCGATGGCCGCCTCGATGACCGCCCGCCCGTGGCTCCACCCCTCGCCCCGCCCGTACCGGCCCGAGCGGTACCTGCGCAGCTGGGACCGGGCCCGCCGGCTGTTCGCCGCCGACTCGGCCGCCCACCCGCAGCGGTACGTGGCCGCCGCGCTGCCCCGGCTGCCCTTCGCGGACGGCGCCTTCGCCCTCACCCTGAGCGGCTACCTGATCTTCGCCTACCCCGAAGTCTTCGGCCCGGAGCGCCAGTTGGCGGCGCTGACCGAGCTGGTCCGGGTCACCTCCCCGGACGGCGAGGTCCGGGTCCAGCCGCTGAACGACGGGCACGGCCGCCGCTGCGGCCACCTCGACCCGCTGCGGTACGCGCTCGGCGAGCGCCGGATAGCCAGCGAGATCCTCCGCTGTCCGGGGCCGGTGGACGGCCGCACCATGCGGGTCCTGGTGCTGCGGGCCGCCGACCGACGACGCCGGGCGGCCGGGCAGCCGGTCATGTAATAGTCACTACTCTGGTTTGACCCTATACTCGCCGCCATGATCGAGACGACTATCCGGCGCGCAGAGGCGACCGACGCCGACCGGCTCACCGACCTGATCCAGGCCTCCTCCGCCTACCACGGCGAGTACGCGCCGATGATCGACGGCTACCGGGTGACGCCCGACTACATCGCCGGCCACGAGGTGTTCCTCGCCCTCGACCCGGCCACCGACCAACTGCTCGGCTTCTACGGGCTGATCCGCGAACCGGCCGAACTGGACCTGATGTTCGTCGCCGACGAGGCCCAGGGGCGCGGCACCGGCCGCGAGCTGATCGCGCACATGCTGGAGCAGGCCCGCGCGGCCGGCATCGCCAGCGTGCTGGTGGTCTCCCACCCGGACGCCGAGCGCTTCTACCTGCGGGTGGGCGCCGAACGCGTCGGCACCTTCCCCGCGCACGGCAGGATCACCTGGGACCGCCCCGAACTGCGCTTCACCGTCCGGTAGTTCCTCCGGTCAGGAGGTCCCCGCGGCCGACGGCCCGCCCGGCCCGCCCGGCTGGGCCGGTACGGCCTGCGGGGCGGGCCGGGCCGGCTGCTCCGGCACGAGGGCCGTCCCCTGGAGCCGGGACAGGATCTTCTCCGCCAGCCAGCTGCGGTCCGACCCGTACGGGATGCCCCGCGGGTCCACCAGCTGCGTCGCCACCGCGTCCCGCAGCCGCTGCGCCCCGGCGGCGGGCAGCCAGGAGAGCAGCCCCCGGGCGGCCAGCAGGGCGTGGTACTGCTCGAAGTCCGAGCGCGGGTGCTCGATCGCGTCGAGCACGCTCGGCAGGTCCGCCAGCGCCGGGTCGCCCTGCATCAGCGCGAGCGCCTGGATCCGCCGGCCCTCGGAGCCGTCCGCGAAGAGGGCCCGCACCTGGTCGGCGGTCAGCGCCGAGCGCCGCGCGGTCGAGCGGACCTCCGCCACCACGCCCTCCGGCCCGGCCGGCGCACCGGAGGCGGGCGGCAGCTGCCCGGCCAGGGAGGCCTGGCGCTCCGCGCTGCCGCCCAGCAGCCCGAGCTGCTGCATCGCGCGGACCCGCAGGTCGTCCGCGCCGACCTTGTCGCCGTGCCGGTCGCGGTCCTGCCCGGCGAGGAAGAGGTCCAGCGCCTGGTCGGTCTCGGTCAGCACCTGCGGCAGCGCCAGCCTGGTCACCAGCCAGCCGGCCAGGAAGCCGAAGACCAGGAAGTACAGCACGAGCGCCGCCGCGAACGGCACCGCCTCCGGGCCGCCGCCGAGGGCGGGCGCCAGCGCCGTACCGAGGTCGTGCAGCCGCTCGCCGAGCGAGCCGAGCTGGGTCAGCCCGACGCCCAGCAGCACCTTGGTCAGCCAGTCCGAGACCTGCTCCAGATTGGTGTTCGGCGCGTACGAGCCCTGCGGCTCACCGGTGCCGCCACCGCGGACCCGGGGCACCCCGAACAGGAAGCCCAGCCCGCCGCCCAGCACCACCGAGGCCCCGACCACGACCAGTCCGCCGCCGAGCGCCTGCCAGGCGTGCTCCCGGCCGAGCGCGAACAGCAGCAGTCCGAGCAGCCCCGTCCCGGCCAGCAGCCCGGTGGCGCCCCACCGCGCCGTCCGCAGGGCCGCCCCGCCGTCCCGCCGTCGCGCCTTCGCCATCGCCTACCCCCTGTGCCCGCGCCGCTCCGCTCCGGAACCCGCGCAGACTCTAGCGCCGCGGCCCCGCCCCGGACACGCGACGGCCCTCCCCGGACACGCCACGGGGAGCCTCCGGCGCAGTGCCGGAAGCTCCCCGGGAACGCAGACGACCCGCGGGCTGCTCCTCTACGCCGGCCCGTGCACTGGCCAGGCGCCGAGGCACCGGGGATGTACCGGTGAGCCCGCGGGCCGGGTGACTGCTGTGGATTTCGCCTGCCGGAGGCCTGGGGCCTCACCCTGCGCAGGCAGGGGCGGCTCTAGCGAGCAGCCACCTCACGCATCCTGACGGTACTCAACTCAGGATCACCTCCCTTCAGTGTGCTGCCAGCCTAGGCAGCGCTCCGGCCGGAGGCAACGGATTATTTCGCGGTCCCCGCGTCCGCCGCTCAGGCGGTCTTGAGCTGGTCCTTGAACTTGGTGAAGTCGATCGTGCTGTCGGCCGACGGGACCTGGACGGTCAGCGGCTTGTCGAACTCGCTGAAGTCGATCTTGCCGTTGCCGTCCTTGGCGCCGGCGTGCTCGATCCGCACCGGGTAGGGCTTGCCCTCGGTCGCGATCTGGAGGGTCGTGACCTCGCCCTTGGAGTCGGTGCTCTTCAGACTGAAGGTCTTCACGCCGTTGACGTCGCCGGCGGAGCCCTTCTCGACCTTGTCGCCGCTGCTCTTGCTGTCGGTGATCTTCTTGCTGAAGTCGGCCAGGTTGCAGACCTTGGTGAGGGAGCCCATCGACGGGTCGCTCTCGAAGCCGGTCAGGTAGCGGCCCTTGAACAGCTCGGCGGCCTTGGCGCCGTTCGGGCCGCCCACGGCGGTCCAGAAGGCGGTGTCCGGCTTGACGTACGAGGTCTTGCCGTCGCTGATGATCTCGAACTTGCCCATGCCCGGCATCGCCATGGTGCCGGTGCACTGGCTCTTGCTGTCCATCGTCAGGTTCAGCTCCATCGCACCGTCGCCGGTGTCGACGGTGCCCGCCATCTTGAGGGAGGTCGCGGAGGCCAGGGCCTCCTTGGCCTGCTTCTCGATGTCCTGGGCGCTGAGCTTGCCGGTGTCGAGCTTCTGCGCGGAGCCCGCCTTCCCGTCGCTCGTGGCACTGCCGCACGCGGCGGTGCCGGCGGCCAGGACGAGGCATATCGCGGCGGTGCTGACCAGGCGCTTCGACAGCATGTGGTGATTCCTGTCCGGGGTGGCCCGTGCGGCCCCCCAATTGGATGAATTTTTCCTCAGTATGGTTCAGGTCCCTGACAGGTGATCGTCGGACGGGCCGCTGTTACAGCTTCGTGGCAGGACCGTGCCGCGCCCGTACCCGGACATGCGAAAGGCCCGGAGGAAGAATCCTCCGGGCCTTTCCGCTACTGAGTAGCGGGGACAGGATTTGAACCTGCGACCTCTGGGTTATGAGCCCAGCGAGCTACCGAGCTGCTCCACCCCGCGTCGGTAAACACAACAATACGTGGAAGTCGCCGAGATGGGAAATCGGTTCCCCGAGCACCTCTTGAAGGCACCGCTCGAGCTCCTCCGCAGGCACCTGTTCAGGGCACCCGGGCGGCCCGCCGCCGGGCGGGCGCCGCGTGCCGGCCCGTGCGGCACCTGGCCCAGGCCGCGAAGCAGACCAGCGCGGCGAAGCAGGGCACCATCAGCGCCCCGTACACCACCAGGAAGCCGTCCGTGCCGAGGTCGGCGGCGGCGTTCCAGGTGCCGTGCAGCGCCATCGCCAGCAGCAGCCCGGCCGGGACCGCCAGCCGGGCCAGCCAGCGCCGCGCGGTGGTGAGGGCGAGGGCCAGGCCGATCCCGGTGAGCGCGGTGAACAGCGGGTGGGCGAAGGGGGAGAGCAGGGCGCGCAGCACGAAGGTCTGCACGGTGCTGTCGAAGTCGCGCAGGCTGGGCGGGTCGCCGAGGCCGATGCTGTCCAGCCGCTGGCGCTGGTCGCTGGTGAAGGCCCGGCCCAGGTAGAGGGCGTTCTCGGTGAACGCGAAGCCGCAGGCGGTCATCCCGCCGAGCACCGCCCCGGCGGCCAGGGTGCGCGGCCGGGAGCGGCGGTGCGGCGCACCGGAGGGCGGGGCCGGGCGCAGGTAGGGCAGCGGCCGCAGGTACGGGCGCAGCCGCGGCCGGCCGCGGGCGTGCGGCCCGACCGGGTGGCGCGGGTACGGGCGGGGGCTCCGGGGCGCGGGCGACCGGCGCAGCAGCGGCGCGCAGGGGCGCCCGGTGCGGCGGCCGTGGCAGCGCAGCCGCTGGCCGAGCGGGAGCAGGAGCACCAGCAGGGCGGTGGCCTTGGCGGTCTCCTCGATCACCGGGGTGGCGATCCCGGCGCCGAGCAGCTCCCCGAACGGGCCCCGGTACCGGGCCAGGTAGTTCGCCGTCCAGTTGTTGGCCAGGATGGCGACGGTGGTGGCCGCGCAGGCGCCCCAGCCGAGGCAGAACACGGTGTGCCGCAGCGGCACCCGGGCGGTGAGGTTGAGCCAGGCCAGGCCGCCGAGCACGAACGGCAGCGGCACCATCGCCAGGCCCAGGCCGACCAGCAGCCCGACGGTGCCGGTCTGCCGCTGGACGAGGTGCAGGATCAGCACCCCGCAGCCGATCAGGGTCAGCACGGCGGTCGCGGTGACCGAGGAGAGCGCCACCGAGCGGCTGCGGCCCGGCGGGGCTCCGGGGGTGGCGGGGGCGGCGGGCGTCCGGGTCGCGGCGGGGGCGACGGCCGGGGGCCGGGCCGCTACCGGGACGGCGGCGGTGCCAGGAGCGGGCAGCGGGCGGTGGGCCCGGTGCCTCCGGGGCCCCGGGATGGTCCGGGTGTCGCCGGTGCGCGGGACCGTCTCCGGTGCGCCGGCGGCGGCGACCGTCGTCCGACCGTTCGCCCGGAACCCGCCGCCGGACGGGCTGCCCATGCGGCACAGGGTAGGCCACGGCGGCGGCCCGCCGGGAGGACTCGGGACGAACCGGCCGTCCCGGTCCCGCCCGTACGGCCGCCGCGCGGTGGCCCGTTCGAACCGGGCCGGTGGGTCAGCGGCGGCGGAACAGCAGGTCGTGGACGACGTGGCCCTTGGCGATCCCGGCCCGTTCGAACTTGGTGACCGGACGCCAGTCCGGCCGCGGGGCGTAGCCGGGGACGCTGCCGTCCGGGTGGTCCGCGGGCTCCAGCCAGCCGGTCCCGTCGCCCTCGGGGTGCAGGTTCTCCAGCTCCGGCGAGGCGGACAGCACGGCCAGCATCTGCTCCGCGTACGGCTCCCAGTCGGTGGCGCAGTGCACCAGGGCGCCGGGGGCGAGCCGGGGCAGCACCAGGTCGAGGAAGGAGGGCTGGACCAGCCGGCGCTTGTGGTGCTTCGGCTTGGGCCACGGGTCGGCGAAGTAGACCCGCAGACCGGCCAGCGAGGCGTCCTGGAGCATGTCGCGCAGCAGGATCACCGCGTCCCCGGCGGCCGTCCGGACGTTGCGGGAGCCGTCGCGCTCCAGCATGCCGAGCAGGTTGCCGTGGCCGGGGGTGTGCACGTCGGCGGCGAGGATGCCGGTGGCCGGGTCGGCGGCGGCCATCGCGGCGGTGGTCTCGCCCATGCCGAAGCCGATCTCCAGGGTCACCGGCAGGCCGCCGAACAGCTCCGGCAGGTCCAGCGGGGTGCCGTCGATGGGGATGCCGTACGTCTCCCAGCTCCGGTCCAGGGCGCTCGCCTGGGCGTTGGTCATCCGGCCCCGGCGCGGCTGGAAGCTGCGGATGCGACGCTCGCGGTGCTGGGCCTCGGTGGCCTTGTGCGGGTACATCGGCGCGGGGTAGGCGGCCGGCGCGGCGGACAGCCGGGCGGACGGCGAGGGCTGGGGGATCGGGGCGGTGGCAGTCACAATCAACCGAGTCTACGGGGCTGCCGGGGCGCCCCGGCCGGGCCTGTGACCGGGCTCATCCAAGCCCGTCCGCCCGCCCTCCGTCCGGTGCGCCGACCCGCCCCCGAAGCCTCCGCCGCCCCGCTACTCCTCCCAGGGCCAGCGGGCGTTCGCCCCGGCCTCCAGGAGGGGGACCAGCCGGAAGGCCGCGTCGCTCAGGCCGCCGAAGGTGTGCCGGTGGGCGCCGCCGCCGGGACCGTGGCCTGGGGCGTAGCCGGCCAGGTTCCAGGTGTAGACGGGCACGTGGGCCGGGACGGCGGAGAGCGGGTCACCGCCCCGGTGGCCCGGGCCGGTCTGCTCGTCGGTGACGATCACCACCCGGTCGTGGCCCCGGTAGCGGGCCCGGACCGCGTCGGCGGTGTTGGTGCCGCCGAGGCTGGAGAACCGTTCCAGCACCCGCAGCACCGCCTCGCCCCGGCCGACCTCGACGACCCGGCTGGTGGTGCCGAACTCGACCAGGTCCGCCTCGGCGGCCCGGAGCTTCAGCGTGGTGCCGAAGATCGCCGCGGAGTCCGCCCGGTTGAGCTCGGTCGGCCCGCCGGAACGGTCGAACATCGAACCGGAGCGGTCCACCAGGATCAGCGTCCGGCCGGGCAGTTCCGGCACGTTGGCCAGCGAGTGGCCGAGTGCGGTCTCCAGCGCGTGCCCCCAGCGCAGCGAGGGGACGTTGCGGTACGCGGCCAGGTAGCGGAACGGGAACTGGCGCGAGCGCCGCACCTCGTCCTGGTCGGAGATCCGTCGGGCGACCTCGGCCGCGACGGCGTCCGGGACCCCGGCCCGGTCGAAGTTGCGCAGGTTCCGCACCAGCGCCATCGGACCCATGGACGGGATGACCGCCTCCCAGACCGCCGCGTCCAGCGGGCCCTGCAGCCAGCCCGCCAGGGCCTCCCAGGTCAGCCCGGCGGCGGCCAGCCGTTCCGCGCCGCCCTCGGCGGTCACCGCCGCCCGGCGCTCCTCGACGGGCAGCGCGAGCAGTTCGCGGTTGGCGGTCAGCACCCGGTCGGCGGCCGGCGGGACGGCCTCCTCCGGCCGGTGCCGGCGGTCCAGCGCGTGGGCGAACAGCGCGCCCTGCCAGTGCTTCCGCGGGTCCGGCGAGGGGTGGGTCAGCTCGATCACGTCGCCGAAGCGGTAGCCCTTGCCGGCGGTGTCGTACTTGAGCAGTGAGCGGGCGTCGTAGAGGTGCCGGACGGCGTCCGCGACACCGCGCTTGAGCGGCTTGGGCAGCGCCCGGCCGTAGCGAGAGGTCCAGTAGGCGAGCAGCTCGCCGGGCTCGTCGGCGCGCCGCAGCACCGCCGCGACGGCCTGCCGGGAGTGGCCGTGGGCGCCCGCGTCCAGCCGGGCGCGGGTGAACTCGGCGGCGCCGACCAGGGCGGCGGTGCGCAGCTGGGCGGCGTGGCGCAGCCAGCGCAGCAGTCCGAGGGTCCACTCCGGCTCGGCGACGGCGAGTTCGCGCACCAGCGCGGTGTAGCGGTCGTCGCGCTCGCCGCCGCGCTCGTGGAAGGTGTCCTGGCCGACCATGTTGGCCACCGCGAGCAGGAAGAGCTCGGACTTGCGGTCCCGGACGAAGCTGGTGCCGCCGTTGTGGTTGACGGTGCGCGCGCCGGTGGTGGTCACCGGCGAACTCGGACCGGACTTGGCCCCGCGGACGTTGAACCTGGACATGCGGCAGCCCCCTCGGCGTGCTGGTGTCGGTGGGAGGGAGGCGTGCTGCGGCAGCGGTGCCCGGGGCCGTCACGGCTGACGGGACCCGGGCACCACGAGGAGCCGCCTCCCGAGATCAAAGGTGGCGGCGGTGTTTCGCGGGCTCGAACCGCAGCGCCCAGGGGGCGCCTCACCAAGAAGTAACCGCTGCCGTCGCACCGGGAGGTGCGGACGAACTGTTCACGTGTGGGTGTCCAGAGATCGAGGACGGCTGAGGTGACATAGCTGCTCTACCGACTGAGCTACACCGGCCCGAAGCCGGTGACGGGACTCGAACCCGCGACACGCCCATTAAGAGTGGAAGTAACCTCTGCCTGCGCACCTGGACGGGAGAAACCCTAGCCAGGCCCCTCCCGCCGGCGCACCTCAATTACCGCCGGGCCCTCTCGCCGTTCCGGTCGCTGTTCCGGTCGCCGTCCGATGACCAGCCTGAGTCGCCGCTCCGGCGCTCACGCCGGGGCGACGATCACCGCGCGCGCCCGCTCGGTCAACTCCCGTACCCGGCGTTCACCCTGGAAGGGCTCCAGCCGCCGGAGCATCTCCACCACGTACTCCCGGCTGCGCTGCGAGGAGATCCGGCCGGCCACCTCGACGGCGCGTTCGCCGGCGGCGACCGCGGCGTCCAGGTTGCCCGCCTCCGCCTCGGCCATCGCCGAGACCACCAGCCGCAGGCCGTGCGAGCGGACGAAGCCCTCGGTGGGCGTGGCCAGCGCCTCGCGGGTGAACTGCCGGACCTTGGAGGGCACTCCGAGGTCGCGGAAGCACTCGGCGGCGTCGGCGGCGAGCCGGTCGTAGGCGTAGAAGTCGATCCACGCCGGATCGGGATCCCCGGCGCGCGCCCGTTCGAGCGCGCTCTCCGCGGCGCCGAGCGCCGTCGCGCACGCCGCCGCGTTGCGGGCCTTGGCCTGGGCCCGGGCCTCCACCAGGTGGAAGAAGCTCATGGTGCGGGCGGTGGCCAGGCCCCGGTTGCGCTCCAGCGCGGCCTGGGCGAGGTCGACCGCCTCCTCGGCGAAGCCCCGGTAGCCGGCCTGGAGGCTCATCGAGGCCAGCACGTAGCCGCCGAGCGGCACGTCGGCGGCGGCCCGGGCCAGCCGCAGCGCCTGGATGTAGTAGCGCTGGGCGGCCTCGTGCTGCCCGGTGTCGAAGGCCATCCAGCCGGCCAGCCTGGTCAGTTCGGCCGTCGCGCCGAACAGCGCCCGGCCGACCGCGTCGCTGTACGAGGCGAGCAGCAGCGGTGCCGCCTCCACCCGCAGGCACTCCGGCACCATCGACGAACGCCAGTCCCCGCCACCGTACTTGGAGTCCCAGCGGCGGGCCTCCTGGGCGGCCTCGCGGAGCTTGGCGGCGTCCGAGTGGCCGACCCGGTAGGAGGAGGTGTCGGTGGGGGAGCGCGGCACCTCGCGGGCCACCGAGCCGTCCGCCGGGGTGATCAGCCAGCGGGAGACGGGGGTCGCGTAGGCGGCCACCGAGAAGGTGCCGGCCAGGCTGTCGCTCCAGCGGCCGCCGCCGGGGCCCCGGCGCAGGTCGAGGTCGACCCGCCACAGGTCGGTCGCGGAGCGGACCGCGTCGGCGACCTCGCGCGGGAAGGCCAGGCCGAGTTCGGGCGCCGGGTCGGTGTCGCCCAGGCCGATCTCCTCCAGCGGGACGGGCCGGCCGAGCTTGCCGCCGATGGCGGTGGCGATCAGGTGCGGGACGGGCCCCTGCGGCACCATGCCCTTGCTGACCCAGCGGGCCACCGAGGTCTTGTCGTACCGCAGGGTCAACCCGCGCTGGGCGCCGAGGTCGTTGACCCGGCGGGCCAGTCCGGCGTTGCTGATCTGGGCGAGGGTCAGGAGCGTGCCGAGCCGTTCGTTCGGTCCACGTGGGCTGACGGTCATGGTGGCGGCGGCACCTCCTGCGGCCTTGTGCGCGGGGCCCGGGCGGCACCGGGCCGTAGCTGCTGTACCTAGCGTAGTCGGACGCGTTCCGACGGTTAAGAGGTCGCATTCCGGATGGCGGGATCGCGCACTCGCCGGTGCCGCACCGGAGTTGGTCCGGACCACTCGGATCCGGCCGACCGCGCGGCGCTCCGGAGCGTCGTGCTCCGGTCCCGTGTACACGTGCGCCCGGCCGTGCCCCCTGGCCCGACCGGCAGGTCGGCGATTCGCTGGTGGTCGTGGGTCGGCCTGCCGTCGAGGACCCGGCGGGCCGGGGGACGCCGCCGCCTCAATCCCCGCGGGCGGCGGTGGAGTCCGGGAGGGCGTGCGGATGCCCTCCCGGGCCGGGCGACGCCTTTCGGCCATCTCGCGATGCCCATGCCAAAGGCGTTCGTCGGCGGTCCGGGCCGGGGAGGGGGAGGCCCGGCCCGTCCGCCCCCCGGGAGCACCCGGACGATCGAACTCCCCTCCGAGGCACGGAACTTGCCCACCCGGGGTGATCGGGCGCCGCCCGGGCCCCGGGCCCTTGAATGCATCCCCAGGCGCACCCGGGCCGGGCCGCCCCGCCGCCGCGGCGGTCGAACGGGCGGTCCGAACGGAAGCGGAACCCGAAACACCGACCACGGCGACCGCCCGCGGTGGCACGATGTCCACTGACGGCGCGTCGAGCTGCGGGGGCACGCCGGGACGCGCACGGGCCGCCACGGCACACCACCCGGCCGCCCGGCGGGCGGCGAACGAACGCACCGCACGGATGCAGGTCCTCGTCCGGTGGAGGCGCGATGCGGTGGCTGACGGGCTGGTGCACGGGCGCGTCGAGCGCGGGCACCCCGGCGTACGAGGCGCTGGCCAGGGTCGAGCCGATCGCCGCGCGCCCGCTCTGGGCCGGACCGGACCCGCTCTGGGCCGTGGGCGACTGGCGCCCCGGGGAGATCCGCCTGGTCACCCTCCGCCCCGGCGCCCCCGCCGTGGTCAGCACCGGCCCCACCGCCCCCGACCAGGTCGAGGACACCCCCGCCACCTCCCGGCTCGCCGTCCTCGGCCACTGCGGCGCCACCGACGCCGAACTCGCGGCCGGCCTCGCCGCCGCCCGCGGCGGCGCCGTCCGCCACCTGACCGCCTGGCCCGGCAGCTACACCGTCGTGCTGCGCTCCGGCACCCGGTCCACCCTGCTGCTCACCGACCTCGCCGGCGCCCAGCCCGTCTTCCACACCCCGTGGGCCGGCGGCACCGCGTACGCCACCGCCGCCCTGCCGCTCGCCGACCTGGTCGGCGCCCCGCTGGACACCGGCCACCTCGCCGCCCGGCTCGCCTGCCCCGAGTCCCCCGAGGCGCTCGGCACCGGCACCCCGTACGAAGGCGTCCAGGGGGTGCCGCCCGGGCACGTGCTCGGCATCCGCGGCGGCCGCCCGTACCTGTCCGGCTACGACGACCCGGCCGGCGCCGAGCAGCCGCGCGACGAGGCGCCCGCCGTCCGCGAACTCACCCGCGCCCTGCTGGAGTCCGTCCGCTCCCGGGTCCGCCCCACCTCGCCCGCCCCCGTCCCCGACCCGGCCGACCCGGCCGACCCGGTCGGGCGGGCCCGGCTGGGCGTCGACCTGTCGTACGGGACGGCCTCCGCGACCGTCGCCCTGCTCGCCGCCGCCGTCCCGCTGCCGTCGGCGACCGCGTCCACCGCGGTGGTCCGGGCGGCCGCGGCCGGGGCCAGGAGCGGTGCGGTCAAGGGCTCCTGGGCCCGCGCCGCCGCCCAGGAACCCGCCGCCCCCGAGCAGTTGGCCGCCGTCACGCTCGGCGAGACCGAGCCCCCGGCCGGCCTCGCGCTCGCCCCCGACACCCCGCGGCTGCGGCACACCGTGCTCGACCCCGGCCCGGACACCCTCCCGTACGCCGGGCCGGGCGCCGACCCGCGGTCCGGCCGGCTCACCGACGAGCCCGGGCCCGAACTCGTCGCCGCCGCCCGGGCCGAGGCCCGCTTCGACGCCGGCGGCACCGACCACCTCACCGGCTACGGCGCCCGGCAGGTGCTGGACGGGCACCCGGCCCGGCTCGCCGACCTCCTCCGGGCCGGCCGGCCGCGCGAACTGCTGTCCCCGGTGGTCGCGCTGGCCGGCGCCGACCGGGCGGCCGCGGGCGTCCTCACCGGCACGCTGCGCACCCCGCTCACCGTGGTCCGGGCCGCCCACCGGCTCTCCCGGGTCCGCTACGCCGAGGCGCTGGACGAGGCGGCCGCCAGGCTGACCGCCCGCCACGTCCCGGACGGCGCCGGTACGGCCGGGGCCCGCTCGGCCGCCGACCTCGCCTGGTGCGTGCCCGGTCCGGCCGCCCGCTGGCTGTCCGACGAGGCGCTCTCCGCGGTCGCGCTGCGGCTCCGCCTGGCGGCGCGCAGACCGGCGCCCGGGGAACACCCCGGCGCACACCGGGCCCGGCACGCCCTCTACCGGCAGGCGCGCGGGTTCCGCACGCTCGTGCACGCCGCCGAACAGCCCGGCCAACGGCTGCACGCGCCCTTCCTCGACAACCAGGTGGTGCGCGCCGCCCGGCTGCTGCCCGACGACGTCCGCCTCCAGCCCGGCGCCCGGCACGCCCTCCTGCACGCCGTCCTCACCGGCGCCGGCCGCACCGACCTGCCCCCCGACTGGGGCCGCGTCCCCCGCCCCGACCGCGCCGCCCCCGCCCGCACCGGCCTGCGCCTCGCCGCCGACGGCCTCGCCGAACTCTTCGACGCCCCGCTGCTCGCCGAAGCCGGCCTCATCGACCTCCCCGCCGTCCGGGCCGGCCTCGCCCAGTCCGCCGACCCCGCCACCCCCCTCTCCCCCTCCGCCCTCGCCGGCCTCGCCGACCTCGTCTCCACCGAACTCTGGCTCCGCCGCATCCGCGCCCGCCGCCACGGCGCCTGCTGGACCGGCCTCCCCACCCCCCGGCAACCCGCCCTCACCTCCTGAACCCCCGCCGGCGCCCGGGCCCGCCCCTCCCCGCCCTGCGGCGCGGTTGCCGGGTCCGGATCGGCGGGGCGGTGATGATGGCGGGGGTGTGGATCCGGGGTGAGGAGGACGTGCGGTGGCCGGTGGGAGCGCGGGGCGGGAGGTGCCGGTCGTGCTGTCGGTGCTCGGGCGGCCGCCGGCGGGGCGGCCGCCCGGGGTGCTGGCGGCGTGCGACGGGTCGGACGGGTCGCTGTGGGCGCTGGACCGGGCGATGACGGAGGCCGAGCTGTTCGGGCTGCCGCTGTACGTGCTCGCCGTGGTCAACCCGGCGCCGGCCGGTTACCCCCCGGGGATGGCGGAGCTGGTGCAGGAGAGCGTGGAGACGCTGGTCGAGAGCATGGCGGACGGGCTGCGCCGCTCGGTGGCCGCCGTGCAGCGCCGGCGTCCCGTGCCGTACGCGGGGGAGCTGTCGCTGCACGTGGTGCTGGGCAATGTGATCGAGGTGCTGCTGGAGGCGGCGACCCGGCAGCACACGCTGGTGATCGGCACCCGGGGCAACGGCGGCTTCGCCCGGTTGCTGATGGGTTCGGTGAGTTCGGCGGTCGTGCACCACGCGGCCTGCCCGGTGCTGGTGGTGCCGGCGCCGCCCGCGGCCTGACCTGGAGCGGGGCGGAAAGACGCCCAGGTGGTGCCGGGAATGTACCGAGATGGTTCATCGTTCATCCATCTTGTCCCCATCCCACAAGACGCCCCCTGGAGCCCCCCGCATGAAGGTCGAGATCTGGAGCGACATCGCCTGCCCCTGGTGCTACATCGGCAAGCGCCGTTTCGAGCAGGCCCTGGCGGACTTCCCGGGCAAGGAGCAGGTCGAGGTCGTCTACCGTCCGTACCAGCTGGTCCCGGACGCCCCCGCCACGGCGAGCCCGCACCGCGCCTGGCTGGCCGAGCGCTACGGCCCGCAGTCGGTGGCGATGGACGCGCGGGTGGCCGAGCTGGGCCTTGCCGAGGGCATCGCGTACGACTTCGACGCCGCGCTGCACGCCAACACCTTCCTGGGCCACCGCCTGCTGCACCTCGCGGAGTCCGAGTACGGCCCGGCCGTCCAGGGGCGGCTGAAGGAGGCGCTGCTGAAGGCGCACTTCACCGACGGCGTCGACGTCGGCGACCGTGCCGCGCTGACCGACGTCGCCGTGGCGTCCGGCCTGGACCGGGACCGGGTGACCGCCTACCTGGCGGGCGACGAGGGCACCGCCGAGGTCAACGCCCAGCTGGCCGAGGGCCGGGAGCTGGGCATCAGCGCCGTGCCGACCTTCGTCTTCGAGGGCAAGTGGGCCGTCCAGGGCGGCCAGGACGCCGCGACCTTCGGCAAGGTGCTGGAGCAGGTCGCCGCCGAGATCGGCGAGCGCCGCCCCGCCCCGGTGCAGGTCGCCCCGGCCGGGGAGGCCTGCGCGGACGGCTCCTGCGCCATCTGACGGCCGACCGGGCCCAGGCCGCCCACCCCGGCGGCCCACCCGGGCACGGCACCGCGGACCCGAGGCCCGCTCCAGCACCCCTGGAGCGGGCCTCCGTCATGCCCGCCCGGAGCGCGCCCGGGTCACGAGCAGCGGAAGCGGGCCTCGGCCCAGTCCGCGACGTTCAGCGCCGACCAGATCCCGCTCACCGGCGTGACCGACAGCTTGATCGCCTTCTGCCCGGCCAGCGGCACGTGCACCGGCACCGCGTCGTCGCCGACGGCCAGCGCGCGGGAGCGCCACAGGACGGTGCCGTCGGTGCCCTGGACGGTGAAGACGACCCCGCCCGGCGAGATCGTGGCGTCGTCCACCCCGGCCAGCGCGTCGAAGGACGTGCACGTGCGGTTGAGGTCGATCACGGTGGCCGCCGGGGCGTGCACGGTGATCACGTGCGGGTGGTAGTCGCCGCCGATCCAGCCGCCGTCCCGCTGCCAGAACTTGTCGCTGTCCTTCTGCCGGATGCTCGGCTCGGGCGGCGGCACCCGGTTGCTGCCGGGCTTGAGCACAGGCAGCGAGTTGCCCCAGAAGTCGCTGAGCACGGGCGGCGTCGGCGTGGGGACGGTCGGGGTCGGCACCGGCGGCAGGGTGGGCGTCGGGACGACCGGCACGTCGGGGGTGGGCAGCGGCGGCAGGCTCGGTACGGGCACCACCGGGGGAGTGAAGGTCGGCGTCGGCGTCTTCGGGCTGCCGGACGTGGGCGTGCCGGACTCCGGCGCCCGGGTGGTGGCGGGCGGCGGGGCGGGCGTGGACGCGGCGGCCGGCTTGGTGTCGGCGCTCGACGCGGGCGCCTCCGGGGCCGGTGCGGCGGCGCCGGGCGCCGGGGCCGCGGCGGGTGCCGCTGGTGCGGCGGACGCGGCCGCGGGCGGCGCCGGGGAGGCGGCGGCCGGGGCGCTGGGGGCCGGGGGAGCGGCCGCCGGGGGCTGCGGCTCGGGTGCGCCGGTGAGCGCGTACGCGGCGACGGCGGCCGCGGCGACCGCGATGGCGGCGGCGATCCCGGCCTTGGCGGCGGTGCCCAGGCCCTCGCCGGCCGCGGCGGCGCCGGCCCCGCCCCCGCCGGA
The DNA here is from genome assembly GCF_048159585.1 of Kitasatospora sp. SC0581. Taxonomy (NCBI): domain Bacteria; kingdom Bacillati; phylum Actinomycetota; class Actinomycetes; order Kitasatosporales; family Streptomycetaceae; genus Kitasatospora; species Kitasatospora sp. SC0581. The sequence continues at coordinate 6,313 of NZ_JBLRWA010000030.1, read as the reverse complement.
GGCCGCACCGGCCGAGCCCGCAGCGCCCGCAGCGCCCGCGGCTCCCGCGGACCCGGAGGTCGCGGCGGCCGTCCCGGCCGCTGCCGCACCGCCGACGGCGGCGGCACCGCCCACGGCGGCCGCGGCGGCGCCGAACCCGCCGACGCCGATCCAGACCAGCACCCCGCCGGGCAGCAGGGCGCGCAGCCCGGTGTTGATCTCGGTCAGTTCCAGGCAGGCGGCCGTGCAGCGGTCGCACTCAGTGAGGTGCCGGCCGACCTCCGCCGAGGCCCGCTTGCGCAGCGAGCCGCGCGCGTACGCGCCGAGCCGGTTGGCGTACGCCTCGCAGGCGCTGTCCTGGCTGCCCGAGACGTGCGCCTGGAGGAACGCGGCGGCGAGCCGGTCGCGGGCCCGGTGGGCCTGGACGGCGGTGGCGTTGGCGGTCTTGCCGAGCATCACCGCGACGGTCTTCGGGGACTCCCGCTCGACCTCGGTGTGCCAGAGCACCATCCGGTCGTCCTCGGGCAGTTCGGCGTAGGCCTGCATGACCATCCGCTGGTCGGCCATCGCCATCGCCCAGGCGTCGGCGCCCGGGTCGGCGAGGTCGAAGTCGACCACGGCGGCCGAGGTCTGCGCGAACACGGCGAAGTCGTCGACGAGTTGCTCGCGCCGCTCGCTGCGGTGCCAGGCGGCAGCGACGTTGCGCACGGCGGTCAGCAGGTACGCGCGGACGGCGAACTCGGGGCCCTTGCCCGCCCGCAGCGCCTGCAGGGTGCGGGCGAAGACCTCGCCCGCGAGGTCCTCGGCGGTGAAGCTGTCCCGGCAGCAGGTACGGGCGTAGCGGCGCACCGAGTCGGCGTGCCGGCGGTAGATCTCCTCGTACGCGGTGTCGTCGCCGGCCCGCACCCGGGCGGTCAACTCGGAGTCGGAGGCCGGGCGCTCGCCGTCCACCGGGTCGGCGGGGGCGGGCACGGTCGGCCGGGCGGTGCGGCCGTCGCCGGTGAACGGTTCGCCGACGAACGCCTCGGGGGCGACGCCGCCCCGGCCCGCCGGGGCCTGCCCTGGCACCCGGCCCGGGGGCAGTGCGGCGGCGGAGGCGGAGAGCGTCTCGCGGCTGGGCATCCCGGCCTGGTCGGGGACGTGGCCGGCGGCCGAACCCGCTGCGGCGCCCGGCACTTGGGCCGTACCGCCGGCGCTGCCGAGACTGCAGGGGCCCGCGGCGGACCCCTCGGCGGTCTCACCGGAGCGGCCCCCGAAGTCGAGGCCGTACCCGTAGTCGTTCTGTTCCTCGGCGCTCACAACGGACCCCAGATTCCACGACAGCCCCCGTAGTGTGGCAGGGCGCGCGGGAGTGCGTAGGCGCACGGTTCCCCGGCGTACGGCGCCGACGGCGCGCGAACGGCGCGCATCGGGACATTGGCTCCAACCACGGGCAAAGGATGGCATAGCGCAGGGATCGGCGGTAGCCGGACCGGTCGCCTTCCACTCCTCCGAGGGGCCGTCGCGGGGGCGTTCGCCCAGCGTGCGGTGGTGGGGTGTGCGACTCCCGCACCCCGGCGCGCGCACTCGGGTCGCGCGCCGGTCCTCCTCCCAACTCCCGTGCCCGTCCGGCGTGGCGGCCCGGCCGGCCGACGGGCGTCAGCGCTCCCGCAGGCCGTCCAACAGGATCTGCAGCAGCCGGTCCGAGGGCCCGGCGACCGGCTGGCCCTCCGTCTGCGGAGAAATCGGCGAGAAACCGACGGCCGTCGGCGCGGAGACCGACGGACGGGCCGCGTGCACCGGCACCGAGGCCGTCAGCACCAGCACCACGTCCGACACCGTGACGCCCGGCCGCAGTTCGCCCGCCGCACCGGCCCGCGCCACCAGCGCGGCCAGCAGCTGGAGCAGCAGCCGGGGATCGGCGTCGGCCGCCGACGGCTCGACCGCCCCGCCGGAACGGGCCTCCTCGCCGCGCAGGTCGAAGCGGACCGCGGCCGGCGGCTCCGCCGCCCGCTGCTCGGGCACCCGGCCCAGCTCCTCCGCGTACCGGAACGCCTCCGGCGGCAGCAGCCGCCCGGCGCCGCTGCTCACCGCGCGGGCCAGGTAGCCGGCCAGCGCCTCCCAGGCGCCGTCACCGCCGTACAGCGACTCCCGCGCCTGCGCGGTCAGCCACGCCACCTCCTCGGCGGCGATCCGCTGGACCAGCACCTCCTTGCTCGGGAAGCGCCGGTAGACGGTGCCGACCCCGACCCCGGCCCGGCGCGCCACCTCCTCCATCGGCGCGCCGTAGCCGAACTCGCCGAACACCTCGCGTGCCGCCCGCAGCACGCTCTCCAGGTTCCGCCGGGCGTCCACCCGCAACCGGGCCCCCGGCACCGGCACGGCGGCCGGCGCGGGCTCGACCCGGTACGGGACGGCCGCCCGGGCCAGACCGGCCGGTGCCGTTCCGCCCTGCGGCAGGTCCACCGGGCCGCGTTGCTCGGGGACCATGCCCGGTCCGACCTGCGACGCACCCGCCCGCCCCAATACCTGCTCCTGATCCATCATCCCAACTCTCCCCCGCAGGCGTCCGAAACCGGACCCTGTCGTCGCCCGCCCCTGCACCCCCCGGTGCAGCTCGGCCCGTCAGAAGTGACCCGATGACCCATGCTCGTGCCGCCCGTCCCGATCCGGTGACCACGGTTCGTGCCGCCGTGCCGGGTCCACGTCCGGCTCGGCGCGTCGGCACCGACCGGGGCCCTGTCCGGGAACTACCCTTCCCCGGATGACCGTCCCCCAGTCGGGTTCTCACGCCAACGCTGGAACTGGCCGTAGTGGCCGCTCCACGGTGCGTCGCCGCCGATTGTCATGGCGACGGCCGCCCCGGTACACAATCCGACCATAGTTCACCACTCTCCGAGGCCGAAAGTGCGTCAGAAAGTCGCCCAGTAGGCACAACTGGCCACGACGGTCACTCGCGTCGCAACCAGCCCCGTACGGACTGTGGACAAGACGACCCCCGCCGGTCCTTCATAGGGGGCGTGATGGGGGACACCCCCGGCCGCGGGGTGGCCGGGACGAAACGTCGCATCGGCAGGAGGCGCACCATCAGGATCCTGATCGCCGGCGGCGGCTGCGCCGGAACGGCCGCCGCACTCCACCTCCAGCGCGCCCTGCGGGAACGGCTGCGGCGCGGCGAGGCGGAGATCACCGTCGTCGAGCCCCAGGCGTACTTCACCTACCACCCGCTGCTGGCCGAGGTGGCGGCCGGCTCGATCGACCCGAGACACGTGGTCGTCCCGCTGCGCCGGGTCCTGCCGGACTGCCGGGTGCTCACCGCCCGGATCACCCGGATCGAACACGCCGCCCGGCGTGCCCTGGCCGACGCAGCGGGCCCCGGCGAACCCCCCGCCCCGGTCGAACTCCCTTACGACGTCCTCGTGGTGGCCCCCGGATCGGTCTCCCGCACGGCGCCGGTGCCCGGCCTCGCCGAGCACGGCCTCGGCTTCTCCACCGTCGGCGAGGCGGTGGGCCTGCGCAACCACGTCCTGGAGCAGCTCGACCTCGCCTCCGCCACCCGCGACCCGGCGCTGCGCCAGGCCGCGCTCACCTTCGTCTTCGTCGGCGCCGGCTACGCGGGCGTCGGCGCGCTCGCCGAGCTGGAGGACATGGCCCGCACCGCCGTGCGCGGCTACCACAACGTCCGCGCCGAGGACCTGCGCTGGGTGCTGGTGGAGGCGACCGGCCGGATCCTCGCCGAGGAGTCGCCCGAACTCGCCCGGCACACCCTGGGGGAGCTGCGCGAACGCGGCGTCGACATCCGGCTGAGCACCACCCTGGAGTCCGCCGCCGACCGGGTCGTGGCGCTCTCCGACGGCAGCCGCTTCGGTGCCCGCACGCTGGTCTGGACGGCGGGCGTCCGGCCGTCCCCGCTGCTGCGCGCGACCGACCTGCCGCTGGACACCCTCGGCCGGGTGCGGTGCCTGGCGACCCTGCAGGCCGTCGGACCGGACGGGCGCGCCCTGCCCGGCGTCTGGGCGGCCGGCGACTGCGCCGCCGTACCGGACCCGAACGCGGACGGCGCCCCCTGCGCCCCCAACGCCCAGCACGCCTTCGCCCAGGCCGAGCTGCTCGCCCGCAACGTCGTGGTGGCCCTGGACGGCGGCCCGCACGCCCCGGGCCTGGCCGACTACCGGCCGGGCCCCGCCGCCTGCTCGACCTCGCTCGGCCCGCACCGGGCCGTCGCCCACACCCGGCGCGGCGGCAGGCTCACCGGCCGCCGGGCCTGGTGGCTGCACCGGGCCCGGCACCTGCGGCGGCTGCCGAGCACCGAGCGCCGGGTGCGGGTGCTGATGGACTGGGTGCTGGGCGGGGTGTTCTCCCGCGAGCCGGTCTCGCTGGGTGCGATGGAGCACCCGCGTTCGGCCTTCGAGGAGGGGTTCGGCCCCGAGCCCGGACGGCCGTCCGACGCCGGCCCCGATGCTCCCCGGTGACCGCGGCCGCCGACCCGGGCCGGCGGCCGACCGGACGGCGAACCGGGGAGTGGGTCGGACGGCGGATCGGGCGGCCACGCCGGGCGCGCGACTTCCGGAACCGGGCCTCCGCCTGACAGGATCAGCCCGACCTGGTCATTACCCCGTGTGCTGCTGCGCACACAAAAAGTGATGATATGCCTGGAAAACGAGGAAGCGGCCGTCGTTTGAACCTCATGCGCTGGAGCGCCCGGCTCGCCGGAGTCCCCTGGCGTGCCCTCCCGCCCCCCGGGACCGGCACCGAGGACGGTGCGCCCTGCCCCGAGGGCGTCGTCGTGCCCGGCCCCCGCGACCCGGCCGGCCCCGCCGCCACCGCGGAGCTCCCCGACCCGCACAAGCCGCAGAACCTGCGCGAGGTCCTCAACCGCATCCCCGCCCCGGTCGCCGTCACCTACGGCCCGCTCCACCAGCTCGGCTACGCCAACCGCGCCTACCGCGAACTCTTCGGCGAACGCCCCACCGGACTGCCGGCCGCCGAGGCGCTCCCCGAACTCGCCACCATGGGCGTCCTGCCCCTGATGGACCAGGTCATCCGCGGCGGCCGCCCGCGCAGCGTCAAGGCCCGCTGCATCCTCGGCCTCACCGGCAACCGCTACTACAACGTCTCCTGCGTCCCGCTCGGCACGGGGGAGGGCGGCGACGCCCCCGCCGAGGGACCGCCCGCCGGCGTGCTGATCTTCGCCGCCGAGGTCACCGACCAGGTCCTCGCCGCGGCCCGCCTGCGCGAAGCGGAACGCCGCCAGCGCGAGGCCGCCGTCACCCTCCAGCGCAGCCTGCTCCCGCAGAAGCTCGACCAGCCGGCCGGCCTGCGGGTCGCCGCCACCTACCAGCCGGGCGGCGCCGAGGCCGCGGTCGGCGGCGACTGGTACGACGTCATCGCCATCGACGGCGGGCGCACGGCACTCGTCATCGGCGACGTCATGGGCCGCGGCCTGCGCGCCGCCGCCGTCATGGGCCAGCTGCGGACGGCGGTCCGCGCCTACGCCCGCCTCGACCTCCCGCCGCACGAGGTGATGCGCCTGCTCGACGGCCTCGCCATGGAGATCGACGCCAACCAGATCGCCACCTGCACCTACGCCGTCTGGGACCCGCGGCGCCGCACCCTCTCCTACGCCTCCGCCGGACACCTCCCCGTCCTGCTGCGCTGCCCGGACGGCACCATCCTGCGCAGCGAGGAGCAGAACGGCCCGCCGCTCGGCACCGGCGGCGGCCTGCACGTCTCCCACACCCTGCGCCTGCTCCCCGGTACGACCGGTGTCCTCTATACCGACGGACTGGTCGAGCGCCGGGACGAGGACATCGACCAGGGCCTCGACCTCCTGGCCCGCACCCTGACCGGCGCGATCGGCGCCCCCGAGGTGATCTGCGCCCGGCTGCTGCGGGCGATGGGCGTGACCTCCGAGCACGACGACGACGTCGCCGTCCTGGCCTTCCAGCTGCCGGCGGAGGAGGGCACCGAGAATTCGGTTGCGCCACTTGACCCGGCGACTCCAGAGGTCTAGTGTTCTTCGAGCTGCCTGGCAGGGAGCACCGGACACGCATCTGCGCGGACGGTCCCGCGGTGGCCAATCCTCTGAAACACCACTTCCGGTTCGTGCCGGTCGTTTGCGCTTTTCGGCGCTGTGACCTGGTGCTTATTCGGCGTGCTCGTTTTATCGGGTTGCGGTCGGATTCGCTTTTCGGAGCGGGGATCGGCTAGAGTTTGAAACGTCGGACAGGGCGTCAAACCCCGGAAGACACCGGCGAGTTGGATGAACGAAGCCCCGGAAACGGAGCGGAAAACATCTGATAAGCTGGAAACACGAAAGAACGAAGCCCGGAGGGTCCGCTGGAAGGCGGTCCGA